>DBRW01000025.1 GCA_002306075.1 Synergistaceae bacterium UBA1358
ATCAAACTCTCCGTTTGATTCCTGATCTCGTTCGCTTATTTCCTTACGTACTGTATTCAATTGGCAAGGTTCAGTATCACCGTGTGCCGGAATAAATTCTGCTCGCAACGGCGACAGGTGGTAATATACTACGCTTTCGATGAAAATGCAAGCCTGTTTTTGAATTTTTTTTTGGAAAAATCCGCACCTAAAGCATAAACAAGCTGCCGACTTCTTCAGATGGCTGATATTTATGGATCTGTCGTACCTTTCGGATCCCATCCGACGCAGACAGGCACACTCCGGCAGCCGGCAAAAAATTGCAAATTTTACCGTGTTATAATTTATATATAAATGGTAGTTTACTGTGACCGACGACTGTGATCCGATGAAGAACACCGGGTCCATTTTATGACTGGGGGACATTAACGTCATGCTTTTGATGCAGTTCAACGACAAAAACTTTTCTCTCGACAAGAAAAAGAAACAGGGAAAGAATAAAAAGATTTTCAACAGGATATTTTCTCACATAGCCCTCATCGCTGCCATAGCTGCGGCGGTGCTGGCTATTTTTATTGCCCTGTTCATCAGGGACATATCCCAGTCGCTCCCCACCTCCGAAGAGATACTCGGCCACGAGCCCAGTCTGGCAACGATAGTGTACGACAGGAACGAAAAGGTCGTCACGAGGCTTTTCCAGGAAAACAGGAACTGGGTCAAGCTTGATGCTGTCTCCCCGTGGATGGTGAAAGCGATCCTTGCTGCCGAAGACGACAAATTTTACGATCATTCCGGAATAAGACCTGTCGCGATATTAAGGGCAGGGATCGTAGATATTTTCCATCGCGGAGCGAGACAGGGCGGAAGCACGATAACGCAGCAGCTTGCGAGAAATCTTTTTCTGACAAAAGAGAAGACCATCGTCAGGAAGGCAAAAGAGGCGATCCTCGCACTGAGGCTTGAAAGGATATACACCAAGGACCAGCTTCTTGAAATGTACCTGAATACCATTTACATGGGACACGGGGCTTACGGTATCGATTCCGCGTCAAAGAATTATTTCGGCAAATCGCCGTCCCAGCTTACGATAACGGAATCCGCGATACTTGCCGGCCTTGTTGCGGCGCCCGAAACATACAGTCCTTACAGGAATTCAGACATGTCGGCAGCAAGAAGAGAGTATGTGCTCAGGAGGATGCTCGACCTCGACTGGATATCAAAATCAGACTATGACACCGGCGTCAGAGAACAGCCGCAACTCCTGAAAAGGGAAGCGAGCAAAAGCAGCCTCTTCCTCAAGGACTCGCCTCACTTCGTCTCCTACATACTTTTCAACAAACTGCTCCCCAAATATGGTACGGAACAGGTCTACAGAGGAGGACTGCGCGTTTACACAACGATAGACCTTGACCTCCAAAAAAAGGCTGAAGAACTCGTTTCAAAGATGAAGCATGAAGGAGCCCTCGTGGCGCTGGATCCAAACACTGGGGAGATTTTGGCCCTGGTCGGCGGCAGGGACTTCGACGCAAGCAAATTCAACAGGGCCACCCAGGCTTTCCGTCAGCCCGGTTCAGCATTCAAGCCGGTAGTATATGCGACCGCGCTGGAAAACGGATACAGGGCGGTAGACCATCTGCTGGATGCCCCGCTTCTCTTCCCCAACGGTTGGGAGCCCGGAAACTACGGCGGCAAGTATGACGGAGAAGTAACCCTTATGGATGCACTTGCAAGGTCGATAAACACTGTAGCTGTAAGGCTTGCACAGATAGACGGCGTAAGCAGGGTGGTAGACATGGCCAGAAGGATCGGGATCACTACCCCACACCTTCCGGAAGACCTCTCTCTTGCTCTGGGTACGGCAAGCGTTACCCCTCTCGAAATGTCGGTGGCCTACTCCACGTTTGCAAACAACGGTTATAAGGTGGAGCCATACGGGATAAAAGAGGTAAAGGGGAAAAACGGCGAATCGTTCGAACAGAACGGCCCCAAGATCACAAATGCCATTTCAGTGACGACCGCGGTCACGACAAGGTCGATGCTTGAGCAGGTAGCCCTCTGGGGGACCGGCGCAAAGGCAAAGGTGGAGGGATATCAGACATTTGGCAAGACGGGAACGACGAATGACTGGACAGACGCATGGTTTGCGGGCGGCATACCGGGGCTCGTCGTTGTAGTCTACGTTGGTAACGACGACCATACGCCCCTCGGCGGCAAGACGACCGGCACAGTGGCAGCGGTACCTGTATGGAAGGAATTTGTCTCCTTTGCCGTAAAAAAGCTCAAACTTCCCCAAACCTTTATACTCCCGCCTGATGCTGGCGTCGAGTCTGTGAACGTATGTAAGAAGACCGGGTTTCTTGCTTCGTCCGGATGTCCCGCTGCGAACATACTGCTTCCGGCCGGCCACGCGCCGATATCATACTGTCCGTGGCACGGAGGCAGCCTCTCTGCGGCAAGGGCCGATGAGAACGCTCCGCAGCTCGTCCTTGCTCCCATCGACGATGAAATGACGCATTACAAATACGCGATGAGAGGCCTCTCTCAGGAGCCTTCGGCATCAGATCAGGATGTTCAGGGACAGACAGCCGATACGCCTGTCGCTACGAAGAAGACAAAAGACACTGAACATGCAAAGGCTCCGGTAAAAAATTCGGATCCCTACAAAAAGGATCCGAGCGAAGCAGAACAGATGGAAGCCAGGTATCAGGAGCTTCTCAAAAAGTATAAGATCATCGAATAGACCGATCCTCAGTCTGGCTGATATGTCCTTCCCTTGGGCCAGGGAGATGGGACGTAAATGTCCTGAAAGAGCTGAAGGGCAAATCTGTCTGTCATGCCGGAAATAAAATCTGCCGCTCCCTGAGGGTCGTCTTTGCATTTTTCTATGCGGTATCTGAACAGCGCTTCCAGGACATGCTCCACTCTTGAGTCTTCGATCTGAGCGTTTGCATGTCTGTAGACACTTTCATAGAGGAATCCCCTGAGTGTCTCAATGGAGGCAAGCATGGAAGGACTGAAGGTCGGCCTGCTCTCCTTGCTGTTTTCAATAATATCCATTATCAGGGAGTTGATCCTCTGCGAGTGAGAAGCTCCCATTTTTTTTATGACACACTCCGGGATGTCGTGATCCGATACGATGCCTGCCCTCAGCGCATCGTCTAGGTCATGGTTCAGGTACGCGACAGAATCGGATATCCTGACCACCCAGGCCTCGAGCGACGATGGTTCGGCAAGGTCAAAACCCGAGCGCACATCGACCTGCCCTTTGGAGTGCTGCAGTATCCCCATCCTGACTTCCCATGTGAGGTTAAGTCCCTTTCCGTCCTTTTCCAGGCAGTCGACCACCCTGAGGCTCTGTGCTGCGTGGTGGAAACCGCCGAGACCATGTTCTTTTGCCAGCGAATCGAGTACTTTTTCACCCATATGGCCGAACGGTGTATGGCCGAGATCATGACCGAGAGCTATTGCCTCGGTAAGGTCCTCGTTGAGCAGAAGCGCTCTTGATATCGTCCTTGCTATCTGGGAAACTTCGAGCGTATGGGTGAGCCTTGTCCTGTAATGGTCTCCCTCAGGAAGCAGAAGGACCTGTGTCTTGTATTTCAGCCTTCTGAATGATTTGCTGTGGATTATTCTGTCTCTGTCTCTCTGAAAGCATGTCCTTACAGAGCATGGTTCCTCCTCTTTGAGTCTGCCCCTGCTTTGCGAAGACAGAGCTGCATGCGGAGACAGTATTTGTCTTTCGATCTCTTCCCAACGAAGGCGGGTCTCCAAGTCGATCATCCCCGGTCCAATAATATAAAAACGGCAGAGCAAAAGCTCTGCCGTCAATTATACAGGAAGGTCAGGCCTTTTGCCCCTGCGGCTGTCCCCTATTTAATCAGCCCAAGCGCGGAATGTGCCGCGGCCAGCCTTGATACAGGAACTCTGAAGGGCGAACAGCTGACGTAGTTCAGACCGAGTTTATGGCAGAAGGCTACACTTAAAGGGTTACCTCCGTGTTCACCGCATATTCCCAGTTGTATCGACGGGTTGACTTTACGGCCTCCTGCAACGCCTATCTCCATCAGGCCTCCAACTCCGTCACGATCGAGGACCGCAAACGGATTTTGCGGCAGTATCCCTTCGGCGACATACTGACCCAGGAATTTCCCTTCCGCGTCATCCCTTGAGTAGCCAAAGGTCGTCTGAGTCAGGTCATTCGTCCCGAAGCTGAAGAACTGCGCATGCTGGGCAAGCTGATCTGCGACCATTGCAGCCCTCGGGAGCTCTATCATTGTACCTACCATGTATTCAACCTGACAGCCGTATTCCTTCATTATCACCGGAGCGATGCTGTCCACCATCACCCTCAGAATCCTCATTTCCTCTTTCGTCGCCACGAGCGGGATCATGATGTCAGGCACAGGATGCTTGCCCTCTTTTACAAGCCTGCAGGCTGCTTTGAATATGGCCCTTACCTGCATTTCATATATCTCGGGGTAGATGATGCCAAGGCGGCATCCCCTGAAACCGAGCATCGGGTTGGCTTCGTGAAGCTCGTGTACCCGCGCTGTCGTGATCTTTACAGCCTCGGCTTCCGGACTTCCCTCCGGAAGGTTTTTCAATTCCTTATCAAGGTCTGGAAGTTTCGGAAGAAATTCATGCAGCGGAGGATCAAGGAGCCTTACCGTTACAGGCAGACCGTCCATGGCATCGAAAATGCCGTAGAAATCTTCTTCCTGCATCTCTTCAAGTTTCTTAAGGGCTTCAAGCCTCTCTTCAAGGGTCGATGCAACGACCATGTCCTGCATGACGGGAAGCCTGTCCTGGGCCATGAACATATGTTCGGTACGGCAAAGCCCTATTCCTTTTGCTCCGAAACCTCTCGCTCTTCTTGCATCTTCCGGTGTATCTGCATTTGCCCAGACCTCAAGTGTTGAGATCCTGTCCGCCATTTTCAGCAATTCGCGGAAGTCTTCGTCAAACTGAGGTTCCATGAGTTTGACTTCTCCGAGTATGACTTCTCCCTTTGTGCCGTCTATTGTAATAAAATCATTTTTGTTTACCGTTGTCTCACCGACAGTAAAGTTCTCCGCGGCCAGATTGATCCTGATGCTCTCAGCGCCGGAGACACACGGTTTCCCAAGTCCCCTCGCCACGACCGCCGCATGGCTCGTCATGCCTCCGTGCGCAGTGACTACGCCCTGGGCGGCAAAGAGACCGTGTATGTCATCCGGGGTGGTCTCCGGACGGACAAGTATGACTTTCTCTCCGTTCTTCCCGCGTTCCGCCGCTTCGTCCGCGTCAAAGACCACATAACCGGCTGCTGCCCCCGGTGAGGCGGGAAGTCCTTTTACGAGCGGCACAACCTTTGCCTTCGGGTCTATCTGAGGATGGAGCAGCTGTTCGACCTGTTCGGGAGCGACCCTTTCCACGGCTGTCCTCTCATCGATCAGGCCTTCCCTGTACATGTCCATCGCGACTTTTACAGCCGCCGCGGCTGTCCTTTTTCCGTTCCTCGTCTGCAGTATGTAGAGTTTGCCGCGTTCGACGGTAAACTCTATGTCCTGTGCGTCTTTGTAATGTTCCTCAAGGAGTTTGGCGATCCGGCAGAATTCCTTATAGACATCGGGCATTGCAGTCGCAAGCTGCGATATCTCAACAGGCGTCCTTATCCCCGCAACGACGTCCTCACCCTGTGCGTTGATCAGGTACTCACCGAAAAGTCTGTTTTCTCCGGTCGAAGGGCTCCTGGTGAAGCAAACTCCGGTACCGCAGTCGTCCCCGAGGTTCCCGAAGACCATCGTCACAACAGAAACGGCGGTACCGTATGACTCAGGTATGTTGTTGATCTTTCTGTATGTCACAGCCCTGGGTGTGTTCCAGCTCCTGAATACGGCATCTATCGCAAGCCTGAGCTGCTGCCATGGATCTACAGGGAAGTCCTTCCCCGCCTCCTTAACTATCATCTTGTATTCCCCGACAAGCTCCTTCAGCGCTTCAGCTGAAAGCTGATTGTCGTCTTTGACGCCGTATTTTACCTTTTTCTCTTTTAATTTGGCCTCAAAACTTGCAAGCTCAACGCCCAATACGACATCAGAGAACATCTGGATAAAACGGCGAAAGCTGTCATAAGCGAAACGCTCATCACCGGAGGCCTCCGCAAGGGCCTTGACCGTTTTGTCGTTGAGGCCTAGGTTGAGGATGGTGTCCATCATTCCGGGCATAGATACCGGCGCTCCGGAGCGGACCGAGACAAGCAGAGGATCTTTTTCCCTGCCGAACATCTTTCCGGCAAGAGCTTCGACCCTGGCAACGGCAGCCTTGATGTCATCCCATATGCTCAGGATAAAGTCCTGCTCCTTCCAATATTCATGGCATGCTTCAGTCGTTATTATGAACCCAGGAGGCACCGGAAGCCCTATTTTCCACATCTGGGCAAGGTTCGCCCCCTTGCCGCCAAGCAGGATCTTCATCCCTGCGTCACCTTCGCTGAAATCGTAGATATACTTTTTAGCCTCGAGCATCCTGTGACCTCCCCAAAGTAAGTATGACTGGCATGTCTATGATCAAATATCCCCTATTTTTATTTCAACAGACTGAAATCTCCGACCATAAGGAAGAAATCACTGCACTTGCCAAGAAGGGCAAGCCTGTTGTTCCTTACTGATAGGTTTTCGTCCATCACCAGGACGTCATTGAAAAAGCCTGCGATGACGGGCGCAAGTTCCGCAAGCACAGAGGCCAGTTTTTCCCAGTCGCATCTATCGACCGCACTGGTCACCTCTTCCTCGAGGATGAGGAGCTTTTCATAAAGTTCCTTTTCGGCTCCTTCAACAAGCAGTGACGGATCCACTTCTCCCGGCACGCTCCCGGCCTTGTTCAGGATATTTTTGACCCTGACAGCCGCAGTGATAAGGTCGGTGAACCAGACCTCATCGCTCCGCTTCTGCAGCGTCTCAGCCATTCTGTATGCCTGAAGCGGACGGTTTGAGATCGTCTGCAGGACAAGCTCAACTACTTCATGTCTGAATCCTTTTTCCCTGAGCTGTACCTGGAGGCGCTGGCGCACAAAGGACCTGATCCTGTCAAGCGTTTCCTTATCAATGGAAAACGGCGATGCCGCTTTTTCCAGCAGGAGGTATATGTCAATATCGAGCGGGAATCCCCATATTATCTCGTTGATGCACCTCGCTGCCCTTCTAAGTCCGTAGGGATCCTGAGAGGAGGTCGGCTCGAGTCCGATCTTATAGATGGCAGCCAGCGTGTCCGCTCGGTCTGCGATGCCTATGAGCGCCCCTGCCGGAGCAGATGGGATGCTGTCCCCCGCAAATCTGGGCAGATACTGCTCATAAAGAGCCATGGCCACATCCTCGGGTTCTCCAGCCTTTCTGGCATACTCACGTCCCATTACTCCCTGAACGTCAGCAAATTCATAGACCATGCTCGTCACAAGGTCAGCCTTCGCGATATCGGCAGCCCTTTCAACGGCAGGCCTCCACTCACCGAAAGAAAGCGCCTCAGTAAGCCAGAGCGCAAGTTTTTTCGTCCTCTGGACCTTGTCGTAGACTGATCCCAGCTGTTCCTGATAAGTTACTGATCTCAGCTCTGCAGCAAGGTCGTCAAGGGACTTCTGAAGGTCTTCCTTCCAGAAGAAGGCGGCATCGTAGAGCCTTGCCCTGAGTACCCTCTCATTGCCCTCTCTTACTACGTTCATGTCTTTTGCGATGTTGTTGCTTACCCCAACAAAGTTGGCCATAAGCCTGCCATCTTTATCCCTTACAGGGAAGTACCTCTGATTTTTTGCCATAGAAAGGACGAGGACTTCTTCCGGTATCTCTAGGAATTCCTTGTCAAAGCTCCCGTAGAATACTACGGGGTATTCGTTGAGGTGTACGTTCTCCTCCAGAAGATCGGGGTCTACCTCTACCTTGGCGCCAAGTTCCTTTTCTACAGAGGCTATGCCCGCAAGGATCATTTCCTTTCTCTCTTCAGGGTCGGTAATGACAAAATTTTCCTTCATAAGCCTTTTGTATTCCGAAGGGTCATTGATCACCACCGAGCCGGCTCCCATGAACCTGTGCCCTCTCGATACGTTTCCGCTTTCGACGTTTCCGAATCCAACTTTTATGACCGATCCGCCGTAAAGGGCCACGATCCATCTGACCGGACGGGCGAAACGAACCGAAGGATCGGCCCAGTACATGCTCTTCTGGAACGAAAGACGCCTGATGATCCTGTCCAGTATCTGAGGAAGGACAGACTCCGTTGCCTGACCTTTTTCAATTTTTTCCGCGACGACATACTCCGCTCCGCCGATCTCCTTGACTTTCAGATCCGCGGCACTCACACCCTTGCTGCGGGCAAACCCCTCAGCCGCTTTTGTCGGATTTCCGTTGTCATCGAACGCCTGAGCTTTGAGCGGGCCCTTGAAGACCTCAACGCTGTCGCTTTGGGCAGCGGAAAGTTTTTCGACAGCAAGCACTATCCTGCGCGGGGTGCATTCCGCCTTGATCCGGGAATGCTCGATATGGGCGGAGGCAAACTCTTCTCCCGCATACTGGCATATATCGGCCAGCGCTTTGGGCATAAATCTGGCAGGGATCTCCTCCGTGCCTATTTCAAAAAGAAGGTCTTTTGCGGACATTATCTTGTGCCTCCTTCAGCTTTTTCAAATTTGTCAAACTTTCCCATCAGGGGATGTCCCATCTTTTCCCTCTGTTCGAGATATGCCTGGCAGCATGCACTTGCAAGCGCCCTGACCCTTCCTATGTAGCCGGTGCGCTCAGTTACGCTTATAGCGTTCCGTGCGTCGAGAAGGTTAAAGGAATGGGAGCATTTGAGCACATAATCATAGGCGGGGAGGACAAGGCCTCTTTCAAGGATCTTTTTGGATTCGGCCTCGTACATGTTGAAGAGCTGGAACAGCATATCCGTGCTCGCGACTTCGAAGTTGTATGTTGAATGTTCGACTTCTCCCTTGTGGTGAACATCTCCGTATTTGACATTGCCGACCCATTCGAGGTCGTAGACATTGTCCACCTTCTGGACGAACATCGCTATGCGTTCGATCCCGTACGTAAGCTCGGCGGGCACGACATCCATATCAAGCGAACCCATCTGCTGGAAGTATGTGAACTGAGTCACTTCCATCCCGTCAAGCCATACCTCCCATCCAAGGCCCCAGGCTCCTGTGGTCGGATTTTCCCAGTCATCCTCGACGAACCGTATGTCATGCTCGGCAGGATCTATGCCAAGCACCTTGAGGCTTTCGAGATACATCTCCTGGATGTTGTCGGGTGCCGGCTGGATTATTACCTGATACTGGTAATAGTGCTGAAGTCTGTTCGGGTTTTCACCGTATCTGCCGTCAGTCGGTCTCCTTGATGGTTCCACATAGGCCACGCGCCACGGCTCGGGCCCCAGGACCCTAAGCGTTGTGGCGGGGTTCATCGTTCCGGCCCCGACTTCTATGTCGTAAGGCTGTTGGACGACACATCCCTGTGATGCCCAATAACTCTCAAGGCGCATTACGATCTCCTGAAAATTCACTAGCTGCTGCCTCCTTCAGTATTACAAAGACTATATTCGATGAATTTTAATCTATATCATTGAAAAAAGTAAGCAGTTTTTTTAATTGAACGGTAAATAATGATGATTTTTCCCGGCCCTTTGACCAGCCGATGAATCTGTCATGGCTGAGCATTGCGGCAAGCCTTAGATTGGACAGATCTTCACTGCAGATATCCTCTTGGGCCGGACCGGAACAGGAGGGGCATACAAGGCCGTCCTTTGTCCATACGGCACCGCACTCAAGTTTGGAACCGCACTTAACGCAGTATCCGAGCGAAGGCGCAAGGCCGATCTCTTTCAGGAGCCTCCAGGTAAATCTGTATTCAACAATCTCAACCGGGCAGTTTTCTTTTAGCAACACCATCGCAGACCACAGTAGAGTAAGTATATTATTGCTTTCATGGCCTGTTAGCAGGACACCTGTCAGCCTCTTGTAGATCCTCAGGGCCGTCTTGAGTTTTTCCGCGGAAGATCTGAGCGATATGAAGTCCTCCCTGATCTCCGCTCCCTGAAGATAGAGCCTGGACGGACTCTGATACAGGGTGAACTCTGCCCAGACCAGCGGTTCCGTGGCGCCCCCGAACCTGCACTTCGTCTTTGATGCAGGGGCGCTTACCCAGACCGGTCCCATGTCCCTTAAAAACAGCAGAAGGGACTGCCCCTCTCCTGAGGAATCCCTTCTCTGCAAGACGGTCCCGACCTGCGAGTAATGCCCTTGTGTAAGTTTATCCTTCTCAAATGATGATATCAAAAACTATACCCCAGACGTCTGAGTTCTTCCTGCGATTTTCTCCAGCCCGGCTTTACCTTGACCCAAAGCTGAAGATAGATCGGGTAACCAAATTTCTCTTCGAGGTCTTTTCTTGCCGCCATACCGATCGTTTTGAGCTTTGCGCCGCCTCTGCCTATTATTATCGCTTTCTGGCCTTCGCGGTCGACAACTATGGTAGCCCTTATTTCACATGTCTTCAGTTCCGGGTACTCCTCCGGGCTCCTGAACTCCTCAACGACGACCGCTGTTCCGTGCGGCACTTCCTGATCCGTGAACTTAAGGATCTTTTCTCTTATCACCTCTGCGGCAAGGAAGCGTTCTGTCGTATCCATAAGCATGTCCGCAGGGTATATGGGAGGCTGTATCGGAAGCATCTTGCTCAGCGTGTCGATAAAAACATCTATATTCGTACCTTTTTTTGCAGAGATCGGGACTACTGCAGCCGGCATTATCCGCGTCTCATACATTTCGACCGTTTTCCAGAAAAGCTCGGGGTCAGCCAACTTGTCGACCTTATTGACAGCAAGCACGACCGGAAGACCGCACTTTGAAAGGATCTCCATTATCAGGTCCTCCTCCTCCCTGATGCGGCTGTCACCGGCCTCGACCACGAAACATATCAGATCCACCTGGGAAAGAGCTTTTTCGGCTTCGTTCAACATAAAATCGCCGAGCACGTTCTTCGGTTTATGTATGCCGGGCGTGTCGACAAATATTATCTGTTCCTTTGCGGTGGTCATTATGCACCGTATGGCGTTCCGGGTCGTCTGAGGCTTGGATGAGACGGCAGCCACCTTTTCCTTGAGGAGGGTGTTGATCAGTGAGGACTTGCCTACATTCGGCCTGCCCAAAAGGGCAACGAACCCGCACCTGTATTCAAATTCTTCACTTTTCATCTCTGTCATCTTCGATCTCTCCTTTCCCCGTCAGCTTGAACCGAAGCGGAAGCAGGTCGCTGAGCTTGTAAATGACAGGCTTGCCTCTGTCTTCGAGAACGACGTGCATCTCTTCGTTGAATTCTGACAGAAACTGCCTGCAGGCTCCGCACGGGGGACACATTGTGCCTTCTGTGCCGACTATCGCTATAGCTATCGGCTTGAGACCGCCTTTGTACACTGCAGTGGTCATCGCATTTCTTTCCGCGCATATGGAAAGGCCGTAGCTTTCATTTTCAACATTGCAGCCTGAAACGACGCTTCCATCTTCAAAAAGAATGGATGCGCCGACAGAAAAACCGGAGTATGGAGCATAGGCCCTCTTCGCAGCCTTCTTTGCCTCGCTCAGAAGAGCTCCGGCATCGAAATCGATACTTTTATTGTCTGCCATTTCCGTCATCCCCTCCGGCAAAAAACTTATCTACCATCCTGTCCTGCAGCGCCCACATGGTCCTCTCCGAATCTTCGTCGCAATGGTCATATCCTATAAGGTGCAGAAGACCGTGGGAGAGCACGAGCACCAGTTCCTTCATGTAGATCCTGCTGTTTTCTGACGCGTTTTCCATTATCTTTTCCGGACATATGACTATGTCACCAAGCGGTATGCACTCCCACCTATCGGGAGGAACGAACTTCTGATCATCTTCCCAAAGCGGGAAGGAGAGCACATCAGTCGGCGTGTCTGATCCTCTGTATCTGAGATTGAGTTCTCTGATCCTCTCGGGCGCAACAATGGATAAAGACACCTCTGCGCGGCTGCAGCTATCCGGGAGGACTCCCTCCTGTTTCAGCTGCCACGCATAAAGATCCTCTGTTTTCTTAAGAAAAGCATCCGCATCGGCAGGGACAGTTCCGCAAAGAAGTTCTTTGCCGTCTGCGATTATTTCAACGATCATTATGCTTCGACTGTCCCTTCTTTTCGGCGGCTGCCCGGATAGACTCGGATATCTCCTTTACTTCGCGGGAGTGGTATGTGGATCTCAGTATATCGATAAACGATGATTCGATCACTGCCATATCATGCATCGTAAAGTCAACGTCCTTAAGCTGTCCCGCCTCCGCCTTCTGTTTTATTACGTTCTGCACGAGAAGCCTCAGGTCCCGGATATTGTCAAAAGACTTGTTCTTTGCTTTTACTGCGGCCTCGACAGAGTCAGCGAGCATTACAAGGGCAGTTTCCCTGGACTGAGGGTTGGGACCCGGATATCTGAACTGCTCCTCAGAGATGTTTTCATCCATGGCACGGGCCTTTTCATAAAAATACTTCTGCACTGTCGTCCCGTGATGTTCGGCTATGAACCTTCTAAGGGTCTTAGGCAGCTTCGTCTCTTCCGCGATCTCAATTCCGTCGCGTACATGGGATATAAGGACAAGTCCTGAGAGCGTAGGAGAGAGACCGTCATGGATGTTTTCACCGCTTACCTGGTTTTCAACAAAATATTTCGGGTTTTTCAGTTTGCCTATGTCGTGATAGTACGCACCGGCCTTGACCAGAAGTCCGTTCATCATAAGCTTGTCCGCAGCCGCTTCCGCCAATGTGCCTACCATCAGAGTATGGTGATATGTACCCGGAGCTTCGATCTGTAGCCTTTTAAGCAGCGGCTGGGAGGGATGGCTGAGCTCGAGCAGGCGAAGAGGCGAGATCACATCGAAGAGGTTCTCCCAGATCGGAAGGAGCGCAATGACCATAGTGCTCCAGAAAAGGCTGAAGACGATCGAGAGTATTGGCAGCCTATAATTATAAAATAACCCTAATCCCCAGTGTACAGAAACTGAAACTGCCCCAAGACAGAGACCTAAGAAAAAAAGGTTTCTCCAGATAGTCACCCTGTGATTCGGCGGGTCGATAAAGAGGACCCTTCCTATTGCGGCCGAAAAGACCGCCAGAATACATCCAAGCGCGATTATTCCCGGGTTTGTCCCAAACGCGATCATCACGCTTATGATCCCTCCGCCGAGCACGATGTGGTAGGAGAGCGACACGGGAAGAGTAAGACAGAGCCATCCTGTCATGCCAAGGACCGCCATGGAGTAGCCGCCTATCTTTGCAAACATGAGTTCCAGCGCCCAGCAGACGGACAGGATCACTGCGATATATACCCACTGACGGAGTGAAAATTTTTCTTTGAGGCCGCTCTCTATCCACACGGGCCAGAAACTCCATATTATGATTGCTACAAGTACGAAGATCAGATGTTTGTATGGGAACCTTGAGTCAGGATATCCCTGAGACTCAAGTAGTTTGGCAAGCGATGGGGTTATGACCTGCCCTTTCTGTACAAGGACCTCTCCGGGGCGTATTTCCCTGATTACCGGGGGAATCTGTACCGCCACGTCCTCCCTCAGCCTCGACGCCATTTCCGCATCGCTGTTCAGCGAAGGGTTGAGGATCTTATCAAGTATCTGAAAGACCACATTTTTATCGGACTGAGAAAGCCTGTACCCCGACAACTCCTTCCATATGAGCGCCGTCTGTTCATCCCTGTCCTCGGCCTTGTTCATGATCTTTTCCGCGACCGCGACCACCGTATCAATAATATTCGTCTGTGTCAGCTTGGGAAGTCCGGAAAAGAGTTCCAGCAGGGGATTTTCGAGGACGCGTGAAAAGTCTCCCGACTTGAGGGATTCGATCTTCGCGGAGACCTCCGCCGCTATTTTCTCATCCCGGACCATCACGTCTATGATCCTTGACGCAGCTCTCTGGCGAAGTTCGAGTGTGGCCGCCCTGTCTTCGTATCTTGATGACGTCAGTGCGAAGTAGGTCTTCGCGGAAGGATATCCGATACGGTAATTTTCATGTCTGTCAATAAAAAGCCAGTTGCCTGTAATAAGAAACAAAGCAACAGCAAGCAGTATTATTCTGAATACCGCATGCTGACTGTCCGATGCTTTGAGTTCAAGGTCTGCCCTGATCTGGGATATTGATTTTTTAATTGCTGCTGTCTGGCGTCTTTCTCCGTTGCTCATGGTCTTCGTAAGCCCTCACTATCCGCTGGACTATCTCATGGCGCACGACGTCACGATTGCTCAATCTGACGAAAGCGATGCCCGGGATATCATTAAGGATATTCTGTACAGTCTTCAGTCCGGATTCCTTGTTTGACGGAAGGTCTACCTGGGTTATGTCTCCGGTGATGACAGCTTTTGATCCGAAGCCAAGCCTGGTGAGAAACATTTTCATCTGTTCCGGGGTAGTGTTCTGCGCTTCGTCCAGGATGATAAAGCAGTCGTTCAGAGTCCTTCCTCGCATATATGCAAGCGGTGCAAGTTCAATGATGCCCTTCTCAAAATATCTGTTGAACTTCTCGGTCGGAAGAAGATCGTAAAACGCGTCGTAAAGGGGTCTCAGGTATGGTTCAACTTTGTCCATCAAGTCACCCGGAAGGTAACCGAGGCGTTCGCCTGCCTCGACAACAGGCCTTACGAGTACGATCCTGCTTATCCTTGCTGACTTAAGGAAGGCAACGGCCTGCGCTACTGCCAGGTATGTCTTCCCCGTTCCGGCAGGTCCTATGGCAAAGGTCACATCATTCTCCCTTATCGCACGGGTGTATTCCTTCTGTCCGTTCGTATAGGGACGTATCGGTTTCCCTCTGTTGCTTACGCAGACAACTTCATCGTAAAGAGATTTTAAATTTACGCTTTCTCCTGCTGATATCTGATTCAACCCATACCTTATCTCAGCCGAAGAAAGCTTCTGGCCGTTCAAAGCGAGTTCGGCAAACTGGGTAAGGAGGTTTTCAAGCCTTCTGATGAGGTCTTCATCTTCTCCCTTTATCAAAAGGCTTGCTCCTCTTGCAAAGATCTTGACAGGAAACGTCTGCTCGACCATACGAAGTATCTCTTCGTGTCCCGCCAGCAGTCTCACAATGGACTCGTCGCGGGATGTGAGCGGAGTCAGGCCGTTTTCCGTCATATTGATCTCTGTCTCTGTGCGGTCTGTCATTCCTGTCCGCGCTATGCTCTCACTACAGATTTTACTTCAGGCACGACCTGTTTTATCGCGGCTTCTACAGTCATGCGAAGGGTCTCCTGCGCATAAGGGCACGTACCACATGAACCCACGAGGTCTACATAAAGAGTCCCGCTCTCCTCGTCGAAGCTGACGAAAGATACATCTCCGCCGTGGCTCTGAAGCGCAGGGGATACCTTCGTGCTGATCGCATCCATTATCTTTTCCTGTACTGTCATTGATTATTCCTCCTGTGTAGGTCTGTCTATTTCAAGCGCGATAGACGCTTAAAAGCTTCTTAAAACTATTTGCTGAGCAATGGCTGAGCAGTCATTAAAGACATGCGGAAAAAGCATCCGCCAAGAATTCGCGGCCTTTGCCCTTACAACCGCTTCACCACTGCTTCACTATCGCTTCACGCGACATATTTCTGTCGCACTTCACGCGGCGAGGCCGCACGTCCTTACAACTGCTNNCTTGCCGACCGCTTGACGGTCTTCACAACTGCTTCACGTTGGACTGCAGTCCAACAGTTTCACCGTTGTCCTGCCTCTTCGCCTTCTGCCAGAAATCTTCCAGCTCGTCCAGGGTGAAGTCGCTCCACTCTTTTCCTGAAAGTGACACTTCCTCTTCCACCTTACGGAACCTCTCGCTGAATTTTACGCATGCCTTGTGAAGCGTTATCTCGGGATCTGCCTTCAGATGCCTCGACAGGTTCGCGACGGCAAAGAGAAGGTCGCCAAGTTCTTCTTCCGTCGCTTCCTGAGCGGCCCCGTTTGCAATGCAGTCTTTGAGTTCGTTCAGTTCCTCTTCGACCTTCGCAATTACAGGTGAGGGATCACCATTCGGCCAGTCAAAACCCACCTTGGCTGCCCTCTCCTGTATCCTGTAAGCCCTGAGAAGGCCCGGCAGCCCTCTTGGGATCCCTGCCAGAAGAGATGAATCGACTTTTTTTGCCTGTCTCTCCCCTACTTTTATCTGTTCCCAGTTTTTCAATACATCATCCGAACCGTTGACATGCGTGTCTCCGAACACGTGCGGGTGACGCCTTATCAGTTTTTCTGTCAGATGGTCGATCACATTGGCTATGTCAAACTCACCAAGCTCCTCGGCGATCTCCGAAACAAAAACGACCTGCAGCAGCAGATCTCCGCATTCTTCGCAGATGTTGTCTCTGTTGCTGTTCTCTATTGCCTCGATAAGTTCGTATGCTTCTTCGATTATATAGCGCCTTAATGAAAGATAGTCCTGCTCTCTGTCCCAAGGACATCCGTCAGTGGCTCTGAGGCGTTTCATAACGTCCACAAGTGTTATAAATTTTTCTCCTGTTGCCTGCTTTTGAGTCATAACGGCGCCTCCCAACCCGTATATTCTAGCAGATTTACCCGATTTTTCCCCTTATCAGTTCTGCCAAAGTACATATTCCCGCATATCCGCCTGGTCCCACAAAACCATTGATCCACCTGATCCAGGGCTGCCTGAGATCAAGGTCGGTCCATCCGCCGTCGGGATCTCCCTGTATGACGGTCTCATGGCTGCCGCATAAGATCTTCGTGATCTGAAGATCGGGAGCCGCCGATCTGACATAGGTCAGATCCATCAGAAATTCAAGCACCGGAGGCAATTTCCCGTAACGGTCCGTGGTCTCATACTTAAGCGCCAGCGCCTCCTCGGGCGTGTCTGTCTTGAGCATCCTTCGGTAAAGGGTCACCCTCAGGTTTTCCTGCGGGATATAGTTTCCGGGGATGGCTGCCGGGAACCCTATCTCCACCTCCGCCTCTTTTCTCTTTGTCCCCTTTATCCTGGCGATCTCGTCAGCAAGCAGGTCGCAATACTTTTGGTATCCGACCCTGGTAGAATTTCCGTGCTGGGCTATGCCGATGAGGTCTCCCCCGCCTCTTATCTGAAGATCCCTCTGTGCAAGACTGTAACCTGCCCCAAGTTCGTCCAGCTCCGCAATGGCCTCAAGTCTCTCGCTCGCCTCTACGGACAGGCGCACATCGTTGGGGTAAAAGAGGAAGGCATATGCCTGTTCTTCCCTTCTTCCGACACGGCCCCTCAGCTGGTACATCTGGGCAAGTCCGAGTTCGTGAGCATCGTCGACTATGAGAGTATTTGCCATCGGGATGTCCAGACCGCTTTCGACGATAGTCGTACATACCAGTATATCTATCTCTCCCAGCGAGAATTTCATCATCGTATTCTCCAGCTGGGCTTCCGGTGTCCTGCTGTGTGCGACTGCTATAGTAAGTTTCGGGAACAGCCTCTTCAGCATGACAGTGCGTTCATGGATGTCATTTATCCTGTTGTGCACGAAGAAGACCTGCCCTCCCCTGTTCTTCTCGCGCAGGACAGCGCTTTTCAACAGTTCCTCTGACCACGGCCTCACTACGGTAAGGACCGGCAGTCTCCTTTGAGGAGGTGTCTGAAGCAGCGAGATGTCCCTGAGTCCGCTGATGGAGAGGGAAAGCGAACGTGGTATCGGAGTGGCTGAAAGCATGAGCACGTCTACCCCGGGCGTCATCCTTTTCAGATGTTCCTTGTGCATGACTCCGAAGCGATGCTCCTCATCCACCACGACAAGCCCCAGGTCTTTGAATAAGACATCATCGCTGAGAAGCCTGTGGGTGCCGATTATTATGTCGACTTTGCCGTCTTTGAGGTCTTCCAGTATTTTCTTCTGGCCAGAGATCGGAACAAACCTCGAAACGACCTCCACCCTTACGGGAAGTCTGCCGAACCTTGCAGAGAATGTCTCATAATGCTGTTGAGCAAGGAGCGTAGTCGGGGCCATTATCGCGACCTGTTTACCGCCAAAGACGGCCTTGCCGGCTGCCCTGATCGCCACCTCTGTCTTGCCGAACCCAACATCACCCACCACCAGTCTGTCCATTGGGACCGGCCTTTCCATGTCATTCTCGACATCGCGGATGGCCTTCAACTGGTCACTGGTCTCCGTGTAGACAAAGCCATCCTCCAGTTCCTTCATCAATTCCCTGTTGGGCGGGAAAGAGTGGCCCTTTGTGAGCTCTCTTGCGGCATATATGCTGATAAGCTCTTTGGCGGCTTTTTCCGCCATCTCTTTAGCTTTGGCCGAGGCCTTTTTCCACTGTGTCCCCTTCAGGTTGTCAGGGAGCGGTTCCTGCCCCTGAAGAGGTGTCCAGGGAGATATTTTGTAAAAATGGAGCACCGGGATGAGAAGGCGTCTTTCCTCGGCGAATTCCAGGACCAGATACTCTTCTTCCCCCTCGTCTGTCTCTATCGTCTGCGGCCCCAAATATCTGGAGACACCGTAATCATCATGTACGACCCATTGTCCCGGAAGCAGGCCGGCTCCCCAGTCGCTCGGAGCTATGACCTCAGTCCTGCGTCTCGAAAGCGAAACTCCGGAAAGTTCAAGATCCGTCAGGACTGCCTTTTGGGCCAGGGTATCGACAAAGCCTTCGGAGAGCACTCCTTTGACCGCCGGGTACCCCCTTGACTCAGCCCATGAAAGGTTCTGCTTCGATTCTGAGAATACTTCTACCGAAATGCCTTCTCTGGCAAGGTCTTCGCAGTAGTGCTCAACATCCCTGAGTCTGCCTCTGAAAAGTGGAAACTGTTTGACGGCAAGTCTGAAAGATGTGTTTGTTGCATCTCTCGTTACCCTTATCCTTTTATACTTCGTAAAGAAAACACAGAGTTCTTCCCACTTTTTCCACGGAACGGCGTTTTGCGTGTCGCGTTCAAGATTCTGCCACAGCCAGACAGAATTCTCCGCCGTCATATCAAGTCCTTTGGGATCGAAGAAAATGACTCTCATATCATTTGGAAGGTACTTTTCGAGCTCTGTCTCCTTTTTTGATATGAGACTTTTAAAGGAACATTTATTTATTGTACGAAGGCTTTTTTGTGTTTCGGGGTCAAAAAACCTTATGCTTTCAATTTCATCGTCAAAAAACTCCAGTCTTACGGGATAAGGATCGGAAGGACTAAAAATATCTATTATGCTGCCTCTGGATACAAACTGTCCGGGAGACCAGACCAGTTCGCTTCTCTCGTACCCTTTTTGCGCGAGCCAGTCCAGAAGTATCTCCCTTGGGTAGCTGCTGCCCTGTTCCATCTCAAAATGATCCCCGCCCACGGAAAACGGAGCCAGAAGAGATGCAGGAGTAGCGGCCAGCGTGCCCCCATAGATCCTGAAGTGTTCAAGTATGCCTCCCCTTTGAACTTTGAGCGCCTCTGACCTTGATATGTCTTCCGTTAAAGGCATTTCGGGAAGTTCCGTGACCTTCTTTATCGTGCCCAGAGCCTCGCAGTCTGCTGCAAAATCTCTTACCTGTCTCTGGTCAGGAAGCAAAACGAGCAACGAGGTGTCGGGATCTCTAGCGACCCAACTCCTCATTGCTCCCTTTGATACAAGATGTACTGATTTATTGCGCAGCCAAGCCTCTTCGTCAAGATCAAAGAGACTGCTTACAGGCCGGCTGCTTTTTTCCTTATCCAGCATTCCTTCACGCTTTGCCTGAGTCATCAAGCCTGAGTCCGTTGATGGAACTCATAGCTTTTTGGATATCGTCTTTCAGCCAGATATTTATGGCTTCCCAGGCAATATCCTCAAGTTTATGCCACAGCTCCCTCTGGCCGTGAGGGATCCTGCCGAGGACCCAATCGGCCATATCAACGTTTCCCTGCGGCTCTCCGACACCTATCCGGAGCCTCGGAACATCCAATGTCTTCAGAGCTCCCAGGATGGACATCATTCCCTTTTGTCCCCCTGCTGATCCCTTTTCTCTGATCCGTACCCTTCCGAAGGGAAGCGCGGCATCGTCATATATGACAAGGATGTCCGACGTTGCGATGTTCTGGTAATTTACTGCCTCAGCCACGGACAGGCCGCTCAGGTTCATGTATGTATACGGCTTGAGCAGGCAGATCTTCTCACCGTTATGAGGCACGGGGCCCCAAAAAGCTCCTCTGAATCTCATCCTGGGCTCAGAAAGCCCCAGCCTTGAAACAAAAGAATCTATCATAAGCCAGCCTGCGTTGTGTCTGGTCCATGCATACTCCACGCCAGGATTTCCCAGGCCTACGATAAGTTTCATGACGGTGTCACGTTATCTCCTGTGCTGATCTTATTCTTCTTCCTTCGCTTTGCCCTTTGCAACTACTTCAACTTCGGTATTTTCTCCCTCGGTCCCCTCTTCTTCAGTCTCAACAGCAGCTCTGGGCTGGATTATATGAAGTACAAGAGTATCTGCCGGGGTGTGGAGTACACAATCTTCGGGCAGGGCAAGGTCTTTGACGAAGATCTCGTCTCCGAGTTTGAGCTCGGCAACGTCTACCACGATATCTTCGGGGATGTCACGGGGCTGGATCTCGACTGTGACATATCTTGTCGTCTGATTGAGAAGACCACCCTCTTTGATCCCGGGGGCACACTCTTTATTGAAGACCTTGATGGGGATCTCGACCTTGACCTTATGTCCTTTCAGGACCTGATAGAAGTCGATGTGACGGAGGCTCTGGCTGATCGGATGGCGCTGTACGTCTCTGATGAGGGCCATGCATTCCTTTCCGTCGGACATCGCCAGTTCAATGACGGTTGTCTCCCTTGCCCCGCTGTTCGCTATCGGCGCGACAGCTCTTGCGGAAACCATCCCGGCAAGTCCGAGTTTATGTTCTGGTCCATAGAGTACGGCAGGTACCATGTCTTTTGAACGGATCTTTCTGCATGCTCCGGTACCCGTTTTCTCTCTTAGTGTAAATTCGATCTTATGCTGCTGTTTTTTTGCTGCCATCAGTGTTTCCTCCTCAGAAAATATATGCTTGCTTGATATTTATTGCTCTATGCTTTTCAGCGGCAAGATCTGCCGCGGTGATACCAGGTCCGTACCTACCTGAAAAGGATGCTTACCGAATGTTCCGAATGGATCCTCCTGAGAGCTTCCGCAAAAAGCGGTGAGATCGGCAGGACAGTCAGTCTGTCGAACTTTTTCTCTTCCTTGACAGGGATAGTGTCTGTCACTACCACTTCTTTGATAAGGGACTGCTTGAGCCTGTCAATTGCGGGTCCGGAGAGAACTCCGTGGGTCGCGCAGGCGTAGACCTCATTCGCGCCTCTTGCACGGAGAGCTTCAGCCGCCTTGACGATCGTGCCGGCAGTGTCGATTATGTCGTCTACCAGGACAACCGTTTTTCCCTCAATATTTCCTATTATCTCCATGACTTCGCAGACATTCGTCACTTCGTGAGAGCGTCTCTTGTCGACGATGGCAAGTTCAGCGTTTCCGATCTGTTCCGCAAACTTTCTTGCTCTGACGACACCTCCGATATCCGGAGAGACGACTGTCACCATTCCCTGATCGACGTCTTTTTTCAGAGTCCTGTGGAAATAGGATGCAAGAAGCGGCACACCGGTCAGATGATCTACCGGGATATCAAAGAATCCCTGTATCTGCCCGGCGTGGAGATCTGCCGAGATCACTCTGTCTGCTCCTGCCTTCTCAAGAAGGTTGGCGATCAGCTTTGATGTGATAGGCTCCCTTGAGCGCGTCTTCCTGTCCTGCCTCGCGTATCCGAAATACGGGATGACGAGGTTGACGCGGTATGCGGATGCTCTCCTCAGCGCGTCGACAATGATAAGGAGTTCCATAAGGTGTTCATTAGCCGGTTCGCATGTAGGCTGTACCACATATACGTCCGCACCTCTTACGCTCTCTTCTATCGAAACACCTATCTCTCCGTCGGAAAACCTGAATAGTTTTGACGCCGAAAGGGGAACTCCGAGATTCATGCAGATGCTCTCGGCAAACTGCTGATGAGCGCTCCCCGAAAAAATTTTGACCTCCCTCAAACCTGCAGACATGTCAATTTCCTCCCTTGCCGATCTTCCTGCGGGAACTCCAGCCCTCGATATTTTTTTGTCTTGCCCTTGCGACTCCAAGCGCACCGTCTGGAATATCCTGTGTTATCACCGAACCTGCCGCTGTTACGACATTGTCCCCGACAGTCACCGGCGCTACAAACATTGTATCACTGCCGACAAAACAATTGTTGCCAATTTTTGTAAAATTCTTTTTTTCTCCGTCGTAGTTGCAGGTTATCGTACCGGCTCCTATATTGGTCTTTTCACCGATATCCGCATCCCCGACATAAGAGAGGTGTGGGACCTTGGCCCCTCTCCGAATCGTGCTTTTCTTGATCTCTACGAACCTTCCCACATGGACATCATCGTGGATCTCGGCACCGTCACGGATATATACGAACGGACCGACAGTCGACCTTTCGCCTACTCTGCTTTTTTTGATCATTACATTTCCGACTATCTCGACGTTGTCTTCAAGTACAGAGTCCGTGAGGATGGTAAAGCTGCCCACCGTGCATCCGTTTCCGATCGATGTCCTGCCCCACAGCTGAACGTTTGGCTTTATCTCGATATCTTCACCGAGCTCGACTTTGGGGCCTATCCAAGTAGAAGCTGGATCATTGCATCTTACTCCCCTGTTCATCCACTTATCGAGTATCCTTTTCTTCATTACCGAGGCCGCTTCGGCAAGCTGGCCGGGGTCGTTAATACCGAGGAATTCGGCCGCATCCTGCGCCTTTACGGCATCAGTGCGCCCTCCGTCCTGTTCTGTCAGGGCGACTGCATCAGGCAGATAGTACTCCTTCTGACTGTTCGCGCAGCTCAGTCTGTCTATCACCGCTGACAGCGCGGACGTTTTGAACACGTACATCCCGCTGTTCACTTCACGGCATTTTCTTTCATCGGGGGTCGCGTCCTTATGTTCCACGATCCTTACCGAAAGTCCGTCCCTTATGACCCTGCCGTAACCGGTCGGGTCCTGAAGGTCGAAGCTCAAAAAGCTGCAGCAGTTGTCCTTTTCTATGTGGGCATTTATGAACTTCAGAAGGGTATCTGCTTTTATCAACGGTGTATCGCCGGGCAGGATCACTACGTTCTCGTAATCCTTCCACCAGTCCATGGTAAGCTTCGCGGCATGGCCCGTACCAAGCTGCTCTTTCTGCCATAACACATTTATTTCGGGGAACTCACTTTTGATCCATTCTTCAACAGTCTCACCGGAAAAACCTACAACTACGGATATTTCCCTGAAACCTGCCGATGTCAATTCTGAAAGCGGATAGTAAAGGAGCGGTTCTTCAAGTATTTTATGAAGGACTTTGGGTGTTTTACTGCGCATTCTTGTCCCTTTGCCTGCTGCCAAGATCAATACACAAAATTTGTTCTTTTCATGCTGCATGACTCCGGCTCCTTCCATCAAAAAAGATTATATAATAAAACACAGTAAAACATTGGGAAGGCATTCCCCTGCCTACCCTGCCACTGAACTGTGGCTGGGGTGGATGGATTCGAACCATCGGTGGCGGATCCAAAGTCCGCTGCCTTTCCTCTTGGCTACACCCCATTGACGTGCAACGGACATTATAGCTTGTATGTTGAAAAATACGCAAGTAGACGCATGTTGATAAACAGACATTTCCTCGGCCAATCCATTTCAGACAAGCATCGGGATCATCTTACCGGACGATCAGGGACTCCGGTAAAATTGACATGATGCAGACGCAACAACTTTTATAGTGTAAATTACGTAATCATGCTTATCTTATAATTGTTATAATTTAAGCATTCTGCCCTTTATATATACATTTTTTTCTATATGATTTATAATCAGTTTTATGTCGGATTCTATTCAAACCGGAGGTAACAATTTATGTGGACTGTTAGTGAAGGAATCAACGTCCTCAGGAGACGCGGCGCAAAGATAACTGCTCAGAGGATCGCGATCCTTAAGCAGCTGGAAAAAAGGACAGATCACCCATCGGCTGACATGCTCTATAAGGAGCTTTCGGTAGATTATCCTACCATGTCAGTCGCAACAGTTTACAGCACAGCACAGCTTCTTGCAGACGCGGGACTGATCAAGATACTCAGCATAGATGACAAAAGAGTCTATTTTGATCCGACTACTTCGACACATGGACATTTTCTCTGCAAAAACTGCGGCATGCTGGTAGACCTGGGTATCGATGAAGAGGGGTTTTTCAAGTCGGCAAGCACAGCTCAGAACAGCATCGCCCAGATAGACAACGCAGAAATTTTTCTTTACGGCCTCTGCACAGACTGTTACAACAATAAATAAGAGACTCAGCAGATTTGGTCAGAGTTGCAGGAAGGTTTCGTCATATCGTAACAAAGACCGCTGCCACCCTTTTATCTGCAGCGATTTTGCTGTTGGCAGATAATTTTTCTCTTTCCCCTGCGGTCGCAGAAGAAACGCAGATCCCTCTTTATAAGATAACTATCCCAATGGAGACAGGAAAAGATGTAACGGTAACGACATCTGACGGAACGATTTATCACGTCGGACAGGTCTTTGCATTGCCGCAGACCACAAGATGGCCGAGCTACACCGCAAGCGCGTGGGGGACCCCCGGAGAGGTCTGTGCTTCTGCCGTCAACGCCCTGCACATGCTTGTCTCTATTGAGAAAGAAAAAGGGAGGACTCTGAGTATCATACCAAGTGAGACTATAGCCCCGGCCGCCGGCCCGGGGGCCTCGATCGTAATATCTTCGGAGGCAGGCACAGGGATATTCGGAGCGTGGGCTCCCCCTGTCGGATCAAAAATTACAGTCGTGAAAAAGGCGACCGGTCCTGATGCTCCACTCTCAGCAAAAAATCTTCCGGTAAGAGGAGACACTCTGCTGATCTCGGTACTGGAAAAAGACTTTGGCTATGTGACAGAGATCGAAAACAGACCCGGCGGGAGAGTCATCCTATGGAGCAAAGACGGATACAGCATAATCGCCCGCGTGATCAGACCGCTTGGGGGAACGGGACGCTTTGAGGGGACCATGTTCCAGAAGACAGGCGCATTGAGGGCGAACCACTGCGGAGTTATCGATTTCAGTTCCTCGCAGAGAGGGAAAATAGGCGGATTTCAGATCATACCCTGGGACCACGCCCTCTTTTCAAAAGAGATGCAGGGTTCATGGGATATGACACAGTGGATGATCATAGGACCGACTGACGGAAAATCCATGATGGGGGGAAAGCCCCCCCTATTCAAAGAGGTACTGGTTCCGGGGCCGGCCGATGGAGAAAAACTCTGGGATATATGGTCGACTTACGGCAGAAGGTCTCTCCTGCTTGTCAGAAAGAACGGCGGCGCGTGGCAGAGACTTCCCGATGTCGATGGAAGAAACGACAACGCTTTGAAGGACATTACCCACTTAAGGATATACTTTCCGTTCACTGCCGAACCTGCTGAATAAAATGCCTGTGTGTCTCATTATCAAACCGTAGCATCTGCCGGGCTTTCGGGCTAATTTATTACAGTTTTTTCCCGGTCTCTTTCCAGACAGTATCCATGATGATCTTTTTTAGATCAGGATCCCGCATGGCCATCGTTACAGTCGCCTTAATCCAGCCTTCCCTGACTCCGCAGTCCAGCCTTCTCCCTTTATATATGAGCGCATAGACCGGTTCTTCCCTTAGCATCGAGGCGATCGCGTCGGTAAGCTGGTATTCTCCTCCCCTGCCCCTGGCAATGCCCTTAAGATGTCTGAAGATAGAAGGAGAGAGAACATATCTTCCCATTATCGCAAGATTTGAGGGAGCCTCTTTCGGGTCTGGCTTTTCAACAAGTCCCTTTACCCTGTATACGCCCGGCTCCACCTCTTCTGCATCGACGATCCCATACCTCGAAGTATCCTCATGATCTACTTCCTCAAGGCTCAGGACCGACCCGCCGTATTCCTTCCTTACCGATTCCAGCTGCGACAGGACTGTGGGATCGGCAAGCATCACGTCGTCAGGGAGCAGCAGTCCAAAGTATTCATTCCTGCAGAACTCTTCGGCGCAAAGTACCGCATGGCCAAGCCCCATTGGTTTTTCCTGGAGAGTGTAATAAAAAACGGCTAGTTCGGGAATCTTTTTCAGCTGCTCGGCCAGGTCTTTTTTTCCTGTCTGCTCAAGGTGCACTTCGAGATCCTTTGAGTGCTGGAAATATTGATGTATCGTCTCTTTTCCCGTTCCCGTCACGAAGACTATCTCACTGCAGCCCGAGGCAACAGCCTCATCCACTCCGTAATGGATCAGCGGCCTGTCGATCAGCGGCATCATTTCCTTTGGAATGTCCTTAGTCAGGGGCAGAAATCTTGTGCCCAGCCCAGCGACAGGAAAGACCGCCTTCTTTATATGCCTGAACTCCATTTAATTACCCCCTGCGGAAGTTATTTCCAGTATCGTCTTTTCAAGCATCGCTGCCGTTTCATTCATGAGCTTGTGATCCCTTGATTCCACGAAGATCCTTATAAGAGGCTCCGTTCCCGAGGGTCTGAGCAGCATACGTCCTTTGCCTTTAAGTTTATTTAATGCATTTTCTTCGGCTTCTTTTAATTTGATACTGCCCAAAACACGATCCTTGTTTTCGATCCTGAGATTTTTGAGCACCTGCGGATACCTGTCAAAACGATCTGAGAGCGTTGAAATATCCTCGTCAAGGTCAGAGAGGGCCCTAAGGAACAGGAGCCCCGAACAGAGCCCGTCCCCGGTGTTCGCATAATCAAGGGCGATCAGGTGTCCCGACTGTTCTCCCCCAAGCCTGCTGTTTTCTTTACGCATGGTATCGAGCACATATCTGTCACCGACGCCGCATCTGAATACCTTTATGTCCTCTTTGGCAAGAAGGTCCTCCAGGACCATGTTGCTCATCACCGTAGCCACGACTCCTGATCCGAGAGTACCCTTTGATTTCAGCCAGCGTCCTATGACCCAGAGCATGATGTCTCCGTCAATGATCCTTCCTTTGCCGTCACACATCAGGACTCTGTCGGTATCACCGTCATAAGCGATGCCGATATCAGCCTTTGCGTCCATTGTGTTGCGTACGAGAAAGTCCATATTGGTAACTCCTACTCCGGAGTTGATATTGAGACCGTCAGGGTGGTTGGCTAAAATAGAGACCTTTCCCTTCCAGTTCTTGAACAGCGGTCCTACCAGTGCGGATGCAGCCCCGTTGGCTGCATCGATCAGAATCGAACGATCTGTGTTTTCCACTTTTTCCATTATTCCAAGCAGAAAATCAAGATACTTGCCTGTAAGTTCGCCCGCATCATATATCCTGCCGACAGATCCGTGGGTCGGCCTCTCAAGACCTACGTCGGCCTCGTAAATACCTTCTATCTCCAGTTCTTCCTCGTCTGAAAGCTTATAGCCTTCTCCGTCAAGATATTTGATGCCGTTGTATTCGGCCGGATTATGGGAAGCGCTGATCACGGCTCCTCCGTCAAAATGTCCGTAGGTTACGGAATAACTTACTCCCGGCGTTGGGATCTCGCCTATTGCATAGACGCTCCCGCCCGCTGATGTGATGCCGGCTGACAGGGCCGCTTCGATCATCTGCCCCGAATGCCTCGTGTCTCTTCCTACAGCGATCCTTGGCCTCTCTGATCCCCTTTTCATAAGAAAGACCGTAAAAGCTCTGCCCAGCCTCATTGCCGTCTCGGGGGCCATAAATCCTTTGTTGGCTATATCCCTGACACCGTCTGTACCAAACATGCGCCGTACTTTTTTATTTTCCAATAAAGCCACCCCTTAACAATAATTGTGGTGCAGCAACAAAAAAACGTGACGCTTTTCTTTATATCCTTGCTATGATTAGTTTTTATATTATCCATATAAAACTAAATAAAAGCCGCTGGATCACCCTATAAAGACTTCCGGAACGGATCTTGGTTCTTGATCTAAGCCTTAATTCACCGCGACGCGAAGCGAGCGAATACTCCAGCGATGAACGTCGCGAATTCTCCGCCCTGCCCTTACAACTGCCTGCCTGCTGATTGCCTGTCGTCTGCCAATTTTTTGAAAACCATCGCTTCACTACTGTTTCAAGCGACATGCTTCTGTCGCAGTTTCACGCGGTGAAGCCGCAGCACTCACTCCACCGCTGTCACTGTGACCTGTTCAGGTTCGATCCTGACCACCTTGAACCCGGACTTCAGGTTCCTCACCAGGACCGGGAGCACAAGCTGCTTTGATACTATATTTGAGACATCCACATAAAGTTCACATGGTACGGAACCGGAATGCAGAGCATCGATATCAGCTTTTGTACCGCTTATCGTAAGTTTTACGGACATGGGAGAAAGTTTCCACTCTTTGCCCTGTACAGACCCTTCAGTCATGACACCTACGCCGCTGAACGTCTTCTCGGCCATCTTTTTTCTGATGTAAATTTCCACCCTGGCTCTGTCCGGACCGCTTATTTCGACCTCCGGAGTCATTTCGACCGGTTGGAGTGGCAGCATAAGATTGAGGTTCTGATCAAGCCCTGATATGTCGACCGGAGGAAGTACTAGCGAAGTCATTTTCTTCACGGCCGTACTTTTTCCCTTTATCGCCACAGTGGATGGTACGACCACGATAGAGTCGAGTTCGTATCCGTCTGCCGGCGTTCCGATGACAGATACCTCTACAGGTATGCTCTCTCCGAGTATTTCATTTTCCAGCGAGACAGTCACTTCAGCCTGATTCGGAGTTATTGCCACTCTGTCAGGGTTTACCTGCTGACCTGTGACTTTTAAAGGAAGGACTATAGCTTCTCCGTCTTTGATCTTTGATGCAGGGATAACTGCCTCAACTGACTGAACTGAGAGGACATCGCTCTCCGGCCCGCTTATAACAGCTTCTTTGGGCAATATGTTTACAGAAGAGACAGCCATGCCTTCCGGCAGGTTCCCTTCGATGCGGTATGAGACAGCAACTGTCCTTTCGACATGTCTGTATATCTCTACATCCGCAGTGGACGGCTGCCAGCTCCTCACCCTTACAAACGGCGGAGTGCTGATGTTTATTGGCAGGCTGTATTTCCCGGGCTGAAGGCCCTGCAGGTCTACCCTGGCGGACACGTCGCTCTGCTCTACCCTCGAAAGGGCGTTGATCCTCCCTACAAGCCTTATTTCGACCCTTCTGGTATTGTCAAACATCGAGTACCCTCTCTGGAGGTTGAGATATTCGATATTTGCGGACATAGAGCGTGTCCCGTCGCTGTTGCCGTCCCATGCGACGAATGCCCATAACACAAGAGAGATGACAAGAGAGACGACGAAGAGTCCCAGATTGGCCTTGAGTCTTCCCGTTCCTCGTATGTTTATCCATCTGTCAAGCTCTTCAAGGAATTTTTTTCTTATTCCAGGCGTCTTTCTTAGATCCTTCGAGCCGCCGTTTCCGTTTTCAGCGTTGTTATTCATTGGATACACTCCCCGGCCACTGCTGGACTATCTCTTCCCTGAGCCTTTCCATAAAGTTGGAGCCTCTTCCTTCGTAGCTGAAATAGTGACCGCATATGCTTCTCAATTGTGACTCGTTTAACGGTCTGGAAAGGCGTCCGCCTACCGCGACAGTAATTTCCCCTCGCTCTTCAGAAACGACTATGGCGAGCGCGTCCGACATCTCTGTGACTCCAAGGGCCGCCCTGTGTCTGGTCCCGTACCACCTTGAGATATCTGTCTTTTCAGTCAGCGGCAAATAACATCCGGCAGCAATGATATTGTGCTGGTCTATAACTACCGCACCGTCATGAAGAGGAGTCCCGGGCCAGAATATCGATACCATCAATTCTTCCGTGATGTCTGCCTTCAGGGATACCGCGGTCCTCCAGACTTCCTTGAGGCTGGTGTTCCTTTGAAGTACGCAAAGCGCTCCTATCCTCTGCGATTTGCAGTAGAGCATGGCCTTGGTAAGATTATCCGCCTTTATATCCACCATCTCTTCGTTCTTGTCTACCTTCCAGAGATGTCCTTTTCCAAGTTCTTCAAGCATATGCCTCAGTTCGGGCTGGAAAAGGATCGGTATTACTATTATGAAGGCGCTCAGAAGTTTTCCGATGATCCAGGAAAGGCTCCTCAGCTCGAGGACATTTGCGAGAGCACCGATAAGACCGATGATCATGACACCGCGTATGAGCTGCATGGCACGAGTCCCGACCAATAGCAAAAGAACTCTGTAAATGATAAAGGCAACTATAAAAATGTCAGGGATATCCTGCCAGCGCAAATCAAAGAACGGCAACGGAACCACCTCCTTTTATCTCATAATTGATTATTTGGATAATTTATTTGCCAATGAGTGATCCGGCTTAAAACAGATAAACTGTCTAACATTATCACTCACTCTCCCCGCAGTTTTCTCAGGACAGATATGTTTCCTTCGTCTCCCATGCCCTCTTTAGGTGTTTCAAGTATGGCGGGGATATTTTCAAACCGGGCATCGTTTACAAGCATAGAAAACGGCTCCAATCCGATCGTCCCTTCACCCAGATGCTGATGCCTGTCCTTTTTGCTTCCCCTTTCCATCTTGCTGTCACTCAGATGCCAGCAGTGTATCCTTTCGATCCCTACATGTTTGTCCAACAGGTCTACGAGCCTGTTGTACGATTCGTGAGTCCTCATTTCGTACCCTGCCGCAAATACATGGCAGATGTCTACACAAAAACCTATCCTCGGATGGCCTTCCACATGATCGAGAATAGCGGAAAACTCAGAGATATCCCCTCCCAGCACAGATCCCTGCCCGGCCATCGTCTCCAGCAATATCCTCACTTTCATGTCCGAAGTGGCTTCAAGCACTTTCAGAAGGGAAGCGGAGACTTTTGCAAGGGCGTCTTCCCAGGTATCTTCAAGGGCAAAGCCCGGATGCAGAACAACATCACCAATGCTCAGCTGGCTGCATCTTTCAAGTTCGCTGATAAGGGCCTGTTCGCTTTTTTCCCTTATTGGGCCGTTTCCACCGAGGTTTATCAGATAGGAAGCATGAGAAACGACCTTCTTTACCGAGCTGCCTTTTGAAGTCCTGTAAAATTCTTCTATCTCCCTGAAACTGAGCGGAACATTCAGCCATTGCCGCTGGTTCCTCGTAAATATCTGCATGGCTTCGCAGCCTGCGGCATCTGCTCTCTGGTATGCCTTGTGGAGTCCCCCTGCGACAGATATATGGGCACCGATCAAAGCCATTTAAACGCTCCGTCCCAGGTATACCACTCCGCGTACACCGTCAAGAGTAATAAGCATTCCGTCTTCTACCAGGTCAAATATCCCGGATACACCTACTATTCCCGGAAGTCCCATGTTCAGGGATGCGACAGCGGTATGGCAGGAAAAACCGTCTTCTTCGCTTACAACGCCCGCTGCCCTTTCCATTGCCGGAATATAATCCCGGTCGGTCTTTCTCACTACAAGGATCGCCCCTTTGGTGATCTTCTGATTTGCCTCTTCGGGAGTTTCAGCCTTGCAGACCGCACCTCTTATCTTCTTTTTAATCAAAGACAATCCATTGCCAATTATTTTGCCAACGGTATAGACCTGGACAAGGTTCGTACTGCCCGGAACTCCGAGCGGTATGCCCGACGTGAAGACAACGTTGTCTCCTTCTTTTATAAGTCCCTCTTCCTGAACTATCGAGAGGGAGTTGGATACCGATTCTTCTACATCGGTCGTAAAAGGACATATCAGAGGATATACGCCCCATACCAGAGCTAGTTCGCGCCACGTTGAAAATGACGGGGTCAGCGCGATCACCGGACACTCTGGCCTGTACTTGCTGACCATCCTTGCAGTCGCCCCGCTCCTCGTCAATGAGAGTATTGCAGCCGCACATACCGCCTCTGAGATGTCACGCGCTGCACGGCTCACTGCATCGGCTGTTTCTCCACAGTTGTAGAATACCTTCGGGGTCCTCTGCCATTTCATTAAGCTTTCTTCCGTCCGGATCAATATCCTGTGCATAATGTTCACGGATTCGACCGGGTACCTGCCGCTTGCAGTCTCTCCTGACAGCATGACGGCATCTGCCCCGTCAATGACCGCGTTTGCCACGTCGCTTGCCTCAGCTCGGGTCGGCTTCGGGTTGCGTATCATCGAATCAAGCATCTGGGTCGCTACTATAGCCGGTTTTCCCTGTGAACGGCACTTCTCTATTATCTCTTTCTGGACCATCGGGACATCTTCAGTCGGCATCTCGACCCCGAGATCTCCCCTGGCCACCATTATCCCGTCGACCACGGCAAGGATCTCATCAATATTTTCCACAGACTGTCTCGTCTCGATCTTTGCGATTATCTTTGCCTCTCCGGAATTATCCTCGAGCACTTTCCTCACGCCCAGGATATCTTCCTTTGTCCTCACGAAGGAGACGGCTATATAATCCACGTGGTGTTCTATGCCCCATCTTATGTCACAGATGTCCTTGTCAGTCAGCGTGGGGACGGAAAGATCCGCACCCGGTACGTTCACGCCTTTTTTCTCTCCCAGTTCCCCGCCGACCAGGACCCTGCACTTGATGGAATCTCTGTCCAGCTCCTCCGCCAAAAGCAGGATCGAGCCGTCATCTATGAATATCTCCTGTCCTGCGGATATCTCCTTATACAGGTCGGGATAATCGACAGATACCCCCGACGGATTGCCTTCCACAGGCGAAAGGAACAGGCTGAACTCACGTCCGGCTTCCAGTGTGACTTTCCGATGGCCTTCCAGCATGCCTGTTCGTATCTCGGGACCTTTTGTATCGAGGAGAGTGGCCACAGGCCTGCGAAGCGCCTCTTCGACACTCCGCACATTATTGATGGTCATCCTATGGGAATCATAGTCGCCATGGCTGAAGTTCAGGCGCGCAACATTCATTCCGGAACGGACAAGTTCCCTTATGGTCCCTTCGTCCCAGCACGCCGGCCCCATGGTGCATACTATTTTTACCTTCCTTTCCAGTCTTTTCATTCAGACTCCGGCAGTTTATGTTTCCCGCTCTTTATCTCGCCGTGTTTTGTAAAGATGGTGGCGGCGCCTCTTATCTTCATTGCCGAGATATGTTCGGTGAACTGTGCTATCCATACCTCTCCCTCATCCAGTTTCTCTGTGTGAAGGAACCTGTTCTCGGCTCCTCTTGTGACACCTATGACCGTCACTCCGTTCTCAAGCGCCTTCACTGCGATGTAGTCTCCGCCGGCAAGGCGCGCTTCGCTGTCGTTCTGAGACATCCCGACCTCTCCTCTCGTCTTTTTTCGTCCTTCAGGAACAGTAAGCCCTGCCCTTGGAATAGTCTGCAACTTCGCTGCAGAGACTGTCGTTCAGATCGACCTTGATCGACTTCAGCAGGGATACGATCGTCTGCTCTGAATTTACCAATTTAAACAACACCTCATATTTGCCCGGATGTTTGCGAAGAAGTCTGCAAAGACCGCCGTAAAAATCCTCGCCCAATCCGTCGGCTTCTATCGTAATTGTAACATGAGGAGTGAGAAGGGACTTATAGTCTTCTTCGGTAATTATCTCGTCGGCCAGGATAGAAAGACCTCTGTCCTGCTTCAGCTGTCCCTTTATAAAGTACAAAGATCCTATATTCAGCAGCGGCTTGTACCTGCTCCAAAGTTTCGGGAAAACGACGACTTCTATGGTAGCCTCGGAATCCTCGAAATCCAGGACCCCCATCGGATCTCCTTTTTTTGTATAACGTTCTTTGTAAGAGGTAAGCAATCCCGCGGTCACTACCGGCTGATTGGCTGACTGCCACAGGGACAGGTCGGAGAAAGTGCAGTTTATGTGATTCCTGATCAAGGGCAGGTAGTTGTCAAACGGGTGTCCTGAAATATAAAGCCCCATGCTCTCCTTTTCAAAATCCAGCTTCTCCCTGACTGAAAAATCTTCGCACTCATCCATCACAGGTTCAATAAGAGCGTCGTCCACATTATCGAAAAGCGAGCACTGGTTGCTGTCCGAACACCGCTTTGACGCATACTCAAGGAAAGATGGCAGAGCATTGAGAAGCTTAGCCCTGTTCTTTTCAAGGCTGTCGAACGCTCCAGACTTGATCAGGTTTTCTATTACTCCCCTGTTTACGACACGCGAATCTGTCTTGAGGAAGAAATCCCAGAAAGACTGGAACTTTCCCTCCTTCTCCCTCGACTCGATTATGTTTCTGACAGCACTCTGCCCAACTTTTGCTACGGCTGACAGTCCAAGCCTGATTATGTCGCCCGATGCGGAGAAGTCTTCCTTCGATTCATTGATATCAGGGGGTAATACTGAATATCCTGCTTCTCTGACACTCCTTATATACTGCCCTAAAACACTCATTTTAGACCCTACAATACTTGAAAGGTAGGCCGCGAGAAATTCAGGACCATAGTTTGCCTTCAGCCAGGCCGTCCTGTAGCTGATCAGTGCGTAAGCAGCGCTGTGAGACTTATTGAAGCCGTAGCCGGCAAATTTTTCTATGATGTCGTAAATTTCTCCGGCTTTTTTGGGATCTACATTGTTTTTGACAGCTCCGTTGATGAACTTTTCACGCTGTTCCGCCATTACCTCCGCTTTTTTCTTTCCCATGGCCCTTCGCAGCAGGTCTGCCTCTCCAAGAGAGTATCCCGCCAACGAAGATGCGATCTGCATGACCTGTTCCTGGTACAGGATGACTCCGTAGGTCTCCTTCGTAGATTCGGCAAGGGCGGGATGGAGGAAGTGGACCGGCTCTTCCTTGTGCTTGCACCGTACATACTGGTCGGCCATGCCGCTTTCCAAAGGGCCCGGTCTGTAGAGGGCGACAAGGGCAATAAGGTCTTCGAAGCAGTCGGGCTTCATCCTGACCACAAGTGCAGTCATGCCGCTGGATTCGAGCTGGAATACCCCCAGAGTGTCCCCTCTCTGCAGCATTTCATAAGTCTTCTGGTCGTCCATCGGTATCTCGTCGAGATCTATCTCTCCCTTACCGTTGGCTTTGATGTTTTCCAGGGCCCCCTCGATCACAGAGAGAGTCCTGAGACCAAGGAAGTCCATCTTGACCAGACCAAGCTTTTCGACAGGCTCCATAGAGTACTGTGTGACGATCTGGCTTTCTCCGAATTTCCTCACGGGCACCATCTCTATCAGTGGCCTGGGAGTTATGACTATTCCCGCTGCATGCTGCGAACAGTGCCTTGATATCCCCTCTATGTTCGACGATATATCCAGGAGTTTCTTCACCGCAGGTTCCTTGTCGTAAATAGCCTTCAGATCCGGCACTCCTGAAAGGGCATCTCCGATGTTGTTTATCCCGGACTTAAGGGAATCCGGTATAAGCTTCGTAACTCTGCGGACATCGGCGACAGTCATTCCAAGCGCCCTTCCGACATCCGTTATCGCCCCTTTGCTCTTCATACGGTCAAAGGTTATTATCTGCGCGACCCTGTCACTGCCGTACTTGCTGACGATATACTCAATCAGTTCGTCCCTTCTTTTATCCGAGACATCGGTATCGATATCCGGCATGCTTATGCGTTCGGGGTTGAGAAAACGTTCAAAGAGCAGATTGTATCTTATCGGGTCAAGGTCAGTTATGCCCAATGACCATGCGACTACCGAACCCGCAGCTGAGCCCCTTCCGGGACCTATGGGGATGCCCCTCTCCTTCGCAGCGTTGATGATGTCCGCTACGATGCAGAAATAACCGGGGAAACCCATCTGTTCAATAACACCAAGTTCATAATTGAGCCTATTCACATAGATTTCGGGCGGCGAGTCGCTCTTCAGCCTTTTCTTCAGTCCGGCTTCAGCTATCCTTCTCAGGTAAGATTCAAGCGTCTCGCCCTCGGGCAGGGGGAATTCCGGAAGATAGTAATGTCCCATCTCCAGTTTCACATTGCATCTGTCCGCGATCTTCTGTGTGTTTATCAGACAATCGGGGACCTCGGCGCCAAAAAGATCCCACATCTCAGTCGGCGACCTGAAATAGTAGTCGTCTCCCCTGAACCTGTACCTGTTGGGATCGTCAACGTTGCTGTTGGTCTGGACACACAGCAGCACATCATGCCACTCCGAGTCTGTCCTGCGCATGTAATGCACGTCGTTGGTGGCTATCAGCGGGAAATTTTCCTTCCTTGCTATCTCGATAAGCTTTTTATTGACGATAGCCTGTTCTGGGATGCTGTTGTGCTGCAGTTCAAGGAAAAAGTTTCCATCACCCAGGATATCCCTGTAAAGGGCTGCCCTGGACAACGCTCCGTCGTTGTCGCCCTTCAGAATAAAGTTCGGGATCTCCCCTCCAAGGCAGGCTGAGGCTCCAATCAGCCCCTTGCTGTGTTTCGCCAGAAGTTCATGGTCGATCCTCGGTTTGTAGTAAAAGCCGTCCGTGTTAGCCACAGACACTATCTTCATCAGATTGTGGTAGCCCTCTTCGTTTTCGGCAAGCAGTATCAGATGGTACTGATTTTTGCCCTCTCTGCACGTATATCCGTTTGAGTCCACGTACACTTCGCACCCAAGTATAGGCTTTACTCCCTGCGACCTGCACTTGTTGTAGAACTCCACACAGCCGTACATGACCCCGTGGTCTGTGATGGCGATCGAATCCATGCCCATCTCTTTTGTGGTCAGGGCAAGGCTGTCACATTTATTTGCACCGTCCAGCAGGCTGTACTCACTGTGGACGTGCAGATGTACAAAAGGTTTTTCGCTCATAGATCAGCGCTCCCAAAATCGTCGGTCCCGTTGTCTCCGTTCATGTCTTTGACATAAAGGACTTCTGCCCCGAGCAGTTTGATGATCCTGTCCGTATCGGCAACGATAGAACCCCTGGAGTGTTTTCCTTTTGTCTTGGACTCATCATCAGCCGGAATATCTTCGAAGGGCAAAGAAGAAGATACCGCCGGTATATTCTCTTCCGCAGAAGGGTCCCTGAGTCCCCAGATCTCTTCTATTGCTTTTGACAGGAGTTTCCGGTTCTGCGGTATTGTCAGATATGTCAAAGACGGTGACTGTCTGTCTGACCCAAGTCTCCAGCCGGAATCATCGGCAACGATGCCGCAGTTCAGCAAGGCAGCTCCAATTGACGTGCCCTTTCTGCCGAGCTTTGAGAGCAGCCGGGCAAAATCGGGATCTTCGATCTCGTCAAAGGACAGTTCGGCCGGACAGGATCCTGCCGATGCGCCAATGCTTCCGGCTGAAGGTATCCTGTCGGAAACAGGTCCGGGCCGCCCGGCTTCCTTTTTTGCCGTTTCGGCCTTCTGGACAGCTACTTCGTCAGCTTTATTTTTTAGCTGGTCAGTACCTGCTCTTTCGCTTTTGTATCCGATTATTTTTGTCAGTTCCAGCATGATGAGACCGGAAAAGACCTCCATCCTCATGCCGTACCTTGTCCTGGGCAGCAGGCTGCTGCAGAAAATACACGCAGATCTCAGCTTATCCGCACTCCAGAAAGGCGTCTCTTCTTTCAGGAATTTTCCCTCTTCTTCCGATATCTCAAGGGCATCCATTCCCTTTTCTCCCCAAAGGGAGAAGATCCACATATCCCTGAATACCGCAAACATCGATTCGGTAAGCCTCTCCGGAGAAATACCCCTGGCCAGCATTTCGTGAAGCGCAGCGTTAGACTCCTTGGGATCGATCCTCAGGTTTTTGACCCATTTTTCCAGTTCTGTCCTGTTGCTTCCTCCGGTGAGGGCTTTGACGCTTTCAAGTGTAAGGCTGCCCTTTCCGAGAGATACGGCCTGCTCTGTAAGTGAAAGGGCGTCCCTCAGGGCTCCGTCTGCCTGTCTTGAAATTTCCCATATTGCCTCCATGTCAGCGCTGATATTCTCAGAGTCGCAGACATAAGCGATACGGTTCACCATATCGGCCATCGATATCCTGTGGAAGGGGATGTGCTGACATCTCGACCTTATGGTCACGGGGACTTTATGAGGTTCGGTGGTCGCCAGCAGAAAGACGACATTTGCAGGAGGCTCCTCCAAAGTTTTGAGCAGAGCGTTGAATGCCGCCTCGGTCAGCATGTGGACTTCGTCGATGATATATATTTTATAAGGTGCGCTCAGCGGTTTGAGATTTACATGGCTTTTCAGGTCACGTATCTCATTTATGCCTCTGTTGGACGCTCCGTCTATCTCGATGACATCAAGGTGTTCGCCCTGGGCTATTGCAGTGCAGGCTTCACATTCACCGCAAGGCTCACCGTCAGACGCGCGATTTTGGCAGTTCAGTCCTTTTGCGACCAGGCGGGCAGCCGATGTTTTGCCGCACCCCCTGGGTCCCGAAAAGAGATAAGCGTGGCCCAAACGTCCTTCTTTCAGAGATTCGCGCAGGACGCTCACGGCCGCGCCCTGTCCGACCATGTCAGAAAATTTTTGGGGTCTGTATCTGCGATATAGTGAAATGTACATTCTACCCCTCCTATCCGGCTCAATCTATTTTACAGGAATAAAAAGATATTTGACCTCTCATAAGCGAAAAAATATCTCCTTTTATACATATTTCCGGATCATCATATACTGTCCACGGTAATAAGTTTTCACTTGTACATAAAAATTGGGAGCATGATTTGGCATTTAGCTCCCTGGATCGTTTCTATCTTTGATACCATGTAAAATAACTGCCCTAAATTGAAGGTCGATATAGCTGGGCCTTCTACTCGTAGTAATCGGCCAGCGGATTCTCCCTTCTTGCTTCAGAGAGTGCAGCGATGATCCTCTCACGGACCTCAGATATCGAAGGCATTCCTTCCGGCATCTCTCTTTCGTTCAAAACGACCCTTCCCTTTATTATCAGCGACCGGTCTCCCGCTGCTCCATGCACCGTAACGTCAAAGGGAGCCAGTTCCATCGCAAGAGAATCATCAAGATGTTTTTCCAGCCCGTCAAGAAACTTCTCGTTTTCGGCACTGAAGGGAAGTTCGATAAAGGTACTGCCGTCAATGGTGAGTACCAATCTTCCGTCGGTCGTGGTTACCTCGGTTACCAATTTGCTGACGACATCCTTTCTGTCGACCTCTATCCCGTTATCCTTCATATACTTCAAGGCTGCCCTTACCCTCTCCTCGACATCGGGGTGAGTCTGAAATATCCCGGGATCAACATAGGCCCTTTTCATCCTCTCGACCTGGAGGCGTTCCATGGTCGTCAGCATTGCCGCAGGGTTATATCCGGCCTTGTGCATGATATCTATTCCCATTGCATCTGCCTCTTTTTCAAGTTCGATGCTGTACGCCCCCATTATGGCAGTCTGTATCGCACTTGAAAGCATCGCGGCCGCGGCCCCTCCTCCCTGGGTCGCGGCGATCATTCCGGCCAGAGTGAGTAGGCTGAGCCTGTTGTTCCTGGCCGCCTGAATTATGCCGTGAGCCCTATCCGCATGGACAAACTCATGAGCCAGTATTGCCGCGATTTCGTCATCGCTCTTAAGAAAGTCGAGCATTCCTGTCGTTATATAGGTAAACCCTCCGGGAAGGGCAAAAGCGTTGGGATCCTTCATCTCAAGTATCTTGACATTGTATTGGAGTTCGCGTTTCAGATAAGGAGTAAGTCTGCCGGCTATCATAGCGAGCTTTGCCTCACTCGAAGGGTCAAGGACACGCGGAAATTGCTTCTCCACCTGTTCAGCTGTTTTCTTTCCTATCTTTATCTCTCTCGGTATGGTTTTGTCAGTAGGCTCGGGAGATGCCGCCGAGAATGACTGCGCGGCACAAAATAGGGGCAGCAAAAAGGC
>DBRW01000071.1:0-567 GCA_002306075.1 Synergistaceae bacterium UBA1358
CTTTCTGGGCCCGATAATGTGGGGAGTCTGCGGGGCGTTCTGGGGCATGGAGAAGAGCTTCTTCGCCTTCAGTGCCTTCCTCCTTATGACAGCGGCCGCCATCTGCCTGATCAGGCGCAAATATTCTCCTGCAAAGGCGGCATGACTTGCTTCAGCCTCTTCGGGAGAGCAGGGGAGAGGTGGACAAAGTGTCCGGAACGGTGTTACATTAGACTGGTCTTTAAGTTTGAGTCTGTGAGAAACTCCGTACAGATAAGGAGATGATCAATTTGACCAAGATAGATAAAATACTTGACGCTATCAAAAACGATCTGCTGCCTCTTACAAAAAAGGGAGTGGAAGAGGGCAACCATGTATTCGGCGGACTGGTCCTGGATGCCGCGAGCTTCAGGACCGTCATTGCCGGAACAAACAACAGACAGGGAAACCCGATCTTTCACGGTGAGATAGACACTATCCTTCGCTTCTTTTCAATGAAAGGCCATCCCGATCCTTCCGAATGCATTTTTGTGGCGAGCCATGACCCATGTTCAATGTGCATTTCCGCTATTGCATGGTCCGGTTTCA
>DBRW01000071.1:579-764 GCA_002306075.1 Synergistaceae bacterium UBA1358
GTCGATCTTATGATGTACAGGGAAATCTTTGGGGTAGAGGGGGCAAAAGAGGAAAATGCCTTCTTCAGAAAGTACAGCATAAAGCGCGAATCGGAAAATGCTCCCGATGCCGATGCACTGAAGGTCAAGATAAGGGAGATAGCTGAAAGGTATGCATCCTTTGAGGTAAAGGACTTCGACTACCC
>DBRW01000071.1:785-995 GCA_002306075.1 Synergistaceae bacterium UBA1358
CTAGATAAGCTTCCGGGGGCGTCCCACTGTCTTTTTCTTCTCACCCGTCAGTATTTCCTCGGCAAGATCGGCGGCCCGTTCATAATATTGGCAGAGGGATTGTCTGAAGGGAAGATCTCCTTTCCAGAAGGGAAAATCGTTGATGATCTCGAGTGCCGCTATCCGTCTTTCCTTTTCTTCAATATTGTATTTGAATTCGGGGATCTCATC
>DBRW01000071.1:1190-26243 GCA_002306075.1 Synergistaceae bacterium UBA1358
AGTCCCACCCCGGCTTCCCTGAACACCTTCTCCATTTCCTCCGGCATCTCTCCGGCCAGAAGCCTTGCCGCAAAGGACGATCTCTCCCGGAAGCGGAAGAGGAGGAGCGCCTTAGCTTCATCGGTCAGGGTCTCGAAACCAAGCCTTATTTGATAAGGTTTTTTCCTTGTCCCCTGTACAGATGCTGTAACGAGCCCCGGTTCGATTTCAATATCCACGACCTGCCCCCGTCTGGCGTAGCTTCGCCCTCTTGAGAGACGCGCAGCGTCTATGCTGCTCTCGAGTATTTCCATCCAGCGCAGCGACCACCAGTTGGAGCCGTGAAAGTGCCCCCTGCTGACGCGGGATTTTATCCCGCCCTTGGTACTGAGCGGTTTCGTGTATGTCCAGGATGTCCTTCTTCTGTACATCTAGCCTATGTCCTCCACTGCGTCCCTGCTAAGCTTGAAAAGCTGCCTCAGTTCACTGTCCGACATCTCTGTCAGCCAGTTCTCGCCTGCCGATACCACTGAGTCGGCTATCTCTTTCTTCGACTTGATCAGCAGTTCAATCTTCTCTTCAAGGGTCCCTTTGCAGCAGAAATAGTGGACCATGACCCTCTCTTTCTGTCCTATCCTGTATGCCCTGTCCACTGCCTGCTGTTCGACTGCCGGGTTCCACCACCTGTCGAACATTACCACGTGGTTTGCCCCTGTAAGGTTGAGGCCTGTCCCGCCCGCTTTGAGTGAGAGGACGAAGAAGGGCGGAGCGTCGTGGGGATCCTGGAACCTCCTGACCATTTCGTCCCTTTTTCCCCTCTCGACGCCTCCATGCAGGAACAGAGCCTCTCTCCCGAAAGTTTCCTGGAGATAATTTTTCAGCATGGCACCCATTTCGGCATATTGTGTGAAGATCAGGGCCCTGTCTCCCACGCTCAGCATTTCTTCCGCGATATCGGTCAGGCGGGCAAGTTTCCCGGAGCGTCCGGATATCTCGGACCTGTCCTTGAGGTAGAGTGCCGGGTGGTCGCAGATCTGTTTCAGTGAGGTTATAGCGGCAAGTACGGCTCCCTTGCGTCTTATGCCGCTGCTCCCCTTCAGCTTCTCTTCAAGATCGTCCAATACTGCTCCGTATAGCGAGGCCTGTTCTCTGTTCAGTGAACAAAAGACCTCTGTTTCAATTTTTTCCGGCAAATCTGAGATTATCGATTTGTCTGTCTTCGATCTTCTAAGGATGAACGGCCCGGTTATTTTTTTGATCTTCTGGAGCGCACCGGTCTCCCCGGCCTGTATCGGACGCATGAAGTCCCTTATGAACCTTGATTTGTTCGGAAGAAGGCCGGGCATCAGGAATTCCATTATGGACCACATGTCTCCGACGTGGTTTTCGACCGGAGTACCGGTAAGGGCAAAATGCCATTTCGCCTTTATCGAGCGGGCGGCCTTTGACTGCCGTGTTTCGGGATTTTTGATGTTCTGGGCTTCATCCAGGATCACTCCGGACCACTCGGTCCTGTTAAACGTATCATTGTCTCTGTAAAGCAGCGAATAGGAGGTGATAACGAGATCCGTCCCCTTTACTGCCTCAGAGAACTTTTCGCCCCTCAGCCTTCCGGTCCCGTGGTGTATCCGGACAGAAAGGTCGGGAACGAAGTGTTCGGCTTCCCTTCGCCAGTTCTCTATGACTGAAGTGGGACATACGAGAAGTACCGGTCTTTTTTCTCCCCTCAGTTTCCTTGTTTTCATCAGGGCCAAAGCCTGTACAGTCTTCCCAAGTCCCATGTCGTCAGCCAGGCATCCTCCGAGCCCGATCTCCGCGAGCCATGAGAGCCATGAAAGGCCCATTCTCTGGTATGGCCTCAGTTCTCCGCAGAACCCCCTGGGCTGCTCTATCTGCTCTATCTGTTCGGCCCCGGTCAGAACGGCCCTGACTGAGTCAAGCCAGGGAGAGCCGGTGACAGAGGAAAGAGGGAGATCTCCTTTGCTCTCCCTGAAGGAATAGATCAGGGCCTCTCTCCTGGATATTTTGCGCGGAAGTTTTTTGATCCCTTCCATTAGCCTCTCTAGTTCATCACGGTAGACAAGGACCCATTTCCCTCTTATGTTCGCAAGGGGGGCCTTAAGCTTCCTCAGCATCAAGAGTTCTTCCTCCGTCAACACATCATCACCGACAGCAACGGACCATTCGACGTCCATCAGGTCGCCAAGGTCCATTCCGCTCCCTGAAGAGAAGGCGGCACTATCCCTCACGCTTCCCTTCACCGCAAGTTTCGGCCTGTCGGACGGGGAGCCCCATGAAGATGGGAACTGTATCTGTATCCCATGGTCAAGAAGGTCCGGCACGATGTCGTGCAGGAAGACGAGCAGTTCGTCAAACACCATGGTGCAGGAGACCGGGAAAGGCTCGTTCAGGCTTCTTGCTATCGCGGGGACAGAGGAAGATATCTGCCCAAGCATCTGGAGCAGGTATCTTCTCGGATTTGCACCCGAGGCAGAAAACCACTTTCTTTCAGCAGGTCCGGGACTCCATACTTTTTCGGCTGCGACAGAAAGGGTAGGATCCATCGCAGACTGCAGGTGCCATGACAGTGTCCATATACCCTCACCATTCCCTGACAAAGGCTCCTCAAGTCTCAGTAAAAGTTTCCATGGCTGGTTGGTGACTACCCTTACAGAATCGGTCCATTCCTCTATCTGAGATGAGAGCTGGCTCATCTCGTCTTTCCATCTGTGGAGTGCGGACTTAGGCCAGGCAAGAGAGCGGAGCCATATATCGTGGGGGTTGGTCTGGTCTAACTGCCTCCCCCTTCTCCCAGGCGTCGCCTGGGCCTTTCGTACTATACCCTCAAGAAACGACTCCAGTATGGAGTCCGCGATCGTCTGCGGCCCCGCATCCACCGGTCTCTCGGGCGACAGCGAAAAGCTCATCAGGACAGGAGGGAGCGCGTTTACGAAAGCTGAGTATTCATCCTGGTATTTAGCCAGATGCAGCGGCTTCCAGACGGAAAAATAGTTTTCGCCCGAAGATTCCATGCCGGGGATGTATGTCCCCCTGATCACCATCATTGACGCATATCCCAGGCCTTTAAGGATATATTTCAGGTCGTTGCCCCACAAAAGGCCGGGCACGGGAAGCCTCTCTCTGCCCTCACTTATGATCCTGAAAAGCGCGGTAAGCTCTTCATGAGAAACACGAAGAGCTTCAACGGAAAATCTTTCCGCAGTCAGTTCCCCGTCTGTCTCAGGAAAGTCGCCCAGAAGAGGCGAAGAGGGCAAAGGACATCCGCTTCGCGAGGGAAGGTCAAGATAGGCCACAACTGTTGATTCTGCAAGATTTTTCCTGCTGTGGCGCACGCCAGCCCGCTTCAGGGCATCGTTGACGGCGGTGCTTCCCGCGTCCCACGGTATCCTGGGTATCACAGCGCGGGATATATGCCGGAGGTCCGGACCATTTGATCCGAATGAGCTTTCGCCCCACACAAAAAAGCTATTGTCTGCAAAAAAAGAATGCAAAACTATCATTTTTCACACGTGCCGCAACTGTCTTTATTCAAAGCAGCTTCCGCCAATGAACTCCCTCAATATGGAAATATTCGGGACATCGTCAGATGGTATTACCGGAACGAAACTGAGTATTGAAAGAAGCCTCTGGGCCTCGCCATAGGCGGGCGAATCTTCCTTCACGGAAGCCAGGAGCGGCTGCACATAACCCTTGAGCACTGGGATCTCGTACGCAAGAGATGTGTTGAAGAGCGTATCGGCGTTCTCCTGGTACGGGAAGATGTGACGGTGAGAGCCTCTTACCACGGAGGGCCACTGCATAAGGGTAGCCTCGGGGGAGTGCCCCCTGGTCCTGTAGTCACGCAGCATGCGCCTCAGAAGGCGCGTATCTGTAGTTCCGATCCTGTTATGCATATCTATCGCGGCACCGGTAAGGGGACAGATGAATATCCTGTATTTATTTTCCGCGGGAACGCTCTCGGAGAGCTTGTCGTTCAGTCCGTGAATGCCCTCGATCACCAGTATCTGGTCCTGCTCTAGCTTCATTTTGTGTCCTTTTTTTCTCTCGCCTGTAGTGAAGTCGAACTTGGGGACTTCGATCTCCCTGCCTTTAAGCAGTGCGTCGAGATGTTCGTTTATCAGGTCGATGTCAAGAGCTTCCAGGGCCTCAAAATCGTAATTGCCGTCGGCATCTCTCGGTGTACTTGCTCTGTTTACAAAATAATTGTCCAGTTCTAGCGTGGCTGAGTTTATGCACGAGGCAAGGAGCTGTACCCGTATACGCCTTGAAGATGTGGTTTTGCCGGAACTTGAGGGGCCGGCCAGGCAAAGCAGGCGTACCTCGGGCCTATTGGAAATGTACGTGGATATCTCACTCAGTGTCTTTGTGTGGAGAGCCTCGCAGACCATTATGAAGTCACGGGAAAGACCATTGGCCACAAGGTGATGGATATTGTCCATCGTTGAGACATTGAGGTTGTCAAGCCACCTGGCATAGCCCCTGAACAGAGAGAAGGTCTTTGCAGACGTTTTGAAGGTCTGTACCTTTGTCGGATCGGAGAAAGAAGGACCTGATATGAAGATGCCTCCCTTATATAGGTGCAGGTCGAATACGGGAACTATGGCAGCATTGTCGGCAAGCGCCCCCCCGAAAAAGTCGTATATGCCCTCGCATCTGTACAGGACAACCGGGTCTCTGTTGGTCCAGCGCAGGAGTCTCTCCTTGTCCAGGTAACCCTGGCATGACATGATGGCGCGGGCCTTATCCAGGGAAAGTTCCTCCCTCACGAGGTTCACTCCATCCTTGACCATCCTTCGCATCTCTGTCAGTATGGCCTTTCTCTGTTTTTCTGTCACAGGACCGTCGGGGCTGTCGTAGTAGTATGAATAATTCATCGACTGCCGAAGGTGCAGCCTTATCCCGCATACCCTCGTTGCCGCAGAGGTCAGCATGAAACAGATGGTACGCAGGTAGACTTCCAGACCCTCTATGGTGTCGTATGTGATGAACTCAAGAGTGGAATCCATGTCGATCTCCCATGAGAGCGGGCGCTGGACTCTGTTCACCCTGCACGCCACGACCCTCTCCCTCGCTGGGAAATCGGTCCTTGTAAGTACCTCTCTCGCAGTCATAGGAAAATCGCTTTTGATCTCCTTCATGTCTTTAAAGCTTATGGTAAAGCTCATTTTTTATCCTCCCATTGATTTCGGACGAAGTATAAGACGGGCAGACCATCAGATCTGCATGATCAATATGTCAGGTTTTTCAAATAATTCCGGAGATAGGACCTCATCTGAACATATTATCATAAAATCGCTGTTACATAAAAAGAGATATTTATGTGCCGGCAAATATCTTTCGCCGATAGTGCAAAAAAGGGACGGGATGCTATGCATCCTGCCCCTTTAGGATCGATCTTCTTACTTAGGTCCTGTATCAGATCAAATTACTGTCAGTTTTTCTATCACTACTTTTTTCAGCGGACGGTCCCTTGAATCCGTGGGGACCTTGCCTATCGCTTCAACAACATCCATCCCTTCGGTGACATGTCCGAATATCGCGTGTTTGCCGTCAAGCCACGGACATGGGACAAGGGTGATGAAGAACTGCGATCCGCCTGTGTTCGGACCCGCGTTAGCCATTGACAGGATCCCTGGCCTGTCGTGTTTAAGTCCTTTGCCGAACTCATCGGGTATGGTGTAGCCGGGGCCTCCCATGCCTGTTCCCTGGGGACAGCCTCCCTGGATCATGAAATTGTCTATTACGCGATGAAAGATTATCCCGTCGTAGTATTTCTTTTCGATCAGATCCGTGAAGTTCTTCACTGTGTCAGGTGCAAGATCGTTGTAGAGTTCGATCTTGAAAGTGCCCGCGGAAGTTTCAAAAACTGCAGTCTGACGCTTTGGTGCTTCTTCTGCCGATGCGGGGCCCGCTGAAAATATCCTCATGTTTACTCCTCCAATGTCTTCTTTTGTCTGTTTCTGTCCTGCAGATTCTAACATTTATATCTGCCCTGAGCCACTCTTCGGATCCCGAAAGTACCGCGGGAGGTCCGACCGCTGCCATTAATATTTCCCGATCATCCAAATCTATTAAAATTTGATCCGCACCTTGTATTTTTTTATGAAATCGATGGGCAGATATGACATCTTCGCCTCACGAAGCCCCGGATCGTTCAGGTCCTCTTCCCTGTTTACCACAGTCAGCTCGGGATGTTCCTGATGCATATGGCACATAAATTCCTTGTTGATCACCTGATATGCGGCGCTGTACTCCAGGCTGGCCTTTTCGAAGTGTACGAGTACAGTGTCGCAGGCAAGTTCGCCTATCGTATAGGCCGCTATCTTACCCGACACTTCGATGACCCCTCCGACGATGCGCGGGATGGTCTCCCAGTTGTTCAGTATCCTTAATATTCCGTGATTTTCCTGGAGCAGGCCCTTGTTCGTACATCCGTTATTGGCCTGGCACCATGCATGCTGAAAATCCATGACTTCAGGTATTATCTCAGGCGTTATCGGTCTGAAAGAATGGTCGTAATTGCGGCGAAAATGGTTTACCCTGTTGCGTTTCTTCATGTACCTGTTGCCGGGAAGCATCGCCAGATCCTTTATGTCGTAAAGGTATTCCCAGCTTCCTCTCATATCTTCAGCTTCCAGACGTTTCCCAAACTGGCCTTCCCAAATCTTGAGAAGTTTTTCGGGTACGAGCCAGAACTCAGATTCATCGCCGAATCTCTCTCTTATAACGTCAGCCCAGTCAGGCCTTTCCCAATTCCCAAGCGGCGCCAGGTCATAGTCGCGCGGAATAGTCTGCCTGATCCAGAGCAGATCCTTGTCATCTTCCCTGGCTGTCCGGTATCCGTAATCACCCGCCCATCCCCAAAGTATCGGGAAACTGTAGTCTGACGCTCTTTGGCTCGTGATCTTCCAGTAATACTCGAAAAATGAGATGTCTTCAAGTTTGATGTCATTATATTGAAGCAAAGAACGATTCCCTCCGTTCTGCGTACTGTTAAAGATTAAACCTCTTTCGCACTTTTTGCCAATAGCAAAAGAGCTTATATCTGCTACAATTTTGTATCAGCATCAATTATTCATAAAGGATCGATAGATTTGACAGATAATAACTGCGCCATAAACGAAGAAAAATGCCCTGAAATAGTTCCCGAAGAGCAGACGGGGATGACAAAAGAGGAACAGGAGTGGGGACTGAAAAAAGAGCCCCGTCCTCCTTTACCGCGCTATGTCTTTGGGATCATAGCGGCACTGATCCTTATAATTTTTCTCGGAGGAAGCCTGTGGTATTACAGGACAAGCGTCCTTCCCGAAAAATATTTTCAGAAAGCATCGGCGCATTTCAAACAGGAAGAATACTCGGAAGCGTATATTCTTTACGAAAAAGTTCTGAAGCTGCGTCCCGAAAGGAAAAACATACTTTACCAGATGGCGTTCTGTCTTGAGAAGACCGGAAGGATCGACGAAGCGATCGCCCGCTATGAAGAACACCTCAAGACGATCCCCGGGGACGGAAAGGCCCTCCTTAGGATGGGTTGGCTCTACATCCAAAAGAATGACGATACCGGAAAAGGGCTTGCTGCCCTCAAAGAGGGAGCGGCAAAACTCAAAGACCCCTATGCTTGGGCGCTTGTAAGCGAGGCCGCGTTAAAATCGAAGGACTACGAAACGGCTGTTGAGGCCCTGGTGAAAGAGATCGAACTCTTCAAAGAACCTGAACAGGTGCTGACCTGTTCAAAGATGCTCATGGGCCTCGGTGCATGGGAGGAGGCCCTCAAGGGCTACGAGAGGTTCTCTGAACTTGCACCCGATGATAAGCGGGGGATACACGGGGCAAACGCGGCCAAGGCGATGCTTGGCCGGCCGACGGACCCAAGGCTCGTGATCAGGCCCGGTATATCCATCGGACCGGTCAGGATCGGCGATACAAAGGATGAGGTCAGGGACAAACTAGGCGCGCCCGAGGCAAAGGAATTCAGGAAGGTCGGAGGAAAATCGATCCTCTCAGACGATACCGCCGAGATATGGACTTACAGCAGGACTATGCCCGGAAGAGGCCTTCGTGTGATATTCATAAACGGCAAAGTCCGCGAAGTCGAGGCCCGCTCCGGGGAGTACAAGACCGAGACCGGACTGGGGCTGACGAATTTCCTGCTCGCTAAAAACTCATCAAGGCTTGAATGGAGAAAAGAAGGGGAGGACAAATCTGTCGTATGCCTCGTTAAAGGCGGCGGGCTCACCTTCTACGCCGCCGGGCTGAACAGCAGCGGCACTGATGCAAAGTACAAGAAACTCCGCGTCCATAAGGGGAATTCATCAATCGACAGCGTTGAGGGCTTCAGTCTTCTTGACCTTTTCCATTAGACCCTTACGTTGAAAAGGGTCATCTGTGTCCCAGTATCCTGACTGCCTCCATCGCGTCCTTGGCATAGTGGTCGGCGCCGACATATTCCGCAAGCGACGGGGTCATCACCGCTCCGCCGACTATTACCCTCACTCCGGGACACGCCTCCCTCAGTATGGCTATCGTCGCTTTCATGCTCGAGACGCTCGTCGTCATCAGGGCGCTTAGACCAACGAAATCGGCTCCGTTTTCCCTGACTGCCTCGACGATCTTCTCCGGAGGGACATCTTTCCCGAGATCTATCATCCTGTAATTGTAATTTTCCATTATCACTTTTACTATGTTTTTGCCGATGTCGTGTATGTCTCCCTGAACGGTCGCGATAACTACACGGCCCCTCCCTTCGGAACCTTCGGAGCCCTCTTTCGCAAGCTGCCTTCGGATCAGTTCGAAGGATGACTGCGCTGCTTCGGCCGACCTGATAAGCTGTGGAAGGAATATGGTGCATGATTCGTACTCTTTCCCAACAAAGTCAAGGGACGGCACTATCTCTTTTTCGATGATCTCCATAGGCTTCATCCTTGAGAGAAGGATCTCTGTCGCTTTCTCTGCGTCTCCGCTGAGTCCTTTGATGATCGCCTGAGCGAGATCAGCCTGAGCATCGGTCTCTGTCAGCGATCCACTCTCCTGCTTCTTTTCTTCCTGTACTGAACGGCCTGCGATAAATCTCTCTGCCTGCCGGTCTATGCCCATCAGGACACTGAATGCATCTACGGTATCTCTCATGCCCTCGTCACCGGGATCCATTATCGGAGCGTCAAGGCCCTGCATCAATGCCATCGCAAGCATAGTCCTGTTGATAACGGGGCGGGCAGGGAGCCCAAAGGAGACATTGCTCACACCGAGCACCGTATTGAGCCCAAGCTCCTCTTTGACCATCCTTACAGCCCTGAGCGTCTCACGGACCTGATCCTGCTGTGCCGAGGCAGTCATAACAAGACAGTCGATAAGGACATCCTCCCTGGGGATACCGATCTTTTGGGCCTCATCCACTATCGTCCTGGCAATCTTTAGCCTGCCCTCCGCAGAGGACGGTATGCCGTCGTCGTCCAGGGTGAGCCCGAGTACGGCCGTACCGTATTTCCTGGCTATGGGAAGTATCTTCTTCAGGGAATCCTTCTTGCCGTTGACCGAGTTGATAAGCGGTTTTCCGTTGTAGACTCTTGCTGCCCTCTCCAAAACCTCAGGGTCAGAGGAGTCGAGCTGCAGCGGCAGAGAGGTCACAGACTGTATCTCGATGACGGCTCTCTCAAGCATCTCCGGTTCGTCTATATCCGGGAGCCCCATGTTCACATCAAGGATATGCGCTCCCTGCTCCTGCTGCCGTATCGCTTCCCTGAGCACATAGTCCATGTCCTTCGCCCTAAGCGCTGCCTTCAGCGCCTTTTTCCCTGTGGGGTTCAGCCTTTCGCCAATGATCACAGTGTCGTCGCCAAAGAAGACGGTTTTTGACGCGGAGCAGATTCCCGTTTTCAAACCCGGTCTGATCCCTGAAGGGACCACATCCCTGAGCCTCTCCTTTACAAGCCGGATGTACCCCGGATCCGTTCCGCAACACCCTCCGACGATCGAGACTCCTTTTTCCACAAATCCTTTGATGCAGTCGGCGAACTCTTCATCCGTGACATCATACCCGGCCTCTCCTCCGCTGAAGACCGGAAGCCCCGCGTTCGGCTGGACCATCACTGGTATGCTGCTCGACCGGAGGATCCTTTCGACTATCGGCACGAGCTGTCCGGGGCCGAGAGAGCAGTTGACTCCCAGTGCATCCGCTCCGAGGGACTGGAGCGTCATCACCATCGATTCAACTGTGGCACCGAAGAAAGAGGTCCCGTTTTCTTCGAAACTCATCGTGGCAAGGACAGGCAGGTCTGAATTCTCTTTGGCCGCTATCATGGCCGCTTTGAGTTCATAAAGGTCGGTGAATGTCTCAAGGAGTATCAGATCGGCTCCAGCAGCAGTCCCTGCCCTCACTATTTCGGCAAAGACACCGACGGCCTCCTCAAAGGGAAGGTCTCCTACCGGTCTGAGTACTCGTCCGCACGGGCCAATGTCGAGAGCGGTGAACTTGCCCCTGCGTGCGGAAGCCGCGGACTTTGCGATCATGACTCCCGACGATACGATATCCTCAAGCGGACGGCCGGCCTTTTCAGCCTTGAACCTGTTCGCTCCGAAAGTATTTGCCGAGACCACATCGCACCCAGCGTCGAGATATTCTTCATGGATGGATCTGATCAGCTCAGGATCGGTCAGGTTGAGCAGCTCGGGTATGCCACCGCTTTTCAGCCCTCTCTTCTGGAGCATCGTACCCATGGCACCGTCAAAGATCACCGTCCTTTTGTCATCTGTCCCGAACCTCATATGATCCACCTCATTTTTTACTCATTAACTGTTTCCGTCGATCTACATAAAAAAAATTCAGCCGCGCTTTACCCTGAGGGAATACAAGATCCCCCTTATGTTCTCCGATATCCTCTTTGCGATATCAGGCTGGTTCATAGTGTAGAGGTGTATGCCGTCAACACCGTCAGCGAGCAGATCAACTATCTGCGCCGTTGCGTATGCGATGCCAGCCTCTTTCATGGCCATGTTGTTGTGCCCGAATGCCCGTATGATCTTCCGGACCTTTTCAGGAACTGTGGCACCGCACATCGATACCATACGGCTGATCTGTGAAGAGGATGTTATGGGCATGATCCCTGCAACTATAGGAGCGGCTATCCCCATAGCCCTTGCCCGGTCCCTGAACCTGTAGAAGAGCTCGTTGTCAAAAAAGAGCTGCGATATGAGCACATCCACCCCGCAGTCAGCCTTTTCCTTAAGGCAGCGCAGGTCATCTTCCATAGAATATGCCTCGATGTGCTTTTCTGGGTAGCATGCCGCGAAGATCCTGAAATCATATCTGGATCTTATGTATTTTATGAGATCCGAGGCATAGCGGAAGTCTTTGAGCGCCTCGCCTTCTGCCAGATCCCCCCTGAGCGCGAGTATGTTCTTAACTCCGTTTTCACGGAGCGTTCTCAGTATGGGCTCCACATCTTCGACAGAGTTTCCCGCGCAGGTAAGGTGGGCAAGGGCGGGGATGGCATAGCTGTTCTGTATCTGGGATGCGATCTCGACGGTGTTGTCCCTGCTCGTACCTCCGGCTCCGTATGTAACGCTGATAAGATCAGGCGCCAGACTTGCAAGCTCGTCTACCGTCGCAAATATCGAAGAGAGTTCTCCCGTCCTCTTTGGAGGGAAAATTTCAAAAGTCAGAGTCGGTCTTTCCTGTTCAAAGTAATCTCTCATCATAGACCTCCCGTCACAGGTATCTTTCAACTATAGCCGCAGCACCGTCGCTGTCATTGTCTGAAGTTATCTCGTCCGCCGCCGCTTTTACGTCGGCAGGCGAATTTCCCATGGCAACACCGTACCCGGCCCATTCGATCATCTCTCTGTCGTTGGAACCGTCGCCGATCGCAAGGACATCGCGCCTGTCGATCCCGAGTTTTTCCGCAACGAGCGCAAGCCCTTTTGCCTTGTTGACTTCGGGGTGTGTCATTTCAACGAAAGATCCCCACGAGGTCGCTGTGTAGATCCTGCCGCCGAAACGGGAGACGGTCCCATCCACCATCAGGCGGAAAACATCCTCATCCAGCGATATGCCCAGAAGTTTCGTTGAATCTATGTCAAGGTCCCAAAACTTTTCGCCGAACGATACGGGCGGTATTTTCGATATGTTTTCGTAGAATCTGCTCCTTGGGTCACCGCTGTCCGTCACATAGAGCCTGTCATCGCTGTAGATCTGTATGTACCATCCCTGTTGCCGGTAGAAGGATAGGATCTCGGCAGTCAGATCCCTGCCCACTCCCTTTTCGAGGAGGGTCTTCCCGGAAAGGGGATCTCGAACTACGGCACCGTTGTAGAAAATAGATGGATGTTTTATGCCGATCTCCCTTATCACGGGGAGGGCGGAAGGATACATCCTCCCTGTCGCGGCAACGACGATCATCCCGGACGAAATTGCACTCCTGAGCGCGTTCCTTGTCCTTGCCGAAAGTTCGCTTGAGCTGTTGAGGATCGTACCGTCGATGTCAACTGCGATAAGCCGCGGTCTGGATTTGCTCATGCCGAGAATACCGCTAAAGAGGCTATCTCCGCTGCCACTGCGGCGGCGCCCAGGACATCGCCGTTCACTCCGCCCAGCCTGGAGTTCATCCAGCCCGCCATCCCGAAACCGATCATAATGGCGGCGGCGGCAGAAAAGGACCACCTGACAGGCGCGATCGGCATGAAAACAAAAAACGCTAAAAATGAGACGAAGAGGTCGTATCCATTGAAGGTGTCCACCATACCCTTGCCCATGCCGCTCTCCCATGGATACCTGCCCTTATAGGCAGCCGTGCAGCATGCAAATCTGCCGCAGGCAGCGGAAACGATCAGCGCAGCCGGAAGCCTGTCGGGCCGGACAGTTCCCGCCAGAGATGTCCAGAGTCCGAATGCGAGTATGAGGCCGACAGCCCCGTAAGCTCCGAGCCTGCTGTCCTTCATTACCGAGCGAAGTTCCTCTTCTTGCCTGCCCGAGCCCACCCCGTCCCAGAGGTCCCCCCACCCGTCAAGGTGCAGCGACCATCCCATCACAGAGTAAAAGAAGACGCCTGTCCAAATCGTTCCGGGCTGATCCAATCCCAGAGATCCGACGACAGATACCTCGATCGCGACAAGCAGGCCGAGAAGTCCTCCCGCGAGGGGCGCGAGAGGAAGGATCCTGTTGCCTGCCGGCATTTCGGACGGCCACAGCCTTCGGGGCAGAGGGATGCGCGAGAGCAGGGTCCATGCGACAACGAACCTGCCGATGAAGTCGTGCCTCGATCCTTCGTTTCTGATCTCTTCAGTCAGCCTGTCCATATATTCCCGGAATTTCCCGTTCCTCATTGCCGGATCCCCTCCGCCGATCCCTTGACCCACAGAGGGCAGCCCGCGACCACAAGTGCGACTCTTTCAGCCCTTGCGGCGCACAGCTGGTTCATCCTTCCCTGCAGATCCCTGAACCGCCTGCCCATTATATAAGTCGGAACGAGGCCGAAACCCACCTCGTTGCTCACGATTATCAGATGTGTACCTTCCGGGGGGATCGAGCAGAGATCTTCGGTCAACGCCCTTATTTGCGCTTCCCTTGCCTGCCACTCGGATTCAGAGGCCTTCTCCGCGGCGTCCCCCTCAAGGAGGAGGCGGGTCAGCCACATCGTGAGACAGTCGAGCAGAAGGACCCCCCCTATTTTCTTTACAGCCGCGCAAATCTCGTACGGATCTCCCTCAAATGTCTCCCATCCCGCAGGCCTTCTCTTTCTGTGCATGGCGATGCGTTCACGCATCTCCGGATCCCGGGCATCCGCGGCCGCAAGATACGTGACATGGGAGGCGGCACCCTCTGCGAGCCTTTCCGCAAAGGTGCTCTTGCCGCTTCTGGCACCACCCAGGATGAGGGTTATCCCTGATTTAATGATCCTGTCACCGTCAGTTTCCAAAATCTATCCCCTGCAGTATGTTCCCGAACGTCTGTTCTATGATCTGGCCGCTGATATCATTCCCGTTGGTATAGCTTATCCCGGGGCCGACAGGTATTTCGAACTTCAGCCTGAAGACGGTATCCCGGCCCTGATAGTCTTTTTCATTGGGATCGCTTGCCGATTTCGGTATCACGTTTCTTGGACTTGTCATCTGCTCCGACTTGTCGACCTTTACGTTGCTGAAGCTCGGGGAGCCTACGGTCCCGTTTACATTCAACGTAACGAAACGGAAATCCGTCCTTGTGAAGCCTGACAGGACTCCTCCGAGGAAGTTCTGGAGCAGCGCGTTCCTATCAAGTTCACCCGTGAATTCCATACCCACGTTTATGATCCCCTGCAGCGCTCCGAGAAGGGCATTCAATGCCTGTATATTTACTTTGCCCATCGCGAACAGGCTCATCTCTTTTTTCTTGTTTATCAGACCGTCAAGCATCACATAGCGGTACACCGGATCTCCGGAAGGAGCCACGGCCTGGCTTCCGGGAAGGATAGTCAGGTATCCTTCGTCAAGGGTGAATGCCGTCTGGATCGTTTTGAAGAGGAGCGGTTTGCCCTTCGTATATTTTTTTGCCGCCTCTACTGCTTCAAAGCCGGAGATCTCCCCATCCCTGAGAAAAAGCACACCTGCCGCATTGACCGTGCTCATCCTTCCGGGTTCGCCTCCTGCCCTGATCTTGAGGTCCCCTTTGCCTGAGATCGAACCTGAAAGAGAGGGGAAAGCCTGCTTTATCATCGGAGCCACGTCGGCACTCATCACTGTGAGGTTGCCGCCCCAGCTGCTCTTCGCGATGCCCATCGCAAGTCCGCCCGTAACGGTCCCGCCGTTCGTCTCAGCCTTCACGTCTTCCATGACCGCATAGCCATCGGAGATGTAGAAAGGCGCGTTGACGTTGGTTATCCTCAATCCGAGGAACCTCATCCTCTCGGAAGAAAACGAACCTTCGCCGCTGAAATCATCGACCTCGCCCCTGCCGGTAAATTTGAAGCTGGCGTTTCCTCCGAACCTCCTCCTGAACTGGTCGGGCAGGTAGGCTCCTACCTGTCTGAGGTCGATATCTTTGCCTTTGGTGTCGATAGCCCCGTGCCATTTTCCGTTCTCCATATATATCCTGCCGTTAGCGGTCAATTCACCGTGTTCAAGCCTTGCCTTGGCTTCTGAGACTTTAATGTCCGTCAGGCTTCCGTTGAACGCCACATCGACCATCGGGAGCAAAAATCCTCTGTATCTGAAAGGTGCCAGCGTTCCGCTGCCGCTCAAAAGAGGCTTGCCGACCGTGCCTTTGATCAGGACTTCACTGTTGATAAGGCCCTGTACGCCCCTTACCACGGGCAGATGTTTCCTCAGCAGCTCATACATGTTTATATTTTTGGATGCTACCTTAAGATCCAGCGTCGATTCCGAGAAGGGCCTGCCCGACGGTGAAGGGATGATATTCCCGGTCAGGACGTGTTCTCCCCTCAGGAAATTTACCTTCACACTGCCGATCCTTATCTCCCCGGGGCCGCCGCTGAGACTGCCTGTTGCCTTTTCGGCAGAGAACTCTTTCCACCTGAGGCCGTCTGACGAAATATCCGTTTTCCATCTTATGCCGCTTCCGTCATTGCCGATCTTTATCTGACCGGAGCAGGAGCCTTCGATATCCTGCTTCATGCCGAAAAGTCCGTTGAGGACAGAGATGTCCACTTTTCTGACCTGGCCTTCGAACTCCCATCTGACAGGGGAGGATCCGCCAGATGTCTTGCGCGGCAAGTCGACTTTGCCTTTAAGGTCCGCCCTTCCGCCTGCGATATCTCCATCCATCTTCCTGAAGTCAAGCCTGTCTGGTGAATATGCCATTTCTGTATAAAATTTTGAGACCACAATATCCATGAACCTGCCGTTTGGGACCCTGAGCTTCAGCAGCACCTCCGGGGAATCTGTCTTTCCCCTGAGAGCCCATGCTCCGGAAGCATCTCCGGATATTTTCAAAGTTTTGAGGACTTTCAGTGTGTCATGAAAGCCGCCCAGCGAGGCGTTCTTTATCGCTCCGCCCAAGGAGAACTCCGGTGTCCCTCCGATATCTTTCACATTGCCCGAAGCAGTGATATATGCCCCGTTCCAGAGAAGAGACGCATTCGCCAGCCTTAAAGTTCCCAGCGAGACATCGTACTCGGGGGATGCCTTGACGGCCGTCAGCTTTCCTATCCCCTTTATTTCAGCTGAGGGCGAGCTGATGTCAGCCTTCACTTTCAACGCGCTTATGTCCCCGCCGATCTTCGCAGAAACATCGGCAGTGCCTTTAAGCTCGAATTTTTCCAGTTCGCTTACCGCTTTTCCAAGCTCTTCCAGCTTTATCGACCTGGTGTTCAGTTTAAGGTCGACAGGCACTCCGTCAGCAATGCTGACAGTCCCCGCGAGCCTTATCTCCCTTCCCTCGTTTAGAGCCGAGAGGTCCAGTCTCCCCGAAGGTTTTCCCTCAAAGAACACCTTTCCCTGCATCGCCGTGAATTTCATCTTGTTGTACGCAACGTTTGAGGGAGCTATCTCAACTTTCCCCACAAGCGCATCCAACGGGCCTTTAAGGTCCGCCTCCATTGCAGTGATGCTTCCTTTCAGCATCGCTGCGTTCCCTGCTATCTCATGGGTTATCTTGTCAGTCCAGTCTGCGAAACGGAGGTCGTGCGTATTGATTTTCAGCTCAAGATATTTCCCCGGGGTCCTCGTATCAAGTTTCATCGATCCGCGCAGGGATGATTCGAAGACTTTGCTTTCATCAAGCGAGATATCAAGGACACCGTCTTCGTACCGCCATTTTGCAGTTAACTCTTCAAGCGGTACCCTTCTGAGAACGGCCTTTTTTATGGTCCCTTCTCCCGCTGTGAAGATGTCCCTTCCCTCGCCCCTCATTTCTATCTTTGCCGTCAATTTGCCCATTACGCCATATTTCGAGAAGTTGGGGAATATCGAGGCTATCGTTCGCAGGTCGGCATCTTCTACATCCGCTTTGAAATCCGGGACCGGATATACTTTTCCCGAGATCTTTGCCGAGCCTTCGTCAAGCCTGGCGGAGAAGCCGTCAAGCAGCCAGCTTTCTTCCTCCTTCCTGACTACTCCGAATACTGAAAACGGGATATCGCGGAATCTGCCCCTGAGCGCGGGAGCAAACCACTTCAGTCCGCGAAGTTCGAGCGAGCTGTCGTCCAGCTCAAGAAGCCCCCACTGGGAAGAGACCCTGACCTCGTTCATTATGATCTTGTTGATAGGGATATCATCTGTTCCCGAGCTCCCCGATCTCTCCGGCAGCATCTTGAGCAGCGAATCATAGTCGGTGCTGAGCCCCTCTATCACAAGGGCGGATACGCGTGGTGAATTTTTAAGAAGGCTCTGGAGGGAAAGTTTTATCTCTACCTTATCAATAGTCAGGAGTTTTTCATCGGAACGGACAAAGGACATTTCTTTTCCTTTGAAGCCGACCACGGGGTTGCCGGAGAGTGCAGGCATGACAAGTTCTATGCCGAGCTTGTCGTTTACTGCTTTCCTGATCTGGTCCACGACAAGATCTCCCAGGAAGTTCACCTGGGTCAGGACCACAAAGACAAGCCCTGCAGCTGCAGTTATCAAAGCGGCGATTATTCCGGCTTTTGCGGTTTTGCTGTTGATTTTCTTAATTTTCAAAATAGATCGCACCTCGGCGGTTCTGGATACATCTTCATTTTATCGTGTGACCGTCTGTTATACCCGGTAATTCTATCATGTTTTCAATCGCGGATATATGCAATTACACTGTATATGGCCTGCCTTAGATTATACATCGTCACATGACCGAAGCAGGAGGGCAGGGTACGGTTCGATCAGATGCTCCGGTATCAACAAAACCGGGGAGGCCTGAAATGAAAACAGGCCTCCCCGGTTTGTTTTTTTGATTCAATGTAGGTGATACTTGCCCTCTATCCTGGTCGTGGCTGATCCTCCGAAAAGTATCCTGTCAGCCCTCTCTCCGGTCAGACGCTTTATCCTGACGATATTGGGGAAGTTCAGTGAAGGTCCCTGCTCTATTGAGAGATCATCCTCCCACATGCCTTCGTCGATAAGATAGTATCCGAATGCCGAATTTCCGGAACCCGTGGCAGGGTCTTCCAGGTATCCGTATTTGGGTGCAAAGACCCGTGTCCTGTATTTTGTCCCTTTTGTGCTTACTTCGTCGGTATATACGTGTACTATGTCAAAATCTTTTTCAATGGAAAAATTCCTGAGCTTCTTCTGGTCGGGAAAGAGTTTGATACAGTCCGATAGGGAAGCCATAGGCACTATTAGGGTCCTGAGGCCGCCGTCGATCACCCTGAGTGCTCTTTCCGCCTTTACGGCATCCGCGTCCGCGCCCAGCGCTTCGGCGATCTCGTTTCGGCTGATATCCCTCCGAAGAAATTCCGGCTCCGGAGCTGTTATGTAGACGGCATCCTCTTCTCTCAGACGGTTGAAGACAGGCAGGGTCCCCGCCTTTACCCTGATCCGCAGTTCCTTCTCCTCAAGCAGGACAGGATCTGTCGAGATGAGGTCATACATTATGGCGATAGTCGCATGTCCGCAGAATGCCACCTCGCATTCAGACGAATAGTACCTCAGATGAAATCCGCCGGCCTCTCCGAACACAAAGCCTACTTCGCTCACAAAACCTTTCAGTTCGGATGCCAGCTTCTGCATCTCTTCCTCACTCAGGCTGTCCATGCTGTCAAGAAGAACATAACCGGCAGGGTTGCCTGAAGAGCGTCCCTTTGTAAAAAGCATCGATCTTTTTGAAATTCAGTATCTTCACGACCAAGGCTCCTTTTGACCGATTTGTGGTTCTTTGACAAGTATACCCCAAAGCATAAGGCAAAACTGGGAATGGGTGATCGTGAGCAAAACTTAGGACGTCTTCGGGGACAAAAAAATCCCACCCCGAAGGGCGGGAAGATAATTTCTGGTGGAGCTTAGGGGATTCGAACCCCTGACCTCTTGAATGCCATTCAAGCGCTCTCCCAACTGAGCTAAAACCCCAAAGTCGAACATGGGCCATTATACTGATTAGGTTAAAAGGTGTCAATACTATCATAAAAGCATGAAAAGACCTACTACGGCAGGAAAAACAAAGGCCTGCGCAATTATTTTGCTGTTGATTTTGGGCATCTTGTTTGCCTCAGCCGGTTCATCATTTGCGGTAACAAAGGATGAACTTATGCCGCATATTTTCAAATCACTGGGACATAAAGTACCGGAAAAATATCTTACTGATACCGACGGGGAAATGACCTGCCGCTCTGCTTTGAGACTAACGCTTGAATCTATGGGCTGGGGCTTCGTCATAACCGCCTATGACCAGATCGCTATTTTGCCGGAATGGAGCCATCTGGACCCTGTCACGGAGATAGCAAAAAAGATATCCCCGCCTCTTCCGCCGTCGATCCTGAACGACCTAGACAGATTCCTAAACGAAGAAGATATAAAAGCACTGACGGGCTGGCTCGAACTCTGTAAGAAAAAAGTCTCCTGGAAGGATTCATTCTCTTCTGAAGGTACGACGCTGACTATGTTCAAACACGGGATAGGCGATCCGTCAGGCCCGGCGAACGGAAATCTGGAGACAGGGGCCAACGAGCCACTCTTCGCCGCGATGATCACAGTCGACATGAACGCAGTCAAATGCCAGATAGCTACAGCGGTCATGGTCGGTGCAAACAAGGCTCCACTCGCTACCATAGCCGTCGAAAACTACGGCGTCATCGGCGGGATAAACGGAGGCTACTTCGCCGGGGCAAAACCGATCGGCGTGCTTCGCAGGCAGGGGTACACTGAAAACGCAAAGTTCTGGCCGCAGCGGTCCGCGTTCGGCTGGAACGACAACGGGGAGACTGTCTTTATAGACGGCAGGGAAACAGCTGACATAAGTTCCGACAGACGATTCGACAAATACACAGAGATGCTCCAGGCCGGTCCGCTCCTGCTGAAGAACGGCGAATACATGGACAACACAGAGAACATTAAAGAAAACGTCCTCAACATGCGCCATCCGCGTACTATCGTCGGGACTGACGACAATAGGATCATGTGGGCAGTCATAGACGGCAGGGACAATATGCACAGCGTCGGTGCGACCATCGAGGAGACAAGAAAGATCTGCAGATGGCTTGGGATGTCAACGGCCCTTAACCTTGACGGCGGCGGATCAAGCTCTCTCTGGTGGATGGGAAACACCTTTACCCTTCCGAGCAACAGCAACGATGCGGAGCGTCCGATACCATACGGTGTGCTGATATTCAGGGAGGATTCGGGAGTCAGAAACTGACCTTTCTTGTCCGGTCAGACGATATTATCAAAAAACGGGACTCCGTTCTGATGACAGGGTCCCGTTTCATATGTTCCGGAATTAAAAGAGATCGGACTACTTGAGTTCTACCTTTGCTCCGGCTTCTTCGAGCTTCTTCTTCATCTCTTCGGCTTCTTCTTTTGCTACCTGCTCTTTTACGGTCTTGGGTGCGCCGTCTACGAGCTCTTTCGCTTCTTTGAGGCCGAGGCCTGTGATCTCACGGACGACCTTGATGACGCCGATCTTGTTTGCGCCGTGGTCGGCGAGGACTACGTCAAACTCTGACTTCTCTTCTTCGGCTGCTGCTGCGGCGGGTGCTGCTGCGCCGGCCATGGGCATCATCATCGCGGGTGCCGCTGCTGATACGCCGAATTTCTCCTCGAGTTCCTTTACGAGCTCGGAGAGCTCAAGTACTGACATTTCTTCAATTGCCTTGATGATTTCTTCACGTGTCATATCAATTCATCCTCCTAGGATATTTTAAAATTTTTTATGCTGCTATGCGGCAGATCTGCCGCTCGTATCTGCGGCTATGCCGCTTCCTTCTTGTCCTTGATCTGAGAGAGACATGTGACGAGTCCCCTTGAAGGTCCCGAAAGGACTGTGACAAGTCCCCTGAGAGGGGCTGCGATGGTGCCGACGACCTGGGCGATGAGGACTTCCTTCGAGGGAAGCTCCGCAAGCGCGAATATCTGATCCTTGGTGAGGATCTTTCCGTCAAGGATCGCCGCCTTCACTATCAGGGCTTCGTTTCCCTTCTCTTTCGAGAAGTCGCGGATGGCTTTCGCGACAGCAGCTACGTCTCCGTACGACAGAACATAACCGTTGGGACCTGAGTCGAACTCAGGAGCATGTGTTATGCCCGCCTCCGTAAGGGCTATCCTCATAAGAGTGTTCTTGCATACCTTCATCTCTCCGCCCGCTTCGCGGATGCGTTTGCGGCAGTCGCTGATCTTCTTGACTGTAAGTCCGCGGTACTCGGTGATGAAGACTGCGTTGCTCTTGTTGAGCAGTGCGACCAGGGAGTCGATCATTTCACGTTTTGCTTGTGTTGGCATTCAATTTCACCTCCTGTTGATGTTGTGATCGGATGCCCGCAATAAAAAAGGCCTCCGTCACTCAAGGGAGTCCGGAAGCCATAATACGTGCAGTAATATCGAGTTACTGGGACACGGTTATCCTTCGCAGACCTCGGCAGGAAATTAAGCGCACGCGCACCTGCTGTCTTGAGTCTAAGCTGTGAGATTATACAATAAGTATGATTATTTGTACAGCACCCCAAAGATAAGGCTCACGATTTTTTATATCTCTCCGGAGCAAAATTCAGCAAAATATCTGGAACATACAACGATCTTATAGGCATCATACGTTTTTTTATGTAAAATAGCCAGCATGATATGAAGGCACAAACAGTGATCATAAACGGAGGAGTCTCAACATGAAAAGGCTATTGACTATTATCCTTGCATTTGCCCTTATTTCTGCTGTATCGCCATCGATGGCAAAGCCGGTCGCAGAGGAATTCAGAAACAGCGGATACGATTATTCCTCGATCAAAACAGTACTGGTGCTCCCGGTAATGTATGAGATATCGATACCTCCGAGCGAGCCCTTCCTGGACGATTCTGTCCAGCAGAAATGGAGGGAGCTGACATCACAGGAAAAGAGCGGTTTCAATTTCCTCGTTAAGACCCCCGAAGAGATAATCGAAAGGGACAACTTTGTAAAAGGCACCGGCCCCTCGGAGAAACTCAGCAGAGACAAGGCTGCCGAGAAGGCGCTCTCACTCTCGCCGGAGTATGCTGACGCGATCCTGTCGGCGACCGTCACTAAATGCGCATATAATACCATCCACCATCCTCAGGAGCTCGTCTGGGACACAAGGTACGAGAACAGATCGGTATATGTAAACGGCAAATGGGAGACGCGGAGCGTACCAGTAAACTACCAGAAGATCAAGCCCGCATGGGACGAAACATCTGCAGTCGGGGCCATAAGGCTCGAGCTTAGGAACTCGAAGGACAATACCCTGATCTACGGCGTCAACGTAACTGCCACCACCGCAGAGGACCTTTTCACTCCACTGCCTACACTGACGAAACATATCACAAATATTGTGGAGAACGCGGTCAAGAGGGTACCTAAAAAATAAACTTATCGCTGTTTCGCGAAGGCGTTAAAAAATCAAGGGGGACGCACATGCGTCCCCCCTTGATTTTATTTTATCCTGAGTTCAGAAATTTATTCTGCGGCTACGTCTTTCTGTGCCTGGACGGGATCTATTGAGATCCCGACTCCCATGGTCGTTGCAAGGGAAATGCTTTTGACATAGGTACCCTTTACAGCTGCCGGGCGGGCCTTGAGGATGGCTCTGAAAAGAGCCTTGACGTTGTTCTCAAGGTGTTCTGCCGGGAAAGAAGCTCTGCCTACCGCATTGTGTGTGATAGCCGTTTTGTCGACACGGAACTCGACTCGGCCGGCTTTGATTTCTTTGACAGCACCGGCAACATCGAACGTAACTGTATTTGCCTTTGCGCTTGGCATAAGTCCGCGGGGACCGAGGACCTTACCGAGACGTCCGGCTGATTTCATTATGTCCGGTGTGGCGATTACCGCATCGAAATCCATCCTGCCGTCAGCGATCTCTTTTACAAGATCTTCGCCTCCGACGATGTCCGCGCCTGCGTCCTGTGCTTCCTTCTGCTTGTCGCCGAGTGCAAGGACACACACTCTCTTCGTGTGGCCTGTCCCGTGCGGAAGGACGATCGTGCTTCTTACCTGCTGGTCAGCATGACGGGGATCAACGCCGAGACGAACATGGAGTTCGAGACTTTCGTCAAATTTTGCCGTTGCACATTCTTTAGCTATCGCGACAGCCTCTGAGATTGAATACTGCTTCGTGAGATCGACTTTTTCGAGCAGTGCCTTGTAGCGCTTACCTTTTTTTGACATTATTATTCCTCCTCGTGGTAATGTCGGAAGACCGCGAGTCTTCCTCCCACATCCCGTATATCCGGGAAGTCATACAGCCGGTATTTCTAACCGACTACCTCGATGCCCATCGAACGGGCCGTGCCTTCGATCATCTTCATTGCAGCGTCGATGTCGTTCGCGTTGAGGTCGGGCATCTTGAGAGCCGCGATCTCCTGGACCTGCTTCTTCGTTATTTTGCCTACCTTGTCCTTGTTGGGGACAGAAGAGCCCTTTTCCTTGCCTGCAGCCTTCTTGATCAGGATGCTTGCGGGGGGTGTCTTGAGGATGAAAGAGAAGCTGCGGTCGGCGTATACTGTGATAACGACCGGGATGATCATCCCAACTTTGTCGGCCGTCTTGGCGTTGAAAGCCTTGACGAATTCCATTATGTTGATGCCGCGCTGTCCAAGCGCGGGCCCTACCGGCGGCGCCGGTGTCGCTTTTCCTGCGGGAAGCTGCAGTTTAAGCTCCCCAATTACCTTCTTTGCCATAGTACATGTTACCTCCTTGGTTTTGCTGCTTATGTAAAGCCCTCATCGGGCGATCATTCGTTTGTCAATGTGCGTGATGCAGGATCAAATTATTGACTGGTTCTGTCAGATCTTTTCCAGCTCAGTATAGTCCGCTTCGACAATGGTCTCGCGTCCGAATACCGTTACGCTGAACTTTATCTTGCCCTTGTCCGCGTCGATACCGACGACAGGACCGGCCTGTCCGGCAAATGGTCCGCTTTTGACCTGGATCGTATCTCCCACCTGGAAATCGACTTCGACCTTCGGCTTTGCCTCTTTGCCGAGCTTGTTCATTATTTCCTCTACTTCTTTCGGGGTAAGGGGAATGGGGTGGTTCCCCGATCCGACAAATCCCGTCACTCCCGGAGTATGGCGAACTACATACCAGGACTGGTCCTCGAGGATCATCTCCACGAGCACGTAGCTCGGGAATATCTTTCTGCGGATGCGCTTTGTTTTGCCCTCTTTGATGTAAACTTTCTCTTCAATGGGGACAAGGACACGGAAGATCCTGTCTTCCATACCCATAGTTGCGATCCTCTGCTCAAGGTTCGCCTTGACCTTATTCTCATATCCTGAATAGGTCTGGACTATATACCAGCTTCGTTCCTGTGTATTACCAAATATTTCGCTCATGCCTAAAAGAGGGCCGCAGCCCCCTTCACCTCCAGGTACAGTCGAGACTCGAAAGCCATATACAGATCCAGGCTATCGGACGATTTTGGAGAATACTCCCGTGAGAAGCACATCTACCAGCCCGAGATAGGCTGAAACAATGAAAGTTACCACGATGACTACGATCGTTGAATACCACAACTGCTGCTTCGTGGGCCATGTGACCTTTTTCAGTTCAGCTTTTGATTCCCGGATGTAGTCGAGGACTTTTTCCATAACCTCGACCTCCTCATTCTCAAACTTTGATATTTCTGAAACCTAAACAAAAACCGGAAAAAACAAAATGGCAGGCCTGGAAGGATTCGAACCCTCAACCCCCGCATTTGGAGTGCGGTGCTCTAACCAGTTCGAGCTACAGACCTGCGTGCGGAGGTTATTTTACCCTACTTGCACTCCTTATGCAAGGTATGTTTGTCACAGAACTTGCAATATTTCTTTTTTTCAAGTTTTTTTGTGGCTTTTTTCTTGTTGACAAGCGTCACATAGTTGCGGCGCTTGCATTCTGTGCACTGAAGACCGACGATATCCGCCATTATTCTTTCACTCCATACAAAAAGTTTTTATGGGCGGCTGATTTACAGCCGCCCCAGTTCAGCTGCTAGTCTATGATCTCGGTAA
>DBRW01000028.1 GCA_002306075.1 Synergistaceae bacterium UBA1358
GCGTCATGCCCGGATGCCCCGGACAACGTGAAGCCAATCAGAGAAATTGCAGGAACTGTGGTGGACCAGGTACACATCGGCTCATGCTCGAACGGACGCTTTGAAGATATCAAGGCAGCCTATGATGTCCTGATGGCAGGCGGCGGCAAGGTCAGCCCGAAGGTCCGCACGATAATCACACCGAGCACGACCGAAGTACAGCTTGCATGTGCGAAGGCCGGAATGATCGAGAAATTCCTCGAGGCGGGCATCGTATTCACCAACCCGACATGCGCGCTCTGCACGGCTGAGCACTACGGAGCCCTCCCGAGCGGGGACATCGGATGCTCGACCACGAACCGCAATTTTATAGGCAAGGTCGGCAAGGGAAGCCACACTTACCTTATGAGCCCCATGTCTGCAATGGCAACGGCAGTCAAAGGCGTCATCACAGATCCCAGGGACATTCTGGGTTAGAGGAGGAAGATTGACATGAGCGAAATTCTCAAGGGCAGAGCGTGGGTATTCGGTGACGACGTCGATACTGACCTCATCTACCACAATAAGTATCTTGCCGAGACAGACCCCAAAAACATGCCGCAGTATGCATTCGAATACTACCCCGGCAAAGAAAATTTTGCCAAGGAAGTCAAACCCGGAGATTTCGTGGTAGCCGGAAAGAACTTCGGATGCGGCTCGAGCCGTGAGCACGCGGTCTATTGCCTGGAATATGCCGGCATCCCCGTAGTACTTGCCGAGACATGCTCACGCATCTACTACCGCAACGCCATCAACAACGGCTATCCGGTCCTCTTTGTAAAGGGTCTCTCGGATGCCATCAAAGCAGGAAAGATCAAAGACGGCGACCAGCTCGAAGTCGAGCTTTCGACCGGCACCATCAAGGATGTGACCAGCGGACACGAGTTCCACGGAGATGCGGTCAGCGACCTTGAAAACGACATAATGAAGGCCGGCGGCCTTATGGAATACCTCAAGGCCCAGGCCGCGGCGAAGAAGTAAGCAGACAAAGGGCAGGGCGGCCGCCGGTATCGAAAAGGCAGATGACGGCCGCTTTGCTCTTAAAAGAAAAAGCCAGGCAGCGCGGACAACTATTCAGAAGTTTTAATATTATTTTCATACAGGGAGCGTGAAAGTAAGATGGGCAAGACATTTGCCGAAAAGGCACTTGGCAGGGCGGCCGGCTATGACGTAGTAGCCAACCAGGTCGTAACAGTCGAACCTGACTGGTGCATGAGCCACGACAACGGGGCTCCGATCGCAAGGACATTCAAGAAAATTGGCGTTAAGAACGTATGGAAGCCCGAGCGCATAGTCTTTATCCTTGACCACGCAGTCCCGGCACCTTCCAGCGACCACGCTGTGAACCACAAGGAAGTGCGTGAATTCGCGGCAGAGCAGGGCATCAAGCATCTCTATGATGTGACCAGCGACGGCGGAGTATGCCACCAGAAGATGTGCGAGGAAGGCTTTGCCCTCCCGGGACTCATCATGGTCGGAAGCGACAGCCACACCTGCACGTACGGAGCCTACGGCGCATTCTCGACAGGCATCGGACGTTCGGAGATGGCAGCGGCATGGGCGACGGGCAAGATCTGGTTCAAGGTCCCCGAAAGCATGAAAGTCGTAGTCACAGGCAAATTCAAGCCCGGCGTCTCCGCGAAGGATTTCATCCTCAAGTTCATCGGAGACGTAAAGGCTGACGGAGCCGACTACATGAGCGTAGAGTTCCACGGCGAAGGCATCGAGAACATGAGCATCGCCGAGAGGATGACCCTCTGCAACATGGGCATCGAATTCGGAGCCAAGAACGCCGTTTGCAAGCCTGATCAGAAAGTCCTCGACGCAATAAAGGACAACGCAAAGTGCGACCGCTGGGAGCCCCTCTGGGCAGACGAAGACGCGGTCTACGCAGCCGAGTACCACTACGACCTCGGCGACATCGAACCCGGTGTTGCGAAGCCGCACAAGGTCGACAACTATGGCCCGATCAGCGAAGTAAAAGGCACAAAGATCCACGAGGCGTTCCTCGGAAGCTGCACGAACGGGCGTATCGAAGACCTCCGTGCGGCCGCGGCGATCCTTAAGGGGAAGAGAGTGGCAGTCCGTACGATAGTTATCCCCGCCTCCTGGATAGTTTACCGCCAGGCGATGAAAGAGGGACTTCTCGACATATTCCTCGATTCCGGATGCGTCATCTGCAACCCGGGATGCGGACCCTGCATGGGCAACCACGAAGGCATCCTTGCTCCGGGAGAGACAGCAATCAGCACAGCAAACCGTAACTTCAAGGGCCGCATGGGCGACAAGGACAGCTTCATCTACCTTGCAAGCCCGATGATGGTCGCAGCATCCGCCATAAAGGGCGAGATCTCCGATCCGAGGGAGGCGCTTTAACATGTCTGTCAAAGGTAAAGTTTGGAAATACGGAGACGACGTAAACACTGACGTCATTTTCCCAGGCAAGTACACCTACACGATCAAGGAACGCGCCGACATGGCGAAGGTAGCTCTTGAAGACCTCGATATGGAGTTCAACAAGAACGCCAAACCTGGCGACATAATCGTCGGAGGCAAGAACTGGGGCTGCGGATCCAGCCGCGAACAGGCTGTTACATGCATCAAGGAGCGCGGCATTGCAGTCATCATCGCCAAGAGCTTCGCGCGCATCTACTATCGCAACTGTTTCAACGAAGGACTTCCGATCATCGTCTGCCCCGAGGCGGTCGATGCCATCAGCATGGGCGACGAGGTAGAAGTCGACTTTGAAAAAGGCGTGATAATTGCAAACGGCAAAGAGTTCAAGTTCCCTCCGTATCCGGAATTCGTGCAGGGGCTTATAAAGGACGGCGGACTTATCCCCCACGTAAAGAAGTCTCTGGGGCTTGCCTAAGATCCGATAAAGGTCGTTACAGGTTTCAGGCCGTCCGGTCCCGGGCATGATATCGTCCCGGTCCGAAGATAAACCGGACAGCTGTCAAATAAAAAAGTAAAAAATCAAGAGGAGGAAATCATATGTCAGCCAATGCTCTGAAAGTGAAGGAAAAGAAGGATCGCTATAAGGTATGTTACATGGCCGGGGACGACTCCGGATTCGACATGATGGAGGGTGCGCTTCTGGTCCTGGAATCCCTCAATCTCCCCATCGACTGGGTCCGCGCTGACCTGGGCTGGTGCATGTGGGAAAAATCGATAAAGAAATTCGGCGAAGGCGACCCCCGCTGCAACACAGTTCCGCCCGAAACCATCAAATCGATTCGCGAAACAGACGCGACACTTATGGCAGCCATCACATCGAAGGCCGGCGTAAAGGGCTTCAAATCTGCTATCCTTCAGATGCGCCAGCTCTTTGACCTTTACATCAACCTCCGCCCCGCGAAGAAGCTTCCCGGGATCGGAACTCCGCTTGCGCACGACCCCGACATTGACATAGTCCTCTTCCGTGAAAATACAGAAGACCTTTACGCGGCAGTCGAATTCTACCCGCTTCCGGAAGCTATGTTCGATCTGCACAAGGGCATGGAGAGATTCAAGGGCCGCGAAGTCGCGGTATCATGGCGTGTTTTCTCGAAGGACGGCTGCGAGCGCATAATCCGCGCAGCTTTCGAATACGCGAAAGACACCGGCCGCAAGACAGTCCACTGCTGCAACAAGGCAAACGTCATCCGCGAGACAGACGGAATGATGAAGAGGATCTTCCTTGAGATAGCAAAGGAATACGAGCAGTACGGCATCAAGGGGATCGAAGAGAACGCCGACGCGACAGCAATGTGGCTGATCAAGAACCCGCAGGATTACAGCGTAATAGTTGCAAGCAACGTCTTCGGAGACATCCTCTCTGACGAAGCTTCACAGCTCACAGGCGGCCTGGGATTTGCTCCGAGCGGAAACATAGGCAAAGATGCAGCCCTCTTTGAACCCAGCAGCGGTTCCGTGCCGAAGTATGCCCACCAGTACAAGGTAAACCCGAGCGCAATGGTACTGACGGCAAAGATGATGCTTGAGTATCTCTGCCTTGACGAAGCAGCCCAGAAGATAGAGAAGGCTCTTGGCGAAGTCTTGGTCGAAAGCAAGCCCGGCACCCTCACATACGACGTTCTGCGCGACTTCCGCGGCGATCCCGACTGGGAGAAGAACGCAGCCAGCACCATCGACATGGCGGCCGCAATAGCCGGTAAGATCGATCCCACATTCACGGGAGCGAAACTCGAAGCCGCGAAGGCAAAAGTCAAGAAGATGTGCGCGTGGGATGAGGGCAGCCTCATCGGATTCGACGACTAACAGAGTAGGGATGCTTTCGGTCGGATCATACAAAAAAGTATCTGACCGGAAGATAATGCAACTGTACAAATAAACGGCCTGCCTTCCCAGCTCTCGGTTGAGACGGGCAGGCGGGCCGTTTCTCCATGACATAAGCAGGGAGGTAAAATACCATGAATACAGCTCAGGCCGGGACTCTGGAATCAATGGACTGTCTCGTAACGGTATCTGAAGCAGCTTCGGGCACAGGCGTAAAAATTCAGATAACCGGCAGCAGTGCTGCAAGATTCAAGTCGGCCATGGAAAAAAAGGTCTCAGAGGTCATTGCTTCCATGGGCGTAAAGGATATTGAGATCTCGATCCAGGACAACGGTGCTCTGGACATAGTTTTGGGAGCAAGAGTGGAGGCCGCTGTAAAGAGGCTTATGGGAGGTGAGAGGTAATGCGCCGCACTATGCTGTACCTTCCGGGCAACAACCCCAACATGCTCACAAGAGGGTATCTCTTCGGTCCGGACGGTCTGATACTTGACCTGGAAGATGCCGTTGCGATGGCTGAAAAGGATACCGCCCGCATTCTTGTCCAGCATTTCCTGAAGCAGGGGGAATTCGGAAAATGTGAGGTAACAGTACGCATCAACGGAGTCGATACCGAGTACTGGAAGGACGACCTCGCGGCCGTTGTTCCATTCCCGGTGCTTCAGGGAGTCAGAGCTCCCAAGGTCGATGATGCCAACACTGTAAAGATCATCGATGAAGAACTCTCGATGATCGAGGATAAGCACGGCATACCGGTCGGACGGACAAAAATATTCTGCCTGCTTGAAACTGCGAAGGGGATCTGGAACGCCTATGACATCGCCTCCGCATCTCCGCGCGTTGCAGCGATAATCCCGGGCGGAGAAGACCTCACGGCAGACCTCAAGACCAGCCGCTCGAGCGAAGGGACCGAACTTGACTGGGCCCGCCGCATGCTTGTCTTCGCGGCCAGGGCGGCCGGAGTCGACCCGATCGACACGGTCTTCCCGAGGGTCACAGACGATGCCGGACTGCGCAAAGAGACAGAGTTCATCAAGCAGCTCGGTTTTGAAGGAAAGAGCGTCATCCATCCAAACCAGATACCGATCATACATGATGTCTTCAACCCGACGGAGAAGGAAATAGAGAAGGCCCTCAAGATCGTGGCGGCGGCGAAGGAAGCCGCGGAACGCGGTCAGGGTGCGGTCTCTGTCGACGGAAGAATGGTCGATATCCCGGTCGTCAAGAGAGCAGAGCACACTCTTGTCAAGGCCGGACTTTTGGAGGTGAAGTAAGATGGCGAAGAACGCACTGGGCCGTGAGATACCTGATTTTATCGAAGGATACGGCAAAACGAAGCCCTTTCAGGGCGCATTTGCCTTAAAACCGGAAGGATACAGGGCTGGCGGAAAGATCCGCTGCGTCAACAGCACATGCACCGATAAGCGCGTAAGCGACATAAAGGCTGCGATCGCCGCATCCGGACTCAAAAGCGGGATGACGGTATCATTCCACCACCACCTCCGCAATGGCGACTATGTAGTCAATATGGTCATCGACGCGTGCGCTGAGATGGGCATCAAAAACCTGACACTCTTCCCGACAGCCCTCTTCGGCGTGCATAAAAAACTGATCGAGCACATCAAAAACGGCGTCATTACCAGAATAATGGGATCCGTAAACGGGCCGATAGGACAGCTGGTATCAGAGGGAGGAATGGATGTCCCCGTAGTATTGAGAAGCCACGGCGGACGTCCGCGCGCAGTTGCGTCAGGTGATGTCCACATAGACGTAGCCTTCATAGCCGCTCCGACAGCCGACAAGTATGGGAATATCTGCGGCACCCAGGGACAGTCCGCTTGCGGATCGCTCGGATACGCCTTCACGGACGCTCAGTATGCGGACTGTGTCGTTGCTGTCACAGATAATCTCCAGCCCTATCCCGTAGCTCCGGTCTCGATTTCCCAGGTCTACGCCGATATAGTGGTAGAAGTCCCGAGCATAGGAGATCCCGCAGGTATAGTTTCAGGTACTACGAAGGTCACCAGGGATCCGCTCCGCCTTCTTATAGCAAAATATGCTTCGGAGTTGATAGAGGCCAGCCCTTACTTCAAGGACGGCATTTCCTTCCAGACCGGCGCAGGCGGCATTCCGCTTGCAGTTACGGCATTCATGAAGGAAGCAATGATAAAGAAGGGCATCAAAGGCAGCTTTGGCCTCGGAGGCATCACGGGCTACTTCGTTGAACTCCTCAAAGAGGGATTGGTAGAAAGGCTGATGGACGTCCAGTCCTTTGACCTTGAAGCCGTTCGTTCTATAGGGGAAAACCCGAAGCACATCGAAATATCGGCCGACTGGTACGCCAACCCATGGAACTCGGGCGCAGCTGTCAACATGCTTGACGTCGTTATCCTCGGAGCGACTGAGGTCGATGTAAACTTCAATGCCAACGTAAACACCGAGGCCGACGGAGCGTTGCTGCACGGGACAGGCGGACACCAGGACACAGCCGCCGGAGCCAAGCTTACGATAATAGCCCAGCCTCTCCTCCGCGGACGCATCCCGTGTGTCACTGACAATGTCTACAGTGTTACAACTCCGGGTGAGGTAGTGGATGCGATAGTCACGGAGTACGGTATAACGATCAATCCCAAGAGGAAGGATCTTCTTGATGCCTGCTCAGCAGTAAAGGGACTCCCGCTTGTCTCGATGGACGAACTCGTTTCAAGGGCGCACAAGATGTCCGGCCCGACAGACCCCGTCGCTACGGAAGACCGCATCATAGGAGTCGTTGAGTGGCGCGACGGAACGGTGATCGACGTAGTCAGGCAGCTTAAAACGAAATAAAATCAGCCTGAAAGCCGGGTCAAGCAAGAAGCTAAGCGACGGGCCGGAACATCCTAAATGTGTTCCGGCCCGGTCTTGATCTCATAATTGTTTAAGGTCCCGCAGCGGATCCACGATCAGCAAATGGCTGTGTCTGCGGGACTCTCTTTTTTCAAAAGGACCTTGTCAATGAATATATCCACGATATCCGGGTCAAACTGCTTGCCGCGGCACTTTTTGAGTTCCTCTATAGCCTCTTCCCGGCTTATCGCTCTTTTATAAGGCCTGTCAGAAGTCATTGCCTCATATGCGTCTGCCACGTTGATTATCCTTGAATGGAGCAGTATGTCGCCTTCTTTCAGTCCCTCCGGATACCCCTTGCCGTCCCACCTTTCATGGTGCTGGAGGACAGATTCCGCAAGCGCTGCGTATTCGTCTATTGACTTCAATATCTGATAGCCCTTCTCCGAATGCATCTTTATCTGCTCGTACTCTTCTTCGGTCAGTTTATCGGGTTTGTTGAGCAAAGACGCAGGTATAACGATCTCGCCGATGTTGTGGAGCAGGGCTGTAGTTTTGAGATCAGCCGTCTCTCTGTCAGAGAGATCCATAGCATTGGCGATCCTTTCGCAGAAACCCATGACCCGTTTTGAATGATCCTGGACCGCGGCATGTTTGCTCTCTGTCAGCCTGATCAGATTTTCAACGATCGTGTTTCTCATCATTTTTCCGCTCTTCAATTTGTTTCTGTACATCGAAGATTCAGCTCTTTTAAGTACATCATAGATATTTTGGTCCTCTTCTGTTTTAACTGCAGATCCGACCGCTACTGAGGGTACCAGGGAGCCTGCGTTAGTTTCGGAAATTGCTTTGAGTATCCTTTCCGATATTTTTTCGGCACCCTCGTTGTCCGTCCGTGGAAGGAGGATCAGGAATTCATCACCGCCCAGCCGCCCCACAATGTCGTCGCTCCGGAGCATATCTCTGAGCACATTCGCTACAGAGACTATGAGCCTGTCTCCCATCTCATGCCCGAGGGAGTCGTTGATCAGCTTCAGTCCGTTCAGATCCATATAAATCATTGAAAAGGGAAGGTTTCGTCTTGTGTCAAGCCTTTTTATTGAATCATGCATGTATCTCCTGTTGTACAGGCCGGTCATGTGGTCATGGAGACTCAGGTACTCCACCTGCTTCAGCCTTTCTATTTTTTCCGTACTGTCCCTGAAGACAAGGATCATTCCCGTCACATTTCCGCTTTTGTCCGTTATAGGATCGGCAGAGTATTCGATGAAGAGTTCATACCCGTTTTTGGATACCAGGATCTTATGGTCACGGTCGTTTATCTGTTCACCGTTTTGGAGAACTTTTTCAAAAAATGAAGACAGTTTTTCTTTTGTCTTATCGTCCCTTATGTCGAAGAACTCATCTATCTTCATTCCCATAACATTTTTCAGCCTATACTCCGTAAGGTTTTCCGCCGCCTTGTTCATCAATACGATCCTTCCGTCCCTGTCGGTGGATATAACGCCGTCGCCTACAGACAGAAGGGTCTTTTCGATCTGTTCTTTCTCGATATAGAGAGCCTCTTCGAGTTTCTTTCTCTCCGTGATGTCATCTGACACGACTGCGAATTGCCCGTATTTGGGTGAGTATGATGATACGCGGTACCACTTGTCGAAATGGGCAGAGTAGCTGTCGAACTGGATCGGTTCACCTGTAAGCGCTACCCTTCCGTACTTCTCTATCCAGACCTTCTCTGTGTTGGGCAGGACTTCCAGAACGGTCTTTCCTATAACATCCTCTGCCCTGAGGCCCGTCTGTTCCTCAAATTTTTTGTTTATGCTGATGAACCTGTAATCATAGGGACTGCCGCTATCGTCGCAAATGATTTCATGAACGGCCAGCCCATGGAGCATCTGGTCAACGAGAAGCTTGAAGTGCTGCTGGCTTTCGTAGAGTCTTGTCTGGGTCTTTTTGAACTCTGTCGTCTCCCTTATTATGTCTCCTGTCCCAATCAAATTGCCGGCAGAGTTATATACGGGGAATTTTTTTGAGATGATGTGCCTGTCTTTGAATTTCGGCAGGTCGATGATATTTTCTACGAGCAGGTAATCTCCCGGTTTGAGTTGCTGCGCCTCCATATCCCGTTCCAGATAAAATTTCCCGGGATCCGCGTCCGGCGAAAACCCGAAAATTTCGGCACAGTTCTTTCCCAGGATATCCCGGGCCGAAGAATGGCCGGACAGTTTTGCGTACGAATCATTTGCGGCGACTACCTTAAGGTCCAGGTCTTTGAAGGCTATCATATCGTCGCTCTGTTCGACGAGTCCGGCCAGGTATGTGATCCTTTCCTCAGCCTTTGGCCTGGCGGAAATGTCATTGAAGGAGCACATTATGACATTTTGCCCGTTGCAGCATTCAAGGAGACAGCCGGCGTTCATTTCAACCTTTAAAGGTTCTCTTGCCTTTGAGATGAATATTGTTTTGACGGTTTCTTTTGCGGAGTCCGGCGCACTGCCTTTCTTGGCAAGGGTGAGATACTGCCTGCATCTTTCAATATGGTCCGGGTGTATGATGTCCCACACGGTCATACGGCAGGTCTCTTCTTCGCTGTAGCCGAGCTTTGCTTTCCAACACTCGTTGACATAGATAAGATTGTCGTCCATGTCGACACAAAAAATCAATTGTGAAACCTTCTCAACAAATTCACGACACAGTCTTTCCGTGAATTCAAACGGCTTTTCCATCTCATCACCTAGTATGATAAGCTCAGGGGTAGTGTAGTAAAAACCATTACTCTCTGTCTGCCCATAAAATTTAGTATCTAAAGTAATTATTATACAACTTTTTTAATTTACAGAATAATCGCTCTTGATGTTCAAATTTTATCACATAACGTAAAGCGACGGGGTCGTTTTACTCTGCAGCATTTGTTATAATCAGTAAGGCATTATTTATTGGCCGGGTCCGTATGCGGACCGGAGAGAACCGCTTATCCTGAAGGGAGTTTTATCATTTGAATGTGATCACAGAAAAACTCAAAGAGGTCCTTCTGGCGGTCCTGCCGATAACTTTTATAGTCACCATCCTTAACTTCACCGTCACTCCCCTTGGCACTGACCTTTATGCAAGATTCGTCGTTGGCGCAATTTTGATCGTTGCCGGTTTGACGATATTCCTTCTCGGGGTCGACATCGGGATAACCCAGATAGGCAGTCTGATGGGGTCTGCGATAGCGAAGACGAACAAGCTCGCGGTCGTTATAGCAGCCGGTCTGGTGCTTGGATTCGTGATATCCGTCGCGGAGCCGGATCTTCACATACTGGCTCAGCAGGTGGACAGCGTGACCGCGGGCAATATAGGGAAGAATGGTATCGTAGTGGTAGTGTCGGCGGGGATAGCGCTTATGCTGGCCCTGGGTTTTCTCAGGATACTCTACAACCTGCACATCAAAAAGATATTCACGATTCTCTATTTTATCGTTTTTTTACTTGCTTATTTCACGCCGACCGAATTTATGGCGATATCCTTTGATGCTTCGGGTGCCACCACGGGGGCCGTGACGGTGCCCTTCATACTGGCTCTTGCTGCGGGGGTCTCGGCACTGCAGAAAGACAGCAAGGCCTCCGAGATAGACAGCTTCGGAATGGTGGGGATCGCGTCTGTAGGAGCCATAATAGGGGTCATGCTGATGGGGATACTGTCAAAGACCGAGAAACTCACAGGGGCCCTTCCGGTCAACGACGCTTCCTATCATTCGATAATGGCCCCCTTCTTTGCAAAGGTCCCGTCAATTTCGCTGGAAGTGATATCGGCGCTTTTGCCTGTGATCATTATCTTCGCGGTATTCCAGAAGATCTCCTTCAGGCTGTCATCCAGAGCTGTAATAAGGATCACGAACGGCCTTGTCTATGCCTTTGTCGGCCTTGTCCTCTTTCTTGTGGGTGTCAACGGTGGATTCATGGAAGTGGGAAGCCTTATAGGACGAAATCTCACCATGATAGAAAATAAAATTTATCTCATATCTGTGGGGTTCATCCTGGGCCTTGTCACTGTGCTCGCCGAGCCGGCCGTCTACGTACTGACGCACCAGATCGAAAATGTTACCAGCGGCTACGTCAAAAGAAGCCTTGTAATGGGGACACTGAGCATAGGTGTCGGAGCGGCGGTGGTCTTTGCCGTGGTCAACATCCTCAGTCCCCGGTTGAATATCTGGCATTTTCTCCTTCCCGGCTACATAATATCCATAGCGCTGTCATACTATGTACCCAGACTCTTTGTGGGTATCGCGTTTGATTCGGGAGGCGTGGCTTCTGGACCCATGACCGCGACATTTGTCCTTGCTTTTGCCCAGGGTGTCGCTGATGCGGTGGATACAGCAAGCATCCTCTCGGACGGTTTCGGGGTCATAGCGATGGTAGCAATGACTCCAATAATCGCCCTTCAGCTTCTGGGAGCGGCCTTTCAGATGAAATCGAAGAAAGAAGGTCTGAAAAGTGATGGTAAATGACACAGGAAAAGCATGCTTTGAGCTCATCTGGGCAATAGTAAATTTCGGGAAGGGCAGCAAGGTGATGCAGGAAGCGAAAAAACACGGCATTACCGGAGGGACTATACTTTTGGGCAAAGGAACGGCAAACAATCTGATAGCTGATCTGTTTGGCCTGTCGGATATCCGGAAAGAGATCGTGCTGATGGGAGCAAATACGATGACGGCCAGATCGGCATTGGAGGCACTTGATAGAAAATTTGAGTTTGACAGGCCGAACCACGGAATAGCTTTCACTGTTCCGGTGAATGAGATGATAGGATCCGTAGGATGCAAAGCTGCCGAAAGAGACACGGAGGAACGGGGGGAAGAGGCGGTGTACTGCGCTATAACAGTGGTAGTCGACAAGGGAAAGGCGGAACATGTGATCGATGCCGCAACTGCGGCAGGATCAAAGGGCGGGACGGTGATCAACGCCAGGGGGTCGGGCATTCATGAGACGAGCAGACTCTTTTTTATGGACATAGAGCCTGAGAAGGAGATAGTTCTCATCATTTCCGATAAAAAGAGTGCTGACGCGATAGTTTCTTCCATCAGGGAAAAGATGGAGATAGACAAACCGGGGAAAGGAATTATTTTCATACAGGACGTAAGTATGATCTACGGGTTAGCTAAGTGATCTTTAGGGGCAGTGACCATTTCTGCTCCCAAGAGCGTCGGTGTGATACACACTGCCTGCCCGGAATGTCGCTGTATCCGGCGGCAGGCAGCTCTGATGCCGCACACATGATCCTATAAATAAGTCACCGGATTTGACCTGCTTTCCTGGCAACCGTCGATCCCTGCCCGGATCGTTTCTAAGACTCTTTTCCGGCATACATATCAACAGCCCGGACAAAGGGTATTTTTGTAATTACTCTTAAAAATTTTTATTCCATTTTTTAGGACAGCCGATTTTTAGCGGCGTTCCCTGTCAAAGGATACCAAATTCGAAATTACAAGGCGGAGTTGGTGTTTCCGCTGATCATAACCATGGGTCCGTGTGACTTTGTCACAAACGGCGGCAGCTGCGTCATGTATAATAGCTGTATAAATAAATATTTTTAAAATTTATATTATTGTAGAGGAGGCCAATGGTGGATATGAAAGGAAAATCGAGCAGTTGGGTTTTCAAAGCGGTGTTTCTGGGATTAGTCTTTGCGGTTTCAGTCCTCGTGATCAAACCTGTCGGAGTCTCGACCCAGTTTTCGATGATAGGAGGAATGATCCACAGTGTTGTTGACCCCTCGGTCATAACGGAGGACAGCTCAAGGAAGAGCGGATATAGCAGTACTAATGCCTATTATGACAAGAGCGGAGGTTCTCTGGCAAAAAATATAAAGAACCCTCTCAATTTTGCGATGGTATTTCTGCTTGCCATTCCGCTGGGCGGATTCATCGCATGGAGCATCGATCCCAACAAAAAGAATAAGATGAAGCAGGATGCGCTTAGGGCTGCCGGACCAAAGTCTGCATTTGAGAAGTATTACATACGTGAATTCGTTGGCGGCTTTATTTTTGTTTTTGGCGCCAGGCTTGCCGACGGATGTACGAGCGGTCACATGATGAGCGGGATAATGCAGGGCAGCATAAGTGGTTTTGTCTTTGCCGCATGTGCCTTCGCAGTGGCGATACCTGTAGCCAAAGCGCTGAAGAAGCTTGGATAGGACAGGAGGTATAAAGATGGATCTTTTTATCGGGCTCGCAACAGGGACGTTATTCGGAGCCGCGCTATATCTCTCCGATGCTGCAAGTCCTGTCAGAATGCGTCAGATGCTCAGACTGGAAGACCTCACTATTTTTAAGATAATACTCTTTGCTATAGGACTTTCAAATGTGCTGCTTTTCCTTTTCAACATGGTCGGCGTACTCGACCTCTCACATCTGAGCGTCAAGACAATGAACCTGGCGGTGGTGATCGGGGGGCTGATCTTCGGAATAGGATTTGGTATGGTAGGCTCATGCCCGGGAACGTCATTCGCAGCCATCGGCACAGATATCTGTAAACAGGCACTCATGATAGCTCTCGGCGGGATATTTGGGGCCCTGATATTCTCGTTGATGTACGGGAATTTTGAGGCGATGGGTATATTTGAGGCAATGAACATGGGGAAACTGACTCTCTTTAAGATATCGGACAAATTCCCCTCTGTAACGGAGATAGGATACCCGGGACTTCTGCTTATGGGTATCATATTTATGGCAATAGCATGGTCAATGCCTGATAAAAAGCAGGCTTAGCATCAGGTCATGATGTAATACGTGGTAAATCAGATGGCGGATCCATAGGGATCCGCCATTTTTATAGTGCGCCCGACATGTG
>DBRW01000078.1 GCA_002306075.1 Synergistaceae bacterium UBA1358
TGCTTTTTGTATTTCTGTTTTTTTCGACGATAACGCCGTCGCTCTTCATAAACTCAATGGTATCTCCTTCTGTTTATTCTCTCCTTAACAAAGGGCAGTTGGTCAACGCCATCCATCAGGGGGGAGTTTCCGAATGATCTCGATATTGGAGACAGGATATTTCATCTGGAATTTTACTGCGTGGATAAAGATATTTCTTTTGTCAGCAGTCATTTTTTGTTTATTGATATATGTGATCAAAAAGAAAACGGGCGGAAGCCTTATCAGCAGCAAAAAGATGCGCGGGTGCCGGGAAGATCGGGATGAGGGGACATTCGAACAGAGGACGGCAATGCTGAGAGACAAAATAATGGGGCCATGGTTTGATTTCCCCTTTTTGCACGTTCTTTCAATGGTCGTGCTCTTTATCTTTTTTGCAGTTGCGCTCTTTTCCGGCAACGGAGGCGAATAATAAATGAATAACTTGTCCATCAGATTGCTTGGTTATTTTTCATCATGGGTGCTGATGCTGGTAACGCTTGCAGTGGCCCTTTTCGCAGAGGCCATCCATACATTTTTGTCGGGCAAGACACTGAACAGGCGAGGCATGATCGTCTCTTTCATCCCTCTTCGCGACATATTCAGGTCCATTACTGCCCCAATAAACCTTCCGGAAAACGCTGCAGTCAGACTTTCGATATACCTGCCCTGCCTGGCCCTTGCCGGACTGATCCCTGTTGCGGCAAGCATACCATTCTTTTCTTTTGTACCTGTTATGGACAACGGGGGAGACCTGATGCAGATATTGCAGTTTGCCCTTCTGTCGGAGACACTTGCGATACTCTCTGTTCTGTCTCTTGGAACTTCCGCAGCCGAGGCGACCGCAAAGAGGATGACGGACGAGCTTATCGCGCTTATCGTTCCTATGATGGCTGCTTTTGTGTCAATAGGCTTTTACTATTCGGCCAGCGGGGTCCAGGGAGACCCGTTCAGTCTCAACACTTTCACGAATGCTCAGCACATGTCGGCATCGGTACCTTTTTCGCTTACCGGTACGCTGATCTTCGTTTTTGTGATATTCAGCCGCATACCTCACAGCAATGCCGGTTTCGGCTGTTCCCTGCTTGAAAACTGCGAGCTCCCCGATTTCAACGGAGCGCCCAGGTCGACACTGCAGCTTTGGTCGATCTTCAGAGCTTTTCTTGTGGTCGCATTGGTGACCCACATATTTTTCCCGTGGGGATTTTTCAAGGGTCTCAATGCGGGATTCAGCATCTCATGGTGGGCCCAGTCCGTCAACTTTGCGGCGTTTTGGTCGACTGTCCTGTTTATCCGTGTGTTCGGTGTCACTGTCTGCTGGAAAGTAAAGGAGCTGCTTGAAAGATTCATCAGGATAAAGAACGGCGGGATGTGGCTCTATATAATACTGACGGTCACAGCGACACTTCTGGTCGTATTTGAGGGAATAAGGATATCGATGGAGACTGCCGCGTTCTAAAGACGTGCCTGAACTGTTACCGAGGGAGCATTGCCACTTGTTTTAACGGTTGGTGGCATGTTCGGTTTTATATGGTAAACTTTATATTTGACATACTTTGATAGGCATAATGAAAGCAGTATTGGAGGAATTTGCAATGGCTTCTGAAGAGGGAGCAAAGAGCCTGAATTTTCTTGAAGAGATAATTACAAAAGACCTTGAAAACGGAGTGGTAAAGAAGGTCATTACCAGGTTCCCGCCTGAACCCAACGGCTACCTGCACATCGGGCATGCGAAATCTATATGCCTCAATTTTGGTCTGGCGAAACAGTTCGGCGGAGAGTGCAACCTTCGTTTTGACGACACCAATCCTGCGAAAGAGGAGACAGAGTATGTCGAATCCATAATGGAAGATGTGAAGTGGCTCGGGTTCGAATGGGCCAACTTACGATATGCCTCTGACTACTTTGACCAGTTCCACAAATGGGCGATAGACCTTATCAAAGCGGGCAAAGCCTATGTCGATGACCAGAGCGCCGATGAGATCCGTCTGAAAAGGGGCACGCTGACAAAACCTGGAGAGGATTCTCCACACAGGAACAGAAGCATCGAGGAGAATCTGGACCTCTTTATGCGGATGACAAACGGTGAATTTGAAGAGGGTTCCAGAGTGCTGAGAGCCAAGATAGACATGTCCAGCAGCAACCTCAACATGAGAGACCCGGTCATCTACAGGATACTCAAGAGAAGCCACCACAGAACAGGGGATAAGTGGTGCGTCTATCCGATGTATGATTTCGCGCACGGATATGAGGACGCGATAGAGGGTGTCACACACTCTATATGCACGCTGGAATTCCAGGATCACAGGCCGCTTTATGACTGGTTCATCGAAAACGTAGACGTTCCGCATGTTCCGCATCAGTACGAATTTGCTCGCCTTAACCTCACATATACGCTTATGAGCAAGCGTAAGCTGCTGGAACTGGTCACGACAGGAATAGTCTCCGGGTGGGATGACCCAAGGATGCCTACCATCTGCGGATTCAGGCGCAGAGGGTATACACCGGAGTCCATAAGACGATTCTGCAAAGAGATAGGCGTTGCAAAAGCGGACAGTCTGGTCGATGTCGAACTGCTGCAGCACTGTCTGAGGGAAGAGCTCAACAAGACAGCGCAGCGAGGGATGGCCGTCCTCCGTCCCCTTAAGGTCGTACTTGAGAACTGGCCCGAGGGTTTTGTTGACGAACTTGAGGCTGAAAACAACCCCGAAGACGCTGGCGCGGGAAGCAGGAAGATAAGGATCGGGAAAGAGATCTATATAGAACGCGACGACTTCATGGAGGAACCTGTAAAAGGCTTCTTCCGTCTGGCTCCCGATAAAGAGGTCCGTCTAAAATATGCTTACATCATCAAGTGTAATGATGTTGTCAAGGATGAAAATGGAGAAGTCGTAGAACTCCGCTGCACGGTCGACATGGACAGCAGGGGAGGAGACGCTCCCGACGGACGGAAGATAAAAGGGACCCTCCACTGGGCATGGGCAGGAGAAGCTGTCAGAGCAAGGGTCAACCTTTACGGCCATCTCTTTACCCTTAGAAATATGAACGATATGGAGGAAGGCAAGGACTACAAGGATTACCTTGATCCAAATTCGCTTGTCGTGATCGAGGATGCATTGGTAGAACCCATCCTGGCCAGTGCAAAGCCAATGGACAGGTTCCAGTTCCTCCGCCACGGATATTTCTGTGCCGACTATGAAAGCTCGCCGGAAAGACCTGTTTTCAACCTTACGGTTTCATTAAAAGATTCGTGGGGGAAGCAGAATAAGTAAGGACCGGCAGAGCAATAGCTGAGCGATCGTAAAAAACGGTGAAACTGCCGTAAAACCATCGGCGTGAAGCTGCGGCGAAAATATGCCGAGTGAAGCGGTTGTAAAAGCGTAAAAGTACGGCAAGAAGGCTGGTAAGCTATTGGCAAGCGGTCGTTGTAGAACTTTAAGGACCGAACCCCGTTACCGTCGTTCCCGAATGATCCGACCGGGAATCCAGCGGCAATGGTTTTGGATCTATAAATCCAGTAATAGCAATGACCTAGAGACACCAGGTCTCCGTCGATGATCGTCCGGGGACGACATAGATAATTGATCAATAGATAAAGACTGAATTCCCCGTGGCATAGTTGCCACAGATCCACAGACGGAAGTTTTCTCCGTCATATTTGATAAACTACCGGAGGTTTTTTTATGTCAAGTGATGTACGCGTTAGATTTGCTCCAAGCCCCACAGGATCTCTTCATATAGGGGGAGCCCACACAGCCCTTTTTAACTGGCTGTATGCGCGCCACAACGGGGGGACTTTTGTACTTCGCATAGAAGACACAGACAGAGAACGTTCGACAGCTGAGTATGAGCAGTCGATAATGGACGGCATGAGATGGATGGGGCTTGACTGGGACGAAGGTCCCGACAAGCCGGGAAAGTATGGCCCCTACAGACAGTCAGAACGCATGGACCTATATACGAAATATGCAGATCAGCTCCTTGAGGCGGGGCTTGCCTACAAAGAAGACGGTGCGGTCCTGTTCAAAGTTCCTGCTGGCAAGCTTGTCACCTTTGATGATGAAGTATACGGACATATCGAGGTAATGAGCGAAAATGCATCAGTCAATCAGGACGGAACGATAAAAGATATCGTCATCCTCAAAAGGGACGGTATGCCGACATATAACTACGCCGTTGTTATCGACGACTATACGATGAACATAAACATGGTCATCCGCGGAGAGGATCATATTATCAACACTCCCAAGCAACTGCTGATCTATCAGGCCCTTGGGTTCGAGCCCCCCAAATTTGCACACCTCCCGATGATCCTTGGCAAGGACAAGAAGAAGCTTTCCAAACGCCAGGGGGCTACGAGCGTCTTCGAGTATAACGATCTCGGATATCTCCCGGATGGAGTATTCAACTTCCTTGCACTGCTTGGATGGTCACCGAAAAACGGGCAGGAGATATTCACGCGCGAAGAGGCCGTCGAGCTCTTTGAGATCTCTTTTGTGACAAAGAAACCGGCGGTACTGGACATGGATAAGCTCAACCACATCAACCAGGAACAGATGAAGATCATGGATCCATATAAACTCCTTGAGATAATCAAACCGTTCTGGAAAAACCTGGGATTCGATATCAGCGGCTTTTCAGATGATTACCTTGCATCCTCCCTTAAGACGATGGGCGGCAGAGGCCAGACAACGCTCCAGCTAGCAGAATACAGTGACTACTTTATAAGCTTTGACGTCGTCAAGGAGAGATACAAGGCAGACGACATAAAGGAAGAGCGCCGTCCCGTACTTAAGAAATTCTACGGAGAACTGCTTGATATCGAAGCATTCACCCCTGAGAGCATGGAAGCCTTTGCCAAGTCCTGGGTCGAAGCCAACGAAAGCAGCATGAAAGAAGTGGCCCTCCCGCTCAGATGGGCGCTGACAGGAAGAAAAGTCAGTCCGGGTGTATTCGAAGTAGCCGCACAGCTCGGAAGGAAAGAGTGCCGGAATAGGCTGGACTATTACGGACTGATCTAAAGATAAGGCGGACGAGCGGCTGCCGGAACAGCTTGAGAATACATCGTCCGCCGGTGAATTTGCTACGAAAACCTTGTCGCGGAGAAATTACAGCAAAAATCATGCTGCGGTAAATTGGACAATAATACTTAAAGATCTTATCTACGCGGCCTTTGGCCGCGTTTTTCCGTAATGCGGAGCATTACAGATTCTCCAGCGACGAATGTCGCGAACTCACCGCAATGCGAAGTGTTGCATATCCTCCGTTGTTTTAGCCTCAACATTGTCTCTCTCCTCCTTTGCCTTTACAATGTAGTGCGTACATAGGTGAAGCAGCCTATTATGCAGAGGATGATAATCATGGACAAAAAAATGCTTCTAATAGACGGACACGGACTTGCCTTCAGGGGGTTTTACGCTCTTCCCGAGACACTGACCGCCGCTGACGGAACTCCCACCAATGCCGTCGTAGGTTTCACAACTATGCTGCTGAACGGACTTGACAAGTGGAAGCCCGACAGGGTCGGACTCTTCTTCGATCCTAAGGGGCCTACGAGACGTCATGAACTCTTCAAGGAATACAAGGAAGGCAGAAGACCTACACCTGAGGGTTTCAAGGTGCAGCTTCCGCTTATCATCGACATAAGCAGGGCCATGGGCATACCTGTCTTCATAAGGGAGGGCATGGAGGCCGACGATTACATAGTCTCCACTGCCAGAAGTGCTTCGGACGATGGATGGAACGTATCTATATTTTCCGCTGACAAGGACCTCTTCCAGGTCATAAACGGCAACATAAAGATAATACGCCCGTCAAAAGGGGTAAGCGACTTTAAAATATACGACAGAGAGAATTTCACAGAGGAGTATGGCTTCAGGCCCGAGGCAATGGTCGATTACCTTGCGCTCGTCGGGGACGCGGTCGACAATATTCCCGGGGTGCCCGGGATAGGTGATAAGACGGCAAAGGAACTCATCGGCAGATTTGGTTCTTTGGAAGGCATCTTTGAAAATCTGGACGAAATATCGAAGAGCAGAAGGTCAAAGCTAGAAGAGAACAGGCAACTGGCCTATTCAAGCAGAGACCTGATAATCCCGCAGCTGACCGAAAGCGTGCCACTCGACGAACTCATCATGAAAGATCCGGACAAAGAGACCCTGGCGGAACTGTGTACAAGATTAAGCCTAAGGAGGCTTATGGACCGGTTGATGCCTGAATCAAAAGATACGACAAGTAAGGCAAGCATCAAGAAATCCGCTGTGGTTATAAAAAATAAAGGCCCGGCAGTCACGCCTGTCATCGAGATAGGATATATCCCTGAGGGAACAGTGACAGGATATGATGACCTTTTCGAAGCGCCGGAACTTGCAATGGCTGCCGTGACCGATGGAAAAACCGTCTTTTGTCTTTTTGACAGGGCAGGCAGGACTGCAATGCTCGATCCAGACGATAACAATACTATGAAGAAGTGGTCTGTCTGGTGCGAAAGCGGCAGCCTTACTCTATTCGGATACAGGGAGATGCTTGCAAAATATGACATTCCGCTTCCTCCTGCGGAAAGGATAAAGGATGTAGAGGTGGCACACTATCTTCTGCACCCGGACAGAGGCGGCAGCGCGATAGAGAAGACCCTAGGCAGAAAGCTTCCCGCAGGGAAGAAGCTTGCCTCTGAGCTTTTCACGATGTGGGATGTCTTCGAACCTGAGATAAAAAAATTCGGCCTGGACAAACTTATGAAAGAACTGGACCTCCCCCTTTCTGCAGCCCTTGCCAACCTGCAAAGGAACGGGATATATGCCGACACAGAGAAACTTGTTTCGATGGAGGAGGATCTCGTGGAGGCTATCACCCAGACGGAAAAAGATATTGAAGAATTAGTGGGTGAGAGTATTAACCTTAACTCACCAAAACAGGTGGGATGGCTGTTGTTTGAACATCTCCACCTCCCTCCCATAAAGAAAACACAGACAGGATATTCCACGGACATGAGCGTCCTTGAAGAGCTGGCCCGGCTTCCCGAGCCGCTTTGCGTTGTTCCCAACAAGATAATAGAGTATCGTGAAGAGGCAAAAATACTCTCCGGTTTTGTGTTGCCTTTCCTTGCTGCGGCAAGGGCGGGAGAGGGGATGATCCACTCAACCTTTGACCATCTTTCCACAGGCACGGGACGCCTTTCAAGCAGGGATCCCAACGTTCAGAACATGCCGGTGTTCGGCAAATGGGCCACGAGGTTCAGGGACTGCTTTGTGCCATCCGGAGAAGGGAAGATCTTTGTCGCGGCAGACTATTCCCAGATAGAACTGAGGGTGCTTGCCCATCTTTCCGGAGAGAAGATGCTGCTGAAAGCTTTCTCGGAGGGCCGTGACGTTCATATGGAGACGGCCTCATGGGTATTCGGACTTCCTTCCGAAGAGATAACCCAGGAGCAGAGGAGGTTCGCCAAGGTGGTCAATTTCGGCCTGCTGTACGGCATGGGGGCCCACGGACTTGCTCAGCGGCTCGGCATATCACGGCCGCAGGCGGCCGCTATGGTCGAAAGGTACTTCAGCGTCCTTCCAAACGTTAAAGGGTATCTTGAGAAGAGCGTAAGGGAGGCAAAAGAGGCAGGCTATACCCGTTCGATATTCGGACGCATAAGGCCGCTTGCCGAAGTTGCGACGACTGCGGGAAGGGGCAACAACCCGATTGACAGGGTGGCAGTGAACACTCCCATACAGAGCGCCGCGTCCGACATCGCCAAAATAGCCATCATGAGGTTCGATAAGGTCATCAAAGAAGAGTTCAAAGGGGCGAAGACGGTGCTTCAGATACATGACTCGATCGTATGCGAATGTATGCAGGAGGACGCCGACAGGCTTGAAAAGAGGCTGGTCGAAGTCATGGAAGGCGTAGATGTGCTGAACGTACCCGTAAAGGCCGAACCAAAACGGGGATACTCGCTTAGTAAAGTTTAGGGGCTTGCTGAGCGATGGCCGAGCATTGCTCAGCAAATTTTTTAAGGGAAAACAGTGTGTAATTTTACTTGCGTCTTTATGCAACCTGCAATATAATGTACAGCTGTATGTTAGACGTATCAGAACATCTGGAGGTGCAATATATTGAAAAAGGATATACATCCGAAATACGAAACCTGCAAGGTCACCTGCGCCTGCGGCAATACATTCGAGACCAGGTCGACAACAGGAGACATGAGGGTTTCGGTCTGTAACGCATGTCACCCTTTCTACACAGGTAAAAAGGGTCGCGTGATAGAAGCCGGACGACTCGAGAAATTCCGTCAGAAATACGCAGGCGTGAACTACGGACAGAAGAGCGCAAAAGAGGGTACAGAAGAATAGCTTTCACCCACGAGGGGAGCATGCCGCTCCCCTCTTTTTTCTAGTAATTCCCGACCCGTACTGACCTGGATATTCCACATGACGAAAGGAGGCTCTCTCCTTGCCGATAGAAGTTGAATTGATCGCAAGCACCCCGGATGCCGCGACAGTGGTCGCTGCCGCAGCAAAAATTTGTTACAGTCCTTCAGGGGCTGTGGATATCCTTGAAGGCCTTGACGAGAAAAAGACAGTCTCATTTTTGAAGATGCTGAGAGAGTCAGGTCATCTTTCGCCATTTGAGCATGTTTCATTTACATTTGCCATAGAGGGAGTAAGCAGGGTCGCGACACACCAGCTGGTAAGGCACAGACTGGCAAGCTATTCCCAGCAGAGCCAGCGGTACGTCGGTATGTCCGGACAGACATGCATAGTGCCTCCATCAGTACTTGAGAATGAAGAGGCGCATGATCTCTTTATCAAGCAGACAAGAGATGCCTGGAGTTGTTACGAGCAGCTTGTATCTCTTGGGATCCCGAAAGAGGACGCGCGATTCATATTGCCGCACGGGACTGAGACCAGGCTCGTTATGACGATGAACGCACGCGAACTGCACCATTTCTTCTCTCTGAGGCTTTGTAAAAGAGCTCAGTGGGAGATCAGGGAACTGGCAAGAAAAATGCTGATGCTGGCAAGAAACGCAGCTCCGGATATATTTGATCTAGCCGGGCCTTCCTGCGTTGTAGAAGGGATATGCAAAGAAGCTCACTCATGCGGTGAGCCGTATGTAAGCATGGAGAAGATGTTGTCTGAATGAAGGATATAATAACAGTTCTGCGGCGGATGACCTTATCCGCTGCGTTTGCTGTGCCAAAAAAGATACCGGTAGGCGGTCAGGCCGTCATAGAGGGAGTGCTTATGAAAGGCCCGGAACATTGGGGGCTGGCGGTCAGGGAACCGGGAGGTTCCATCTGGCTCAAGGCATGGCTCGGCTCTGAGTGGGTCAAAAGGGGAATATGGAAATACCCGGTCATCCGTGGCTTTGCCACCATGGTTGAGATGATCAGGATAGGTATGAAGGCACTCTCTCTTTCAGCCGAGATCAGCCTCGGCGAGGAGGACAACATCACTCCGCTTGAGATGGCAGGGGCAATTGCAGTTGCTGTCGTTTTAGTCGCGGGACTTTTTGTGGCGCTGCCTATGCTTGTTTCTGAATATCTGACGTCACATTTTGGCCTTTCACATATTACAAAAAACATCGCCGAGGGCATACTGAGGGGCCTGATTTTTATCGGTTACGTCGCGATGATCGGACTTTGGAAGGACATAAAGCAGGTCTTCGCGTACCACGGAGCGGAGCACAAGGCTATAAACGCTTATGAGAACGGATCCGAACTCACTCCCGAGAACGTAGCGAAGTTCTCGAGGATACACAGGCGCTGTGGGACCTCATTCCTGCTGGTGGTTATCTTTGTCAGCATAATAGTATTCTCCGCAATAGGCGGAGGATCACTGCTGTGGAGGATAGGAAGCAGGGTCCTTCTGCTGCCGCTCGTGATAGGGATCTCATATGAGTTTATAAAAAGTGCGTCAAACTCCGATACATGGGGAAGATACTGCATAATGCCGGCCCTTTCGCTGCAGTATATGACAACAAGGGAGCCAAGGATCGATCAGATCGAGGTGGCGATAGCCGCGCTGGATCTGGCTTTGGACCCGAAAGGAGTCACGGAGCCCCTGACTGACAAAGCAGTTGAAGAGGCGGCTGAGCAGCAGTAAGAAATAGTGAAGCTGCCGGAAGATCACCGGCGTGAAACTGCGACAGAAGCATGTCGTGTGAAGCAGTTGTGAAGGCCGGTGGGAATTGCATCAGTGGTGAATTTGCAGCCTCTGGCTGCAAATTCACCACAACGGGATCTTCGTCGCTAATTCACCGGCGGACGCTTTCTCCGCCTGCTTTTAGCGATCGATTGCCAGTCTTTATGACAGCTTCACACGGCAGATATTGCCGCAGTTTTACGCAGGAAGGAACGTCCTGCAATTAAAACAGGTGGTGTAACGACATATGGAATTGATGGATAAGTTAAGGGAGATCGAACAGAGCTATAAAGAGATAGAGGCTCGAATGGCCGACCCAGAGGTCGCTAACGACCCACAGGAGATGCAGTCTCTCGGAAAGAAGCACGTCGACCTGACTCCGATCGTAGATGCGTTCATGCGCTACGAGTCTGTCCTCAAGCAGATCAAGGACTCGAAAGAAATGATCGCCGGGGACGACAAGGAGATGGCCGAGCTTGCAAAGGAAGAGCTTGTTCTTTTGGAATCTGAGCTAAAGGACCTGGAAAGGCAGATCCAGATCCTCCTGCTGCCCAAGGATATCAACGATGACAGGAGCGTCATCATCGAGATTAGGGGAGGTGCGGGAGGAGACGAAGCGGCACTGTTTGCCGCCAACCTTTTCCGTATGTATACGAGATTTGCCGAACGCCAGAGGTGGAAGACCGAGATCATCTCCGCAAGCGAGACCGGCATAGGCGGATACAAGGAAATAATCTTCAGGATAGACGGACCGGGAGCGTACAGCAGCCTGAAGTTCGAAAGCGGTGTGCACAGGGTACAGCGTGTGCCCGAGACAGAGGCAAGCGGACGCATACATACATCCACGGCGACCGTGGCAGTGCTGCCCGAAGCAGCGGACGTAGACATCGAAGTCCGTCCCGAAGATCTCAAGATCGACACCTACCGGGCCAGCGGTGCAGGCGGACAGCATGTCAACATGACGGACTCCGCGGTGAGGATAACACACCTTCCGACCGGTATAGTCGTAACGTGCCAGGATGAGAGATCACAGATCAAGAACAGGGCAAAGGCGATGCAGTTCCTGAGGACGAAGCTATACGACGCCGAACTGCAGAGGCAGAACGCGGAAATGGCTGCCGAGAGGAAGGGGCAGGTCGGGACAGGAGACCGCTCAGAACGTATCAGGACATACAATTATCCTCAGAACCGAATCTCCGACCACAGGATAAACCTTACGCTTTACAAGCTTGACCAGGTCATGGACGGAGACATCTATGAGCTGATACGCGCACTCTCGGATGCCGACCAGGCGGAAAAGCTTAAAATGCTGACTGTGTAGGTATCAAGTATTTTGAAACTGTCGGATCTTCGTTCCCAATGTCTGGGCATACTCCTTAAAGAAGGGATAGAGAGGCCATACTACACCATTGACCTGATCCTCTCGAAAACGCTCGGGATAGAAAGGGCGCTCCTCATAGCCAAAGACGATATGGAAATTCCCACGCAGAAATGTGTGGGAATTTTGTCTATGGCAGAGAAAAGAGCCAGAAGGATACCCCTGTCCTATATCATAGGTGAAGCTGAATTTTACGGAAGGCCCTTTGAAGTCGGGGAAGGATGTCTGATCCCGAGACCGGAGACGGAGCTTCTTGTCGAGGAGATGCTCAGAGCGTGTCCCGAAGCATCACGTTTTGCCGACTGGTGTACTGGAAGCGGGTGCATTGGGATCACAATGATATTGGAGAATGACGATCTATCCGGGTATGGAGTCGACTCCAGCGAGACAGCACTACGTTGGGCAGTTTTAAACGCAAAGAAATATAATTTAGAATCAAAATTCAAACTCATTCTTAATTCCGATCCGTCTCTTTGCAATATCGGGCACGAGTCGCTTGACTTTATTGTCGCAAATCCGCCCTATATCCCTTCGCATGAAATAGAAGGACTCATGCCCGATGTCAGGGATAACGAACCTCTCGAGGCGCTCGACGGCGGAGAGGAAGGTATTGATGTTTACAGTCTTCTGTTCTCAGGGCTGCCGAAATTTTTAAAAACAGGCGGCATCCTTGGTTTTGAGATCGCTGGAGACGAGCAGGCCAAACTCCTGATGTCGATTGCACCGCAGGATTTAGTTCTGATGAACAAAATTTTTGACTATAACGGGATATTAAGACATTTAACGTGGAAAAAAACAGTGCAATAGTATAGAATCCAGAAAGTTATTGAAATTATTTGCAAATTTCTATGAGAGGGAGCGTTTTATATGGAGAAAAGGGAGCTTGTTATCATCGGAGCGGGTCCGGCAGGACTGACGTCTGCCATTTACGGCCGCAGAGCCGGGCTTGATGTCCTGCTTCTCGAAAAAGGCATTCCCGGCGGACAGATCAATATTACAGACGAGATAGAAAACTGGCCCGGAACGATACACTCATCTGGTTCTGATCTCGGCAAAACCTTCAGGAATCATGCCGAACACTTCAAAACCGAATTCAGGGACTGTACAGTTACCGGGATCGAGATCCGCAACGGAAGCAAGATCGTCCTGACAGACAAGGGCGAGGTCGAGGCTGAGGCGATAATACTGGCGACCGGTGCGAGCTTCCGCAAACTCGGATGCAAGGGCGAAGCAGAGTTTACCGGCGGTGGGGTAAGCTACTGTGCGGTATGTGACGCGGCGTTCTTTGAAGATGAGACGATCGCAGTAGTCGGCGGCGGCAATGTCGCTGTCGAAGAAGCCGGTTATCTTACACGCTTTGCCTCAAAGGTATACATAATCCACCGTCGCGATGAGTTCCGCGCTGACAGGCTTGCTATAGAACAGGCACTCTCGAACCCGAAGATCGTACCGATCTGGAACTCGGTGGTCGAATCGATCGAAGGTGAGGGTCTTGTTGAGAAACTCGTCCTCAAGAACGTAAAGACAGGCGAGATCTCAGATCTTCCTGTAGCCGGAGTATTCATCTTTGTCGGCACAGAGCCCAACGTCTCCTACCTGGGCGAACCCGGATCTCTTGTAAAACAGACCGGCGCCGGGTGGATCGTGACGAACGAAAAGATGGAGACATCGGTGGAAGGTATTTTCGCCGCTGGAGACATCCGCGACAAGTACCTCCGCCAGGTCGTGACAGCTGCGGGAGACGGGGCGGTAGCTGCAATGGCCGCATACTCCTATATCACAGAACAGCTTCATCTGCGCTCCGTGCTCATCGAGCCCGAGCACGTATATGCACTTCTGACGTCCAGCATCGACCAGAGTCAGATA
>DBRW01000029.1:0-16017 GCA_002306075.1 Synergistaceae bacterium UBA1358
CAGCTCTGTGCTGTTCGCCGGAGGAAGGGTATCAAGAATAAGTGAGAGTTCGTCTTTAAGATCTTTAAAGAGGCTCTCTTGATAGGCTGTTTCTTCTTCGATGCGGATGATCTGGTTCTCTACAGTAAATTTGAGGAAATCCTTTTTTGACTCAAGTATCGAGAGCTCCGTGTTGTGCTTGTAGACATCATTAAAATATTTCTCAAAAGCCCCATATATGATGAAGACAGCAATAGCGGCTATAAGTGCCGTTACAAGAAATATTATTTTATACCTGCCCCTCATCACAGCACATCTCCTTTTCCCTTTTATCCGCACGAAAAACGCGCGGTTTTATTAATCGTATGTGATTATATCACCACTTACAAGAATTTATTTAGAATTAAAATTGTTTTAGTTCAATAAGGGCCGGAGAGGCAGTCATGAGGGCAGCCGGGAAAAGCCCGGCGCAAACAATGGGCGAGCAGTCGTAGGGGTCAAAGGGCGGGGAATTGCGGCCAAGGGCCGCGGAGGTTCAAAAGCACCGTCGCTGCCTGCATTGGGCCAGCTTTCAGTCTTTCCCGGATGCTTCTATACGGGAATCCAGCGGCTTTGGGTTTAGGGCCTAAAAAGCCAGTCATAGCAAGGATCCAAAGACCCTTTCACGATTGAGGCACTCGGGGAAGACGGTTAAAGAGACTTTGATTTACCGCCGGATGGCTCTCCCGGCAAATTCCCCGCAATGCGAGCATCGCAAAGCGTTGCAAATTCTCCGGCGGACGACCTCGCCGCCAACCTTTCTAAGTCAGCGCCGCGCTTTTAAGGTTTTACGATAGTACCAATATCGCAATTGGGGCAGATCGCGAGTGATGACGACTCAACTTGTGATGCTCCGAACCGAGGCGTATACCCATACGTTGAGGTGAAGGAGCATCGCATGTTGCTAAATCAGCGCCGCGAGATGCCCCAATTGCCGCAATTGGGATTTAGAGCGAGTGATAACGACGCAACGTGCAGCGGAGCCTTCCGAAGGCGTATACCAATACGTCGAAGGAAGGCTCCGCAAGCTTTGCTAAGTTAGCGCCGCTCTAAATCCCAATTGTTTATTTGCGGAAGCGTACGATCGTAACCCCATACCCCCCCTCACGGGGGCCGCCGAGTTTGTGATCTATCACATATGGGATCCTTTTGCAGAGCTCCTGTACTTCTCTTCTCAATATGCCCTCGCCGCGGCCGTGGATGACCGCTACTGAGTCATATCCGGCCCTGTAGGCCTGGTCAAGGTACTGCTCGACCAACGGTATCGCTTCGTCTCTTGTCATGCCCCTTACCATTATCTCGCTCGGGACTCCGACCGGGCGGGAGACCTTGGCCTGGACCGCCGGAGCCGCCTGAGGGATCTCCTTCTCGGTAACGAGGGCAAGTTTGGTCAGCGGGACCTCCACCTGAGCCGCACCTGCCTGGACAAGGGCCTTTTTGCCCCTGATCTCGAGGACATAGGCAACGCCTTTCGTACCGATTATCCTGACTGCATCTCCCTCTTTGAGGGGCTCTTTTTTAGCGGCGACGGACTGTTGGATGATCTTTTTCTCTTCCCTTTTCAAGACAGACTTCTCTATCTTGTGAAAGTGGCTCCGCTTCTTTTCGAGTTCACGCCTTGCGGCAGACTCAGCCTCAGCTGATCCGAGCTTCTTTATGAGGGCCCTGGCCGATTCCTCCGCGTTTTTGACTATGCTGAGGGCCTTTTTGTCGGCATTTGCTATAAGCACATCCCGCTTTTCCTCGATCTCGCGGACCCTCTCCTCGTAATCTTTCTTGAGTTTTTCAAGTTTCCTAAGGGAGTTCTCGACCTCGGCGCTCTCTTTTTCAAGTTTCGCACGTTTTCCGTGAAGCTCAGCGATGAGGTCTTCCATCGATATTTCCTTGCCGCTAATGGCCTGTTCGGCCCTTTTTATCACTTCACGGGGCATCCCGAGCTTGCCGGCTATGAGAAGGGCGTTGCTTCTTCCCGGGATCCCCGTGAGTATTTTGTAGGTCGGGGATAGCGTCGAAATGTCGAACTCGACGCTCGCGGTCTCTATCGAGGGCGTTGCCAGCGCAAAACGTTTTATCGGATTGTGGTGGGTCGTGGCAAGGACAAGGGCTTTCTTCTCCCTCAGCCAGTCAAGGATGGCTATCCCGAGCGCAGCGCCCTCGTCGGGATCGGTCCCGGCTCCAAGTTCGTCCAGGAGCACAAGGGAATCGGGTCCGACTCTGTCCAGTATACCGGTCACATGCTTCACATGAGCGCTGAATGTGGACAGGCTTTGTTCTATGCTCTGTTCATCTCCGATATCCGCGAAGAGCTCACCGATCACCCCGAGGACAGATCCCTCGGCGGCAGGTATCGGGAATCCCATCCATCCAAGGATCGCACAGACACCGGCCGTCTTAAGGGCAACGGTCTTGCCCCCCGTGTTGGGACCCGTTATGACGAGTATCCTGTATTGATCGCCGCATTCGATATCTATGGGCACCGCTTTGTCAAAGAGGAGCGGGTGACGGGCCTTTTTGAACCTGAACAGGGTCTTTGAAGAGAGCTCCGGCATCTTCCATCTGTCCAGACGCCTTTTTTCCGAAAGCGCATAAAAGAGGTCTATGGTGCCTATTATCTTCTCAGCATCCAATATCCCTTTTGTCTTCTTCAGGATCCTTGAGGTCAGTTCCCTCAATATCCTCTGTTCCTCATATATCTCGGTGTTCCTGCAGGACGTGAATTCATTGTTGAGCCTGATCATCGAGTTCGGCTCCATATATACGCTGCTGCCGGACACAGAACGGTCTACCACCGAACCGGGGAAGATGCTCAGCGCATCGGGACGGACAAGGAACGTATACCTCCCGTTCCTTATCGTCATCACCCTCTCCTGGAGCATCCCCGATATCGATGGGTCGTTGATAAGAGCATGACCTTTCCTCCGTATGGTCTCCCGGAGTTCCTTTATCTTCTCCCTGACTGTCTTGAGTTTTTCGGACGCGGAATCATAAAGCCTTCCGTCATCATCAATGACCGAGAGCCTCTCCAGTTCCTCTGTGAAATCCCTTATCTCGCGGGTCAACAATGAAAATACAGGGTATTTTTCCCTCTCCGAATTCAGCGCCTCTTTTATCTTCATGGAGAGCCTGATCAGATGACGTATCTTCAGGAGCTCTTCCCCGGTAAGGAGACCTGTTTCGTCAGCTTCGGCAAGCATTGGCGACACGGGAACGAGGCCGTTCTGCCACGGCAGCTCGCCCTTCCTCTCCCTGTAGTCCTCTATCGACAGGAATAGTTCGTGTCTCGTTTTCAGCTCGTCAGGATCACGTGCAGGCACCGTGGAAAAGGCAGCTTCTTCGCCTATTTCGCTCCTGCAGTATTTTGATATGAGGGGGATTATCTTTTTTATCTCAAGGCTGTCGTATGATGAACTTTCTGCGATCATGAAATTTGTCCCTGTTTTTGTATGTCGGTTTCTGTCGACGTTCTGCCGCTGTTGGGAACATAGCCCTCCGGTCCGGATTCGCCGGTCCTGTACGGCCTGAGTATCTGCTCAAGCGTCCCGTCGGGCAGTGATACTGCATTGGGAAGTAAGTCAAAATCAAGAAGTATCTGCTTTACCTCGGGCCACTGCCTTCCCGCATAGCGAATTATGTCGCTTTTGGTCATCCAAGTCGGTTCCACAACGGGAGCGAGCAGCAGGCCTCCTATGAGTACGACATAGACCGCCAAAAAAGTTTTGAGAAGACCGGAAAATATGCCGAGCAGCCTGTCAAAGCCGCTCAGACTCACCGCGGAGAGAAGGCCCTTCATGACCTTGCGGATCAGGGAAACGATTATGGCTATTCCCAGCCAGACAAGGATTATCGCTATGAGCTGGGAGACCGATCCGTTTATGCCGAGAAACGAATTGATGATGCCTCCGAATTTACCCGAGAACTTGAACGAGACATAGAGGGAACAGAAAAAACCGGCAAGAGTCAATACTTCTCCGACAAAACCCCTGAAGCATCCTCGTATCACGAAGTAGCAGCCAAGGATTATGAAAAAGAAGTCGATCAGGTGCAGGCCAATAAGGCTCAACTGTCAGACCCGCTTTCTTCAAGAGTTTCGCAGATCGATTCGATCCTGCATTTGATGTCGTCGAGTTCGTGAGAAAAAGACATAAGCGCAAGAAGGAGCCTCTCCTCCTGCGAAAGTGTCGGGGGGAACGAGGCGACAAGGTCCCGTATCGCCGTAACGATACGGACGAAGCGCTCCTCGTCGAGAGGGGTGGTAAGAGTGTATCTCTGCCTCCCGACAAGGAAAGAGTATTTTCCGTCACCAAGGTTTCTGATCTCAGGCGCTTCGTCCATAGCAAAAAACTCCTTTATACGGATCTGGCTTTATTGTGTTTCGCTCTTTCCCGCAACCATGGAAGAGACCCTGCCGAGAAGTCCCTCCAGTTTGTGTTCGATCTCATTTTTTTCTGTATCGTATGCCGCGGACTTCTTCTGCAGTTCTTCCTGGAGCTGAAGTATCTCAAGATCTCTGTCGTCTATGACACCCTTGAGTTCCTGTGTCTCTTTCTTCAGCCTCTCGTTTTCTCTTTTCATTTCTTCTATGCGTGTCTCAAGGCTTGCGATCGCCGCCTCAAGCTTTCTGAACTGTTCTATCATACCGGCACCTCCCGATCGTTCTTATCTTATTTTACCAGAGCTTCAGGCCCCGCGGACCTCTCCGCCAAACTTCTTTGACATTTTCTTGATCATCTGCTTCATTACCGCGTCTATCTTTTCAGATGTCAGGGTCCCTTCGTCGGAACCAATCCTCGTGCGGAACGATACCGATTTCTTGCCTTCCCCAACCTGCGGGCCGCGATATTCGTCGATGAAGCGCACCTCTTTCACGAGTTCGACCTTGACGGCTGTTTCGTAGATATCCGCCCAGGTCACCTTCTCATCAAAGACTACGGAGAGGTCAAAATCAACACAAGGATATTCGGGAAGCCGTGAATACCTGTTCTGCCTTGATGCAAGCGGCACGAGTTTTTCAACGTCGATCTCACATATGACAGTCATGCTTCTCTTTATTCCGGCCTTGCGCGCGGATCTGAGCGAAAGGAGGCCTATGCATCCTATCGGCTCACCGTTATATGTGACATTGAGCCAAAGCTTGTCGTCAGCCCAGAGAGGTTTGCTGATCCTGGCAAAACCGAGGGGCTCCATATGGACCGCCCTGTGCATGTGTTCAAGCACACCCTTCGCATCCCTGAAAAGGAGCCTGGGATCTTCTCCCACAAAGGCTCCGCAGAGATGCCTCGCCATCCACGGGAGCTTCTCCGACGGGTCGTTTATGCTGTGGTAATCCTTATCGGCAAAGACCTGTGTAAGCTCAAAGATACGGAAACTTTCAAAATATCTGAGGTTGGTGAATACAGCCTTTATCATTCCCGGCACAAGTGTCGAACGAAGCCTGCTCTCCTCGGGAGAGGGAGGTGTGCTGAGACAGAGCATCTCGCCGGTATCGGCGCATGAGGCCTCGATATATTCGTCCTCTATCCAGGGATAGGTAAAGATCTCCTGCATACCGCACCTGAAAGCGAGGTATTCCCTGATCGCCCTCTCCATATCGAGATCTCTCTGGTTTATCGGCTTTTCGAGGATGACCTTCGGAGGAATAAAATCAAAGTTTTCGTATCCCATCAGCCTTGCGACCTCTTCGAGGATGTCGTCAGGAAGCGAGATGTCACCGGTGGACCTCCACGAGGGGGCCGTTACGTGAAGCATCCCGTCCCTCTCCTCTGTCTTGAATCCGAGGTTGCCCAGGATCCTTGTAACTTCTTCAGCCGTAAGTTCCTTGCCCAGCCTTCTTGAGAGGAAGGAGAGCGGCACATCGACTTCCGAGTTTTTGAGAGGCATCGGATAGGAATCGACAAATCCGGTCACTTCGGATCCGGGGAAGTATTCTTTGAACATATTCAAAGCCACCGCTATTGCGCCGTCGACACGCTGGGGATCGACGCTCTTCTCGAAACGGGAGGATGCTTCGGTCCTGATGTCAAATCTCTGGGCGGTGCGCCTCACTCCCATTGCCGAAAAGTTGGCTATTTCCAGTATTATCTCGGTGGTATCCTCGAGTATCGAGTCCAGTTTGCCTCCCATTATTCCCGCGAGTGCAACGGGATTTTTCTCATCGGCGATGACAAGATCGGACGTGGTCAGGTCAAGGATCGTTCCGTCGAGCAGTTCGAGTATTTCTCCTTCTTTTGCTGTCCTGACATGGATGCCGCCCTTGATATGGTTCTTGTCAAATCCGTGCGTAGGCTGTCCCGTGGCCAGCATCACATAGTTCGTTATGTCGACGGGAAGATTGATCGGTCTCATCCCAACGCGCCATATCATACTTTTCAGCCCAAACGGAGACGGGACATTTTTGATGTTTTTGAACGTGACCGCCGCATAGCGGGGACACCTTTCGGGATCTTCGATAACTATCTCCAGATCGCCGAACTTCCCGGGGATGACTTCCGTTTCGAGCGGTCTGAGTTTTCGGTCGTATATCGCAGCTAGCTCACGGGCCATGCCATAGTGTCCCCAGAGGTCGGGCCTGTTCGTCAGAGACTTGTTGTCGATCTCGAGTATGATGTCGTCCAGCCCCAGGGCATCGGCGACGGGCGTTCCGGGTACGGCGTCAAGGAAGGTTATGTCCATGATCTCCGCTTCGCGGGAGGTCGGGAAGAGTTCTTCCAGACCTATCTCCCCCGAGGAACATATCATACCAAAGCTCATGATACCCCTGAGCTTGGCCGGTTTTATCTCTATGGGATCACCGGCCCCGTGCCAGCGGACCATCGCACCGGGCTTTGCCACCACCACAAGCTGTCCGGGTGCCAGGTTGATACCGCCGCACACTATCGTGCTGGGCGCCGCGTCCCCTACATCCACAGTGCATATCCTAAGCTTGTCGGCATCGGGATGCGGTTCCACCGTGATTATCTTTCCTACTACAAGCCCTCCGAGGCTCTCCGAAAGGTCTGTTGCGTCCTCGACTTCAACGGTGCACATCGTAAGGTCGTAGGAGAGCTTCTCCATCGTGAGGTTTTCGGGAAGGTCGACATATTTTTTTATCCAGTTTAGTGAAAGCTTCATCTTTATCTATCTCCTATTTGAACTGACTGAGGAAGCGAAGATCGGCGCTGTGAAAGAGGCGCACGTCGTCCACACCGTATCTCATCATTACGAGCCTGTCCAACCCTATGTTGATGTAAAAACCGGACCAGACCGCGGGATCCAGACCGGCAGCCTTCAGGACGTTCGGGTGCGGGGTGCCTCCCGGCATTACCTCGATCCACCCTACGTGCTTGCAGACTTTGCAGCCCTCTCCCCCGCATACGAGACAGCGCATATCGATCTCAAAGCCCGGTTCAACGAATGGGAAGAAGCCGACCCTCATCCTGACCTCTACGTCCCTGCCGAATATCTTGTCGAGGATAGTTTTGACAAGCACTTTTCCCGAAGCAAACGAGAAATCCTTGTCCACTATGAGAGCCTCATACTGGAAGAAGGCCCTCTCATGCCTTGCATCGGTCGTTTCGTTCCTGTACACCCTTCCCGGATAGACAAAACGGGCAGGTGCTCCGTGTTTCTGCAGATAACGCACGCTGGCTCCGGTAAGGTGCGGCCTGAGACAGAGACGCCCGGCGCCCCTCTCTTCGTCGTGTCCCTTTAGCCAGTATGTGTCCATGCTCTCACGGGCAGGGTGTTCGGGCGCGAAATTGAGGTTGTCAAAGGCATAAAGTTCACTGGTTATTTCAGGTTCCGAAAACACCTCGAACCCAAGCGAGCGGAATGCGTCATTCAGGTCATAGCACATCTGTGTTATGGGATGGAGGCCTCCGACCGTAAAATCTGTGCCCGGAAGCGTTATGTCCGCATCACCTTCGAAACACGAGGCGCGGTTAATAAGTTCTTCGTTCCTCTGTTCGATCGCCTGTGTCAGTATCTCTTTGACCTCATTGGCAGCCTGTCCGAGAACTTTCCTCAGCTCAGGCGCGGCCTGACCAACGCTCTTCAAGATCTCGGTCACTTCACCTTTGCGGCCCAGCAGATTGGCTCTGACCGTCTGGAGATCCTGAGGCAGCGATGTCTCGGATATCTTTTCCATGCCCGCTTTCCTGAGCTTTTCGAGCTTCTCGAGAAATCCGGACTCAGCCAGCTTCTGCATTCCCTCTTCCTTCAGTTCCTCAAACACTTTTTAATTCCCCCTGTATAGCAGGACCACTGCAACAGGCCCCTGCATGATCGTATGCCTTCAAAAGCTCTTTTTTCTTAAAGTTATAAAGCCAATCGATAGATCCGAAAACTTGAACCTATATATTTTACTCCACAGACGAAAATATCGGGCAACGATCCTTCACGGCAGCCCATACCGGGCATCTGTTCCGTGCAAATGCCGCCATGTTCGGATCAGTTATCGCAAGTATACATGTCATGGCCCGAAGATGGAAATTACAAGGATCATTTTACCTGTAAAAGACGATCACGGCACAGCGGCCGTTCAGGTTCGGAACTTTCCATGCATTCCCATACTTTCCCGACGGGAAGTCTATAGCAGAAGGGTCCCCACCAGTATTACCAGCAGGGACCCCATTAATGTCATTTTTAAGATCCGGAAAAAGTATGTACTTTCACCGCAATGCGGAAACTTATGCTTTCAGTGCAGCCTGGGCCTTTTCGACAAGTTTCGCGAATGCGGGCATGTCGTTGATCGCAAGGTCGGCAAGCATCTTGCGGTTGATGTTGATGTCAGCCTTCTTCAGTCCGTTGATGAGCGCGCTGTATGCAATGCCGTTCGCACGGGCGGCTGCGTTTATACGCATGATCCAAAGCTTCCTGAAATCACGCTTTTTGAGCTTGCGGCCGGCAAAGGCACTTGTAAGAGCGTGCAGATAAGCTTCACGAGCCCTGCGGTATACGTTCTTTTTGCGTCCCCAGAATCCCTTTGTGATGCTGTATAGTTTTTTAAGTTTATTGCGGCTTGCGCTTGATCCTTTTACTCGCATTGAATGTCACTCCTCAGTATTATTTCTCGTTTAAAGAGCCCAGCCTCACGCGTAGGGCATAACTTTCTTTATGTGAGCCTCCACCGCTGCCGGCAGGATACCCTTTCTCCTAAGTGAACGGAGCCGTTTTGAGTTCTTTGAAGAAAGAAGGTGCGAACGTCCGCTCTTCTTGAAGGTGACCTTACCTGTACCGGAGATCTTAAAACGTTTTTTCGTTGCGGAGTGGGTCTTCATCTTGGGCATTGCATAGTTCCTCCTCTTGCTTTTATATCTCTGTGAAAGAGACGATCACGTATCGTTGATACCGCTGATGCCGGACACTGCCGGACAAATATGCTTACTCTCCCTCTGTCGCCGTCTTGGTCTGCTTTTCCGCTTTGACGGGCGCGGGCTCTTTCTTCGCCGTCTTATCCGTTGTGCTTTCCTTCGGAGCCGAAGGTTTCTTGGCGGATTCGGCCTGGGCGATGGGAGCTATCATTATCCTCATGTACGAGCCTTCCATCCTCGGTTCCATTTCCATCTTTCCAAAGTCGGTTATCGCATTCATGACCTTGTTGAGCACTTCTCTGCCGCGGTCGAGGAATGCCATTTCTCTTCCCCTGAAGAAGACGGAGACCTTTACCCGATGACCTGCCTGAAGGAATGTCTTTATCGCCTTCACCTTGAAATCATAGTCATGCTGGTCGATCTTGGGGCGCATCTTGATCTCTTTTACTACCTGGTTCTTCTGTTTCTTACGGGCATCCTTGTCGCGCTTCTGCTGCTGGAAACGATACTTTCCGTAATCCATTATCCTGCACACCGGCGGAGTCGCCTGCGGAGCCACCTCCACCAGGTCAAGTTCAGCCGCTTCAGCCATTGCGAGCGCTTCTTTCGTACTTACTATGCCGCGCTTGGCGTTGTCTTCGTCGATGAGAAGAACTTCTGTTGCCCGAATGTCGGAATTAACACGGGGCTCGTCGTCCCTGTTTGCTATGGCATTACACCTCCTGAGTTTATTATTGCTCAAATTAAAATGGGCTCGGCACAGAACGCGCCAAGCCCATTGGAAATCTCTTCCTGGGTAGACCTGACAACTTGAAGCGTCGGCAGGCGAGAGGCGCATCCTCTGCTTGTAAACCCGTTGATATAAATCAACCTGTGTATATTAGCACACCTTGCCTGATTACGCAAGACAAGGCATAAGATAACTCCTAAAGCGGATTGAACTCCGATTTAAGATGTTCGAGAAAACCCTCGAAGGTCATAGATCCAAGGTCTCCCTTAGACCTTTCCCTTACGGCGACTGTGCCCTCTTCGACCTCCCTGGCCCCGATGACCAGCATGTACGGGATCTTCTGCATCTGCGCGTCGCGTATCTTCTTGCCAAGCTTCTCGTCGCGCGCATCGATCTCGACCCTGATGTCCGCATCCCTGAATTTCTTTGCGAGCTCATCGGCGTATCCGGCGAAATCTGAGCTTACCTGGAGCAGTTTTACCTGTACAGGCGCCAGCCAGTAGGGGAATGCGCCGGCGTAGTTTTCTATCAGGATACCCATGAACCTCTCGAGGCTGCCGAGGACAGTCCTGTGAAGCATGACGGGACGGTGTTCGGCGCCGTCGCTGCCGATGTACGTCATGTCGAACTTCTCGGGCATCTGGAAGTCAAGCTGTATGGTCCCGCACTGCCAGGTGCGTCCGATGCAGTCCTCAAGGTGGAAGTCTATCTTGGGACCGTAAAAGGCTCCGTCGCCGGGATTAAGCTTGTAGGCGGTACCTGTCTCTTCAAGCGCTTCCTTCAGCCTCTGCTCCGCGATATCCCAAAGCTCGGGATCTCCCATCGAGTTCTCCGGCCTTGTAGAAAGCTCTACGAAGTACTTGAAGCCGAAGACATCCTGATAGACATACCTGTCAAGCTCCATGATGGCCTTTATCTCATCCTTGATCTGCTCGGGGGTGCAGTAGATGTGGGCATCGTCCTGGGTAAAGGCCCTGACCCTCATCAGTCCGTGGAGGGCCCCCGACCTCTCATGGCGGTGTACGAAGCCCAGTTCCGCCATACGCAGGGGAAGTTCCCTGTAACTGCGTATCGCACTGTTGTAGACAAGTATCCCTCCGGGGCAGTTCATCGGTTTGACCGCAAACGGAGCATCATCTATCTCTGTGAAGTACATGTTCTCCTTGTAGTGATCCCAGTGGCCCGAACGCAGCCAGAGGGACCTGTCGAGGATCATCGGCGTCTTGATCTCGACATATCCGCGCTTGGTATGCTCCTTCCTCCAGAAGGAAATGAGGTTGTTCATGATGACCATTCCCTTTGGATGGAAGAAGGGGAATCCCGGTCCTTCCGGATGTACGCTGAACAGGTCGAGCTCTTTCCCCAGTTTCCTGTGGTCCCTCGCCTTGGCCTCTTCGACCCTGCGAAGATACTCCTTGAGCTCTTCCTCAGATCCGAAAGCCGTTCCGTATATGCGGGTGAGCATCTCGTTGTTCTCATCGCCGTGCCAGTATGCGCCGGCAAGGGAGAGGAGTTTGAAGAACTTGCAGCATCCTGTGTGCGGAACGTGGGGACCGCGGCAGAAGTCTATGAAGTCTCCCTCGCGGTAGGCCGAAAGGACCTCGCCTTCAAGGGAGTCTATCATTTCGACCTTAAGGTCTTCTCCGAGTTTCGAGAAAAGCTCCTTAGCCTGCTCTTTTGTGAGCTCTTCCCTGACCAGGGGTATCTTCTCCTGGGAAATCTTTCTCATTTCCGATTCGATCTTTGGAAGATCCTCGTCCGAGATCGGTTTGGGGAACCTAATATCATAGTAGAAACCGTCTTTGATCGCCGGACCGATGCCGAACTTAGCCTCAGGCCAGAGCCTCAGGACAGCATGGGCCATCAGGTGTGCCGTCGAATGGCGCAGGAGGTCGAGCCCATCTTCAGAGCCCGGGAAGACCGGTTCCACTGTTGTGTCTGAAGTGAACAGCATATCGCAGTCGACGATCTTTCCATCGACCTTTCCTCCTATTGCTTTTTTAAGGTGCCAAACGTCAAGAAGCTGACGTACAGAGGCGCTGTCCGCCTCATAAACTTTACCGTCGGGTGTTGAAAAACGTGCCATTGTATCGCCCTCCTAATTTGCCTTGACGGCAAATCCTGACAAAATATTTATTTTCTTCCGGTGCTCCCGAACCCTCCGGAGGACCGTTCTGTTTCCTCAAGTTCGCCGGCCCTTTCAAGCTCGACCCGAGTCACTTCCGCAAACACGACCTGAGCTATCCTGTCTCCGGGCTCTATCCTGAAATCCTCTTTGCCGTGGTTGATGAGGATCACCTTGACCTCGCCGCGGTAGTCAGAGTCGATGGTGCCGGGCGAATTCAGGACCGTTACCCCATGTTTGAGCGCCAGGCCGCTCCTCGGCCTTACCTGGGCCTCGTACCCTTGCGGCAGCTCAAAGTACAGACCGGTACCCACACATCCCCGCTCCCCGGCCGGAATCAGAGCGGCTTCGGAAGCCCTCAGATCCATGCCCGAGGAGCCCGGTGTGGCATAGTCCGGAAGCGTTATGCCTTCATCAGCTTTTATCCTGACTTTTACAGCCGACATTCTGGGACCTACTTTTTGCGTTCTCTTTCAAAGCGCCTGACAGGACGATGTTCCGAGCCTCTGTCAGATCCGAAGTCCCTGCGTGGAGGCCTTCCTCCGTCATCGTGCCTCGGACTTCCCTCGCGCCTTGGGCCGCCCTCGCTTCTTGGAAAATGCGAGAAACGCTCTTCGCGCTCTTTTTCTATCGCGGCCTGCTCGGCGAACTCGGGATCCTTCGCAAGTTCATCGAGCTGATCAAGGATGCGTTTGCGGCTCAGGTTGACCCTGTGCATGTCATCTATCTCCTTGACCGTTACAAGGACCTTGTCTCCCGTATTTATCGCATCCTCAAGCCTTGGCACGTGATAGTTGCTGATCTCGCTTACGTGCAGGAGGCCTTCCTTGCCGGGAAGCACCTCAACGAAGACACCGAAACTCATCATCCTTGTGGCTGTGCCCACGAATGTCTCGCCGGGCTTGACCTCGCGGACAAGATCGTTGATTATTTTGACCGCTGATTTGGCTGAATCATCGTTGACCGCCGCGATGTATACGCGTCCGCTGTCATCCACATCTATCTTTGCCCCTGTACGCTGCACTATCGAGCGGATCATCTTGCCGCCGGGGCCTATTACCTCGCGGATCTTCTCGGGGTCAATGTTTATCGTGATTATCTTTGGCGCTGTAGATGAAAGTTCAGGGCGCGGAGCAGGTATCGTTTTGTCCATGATATCGAGTATCTGGAACCTGCCTTTTTTGGCCTGTTCGAGAGCCTGGGTCAGTATATCCCTTGTAATGCCTCCGGCCTTGTTGTCCATCTGGAGCGCTGTCACTCCGTCCCTCGTGCCTGCGACCTTGAAATCCATGTCGCCGTAATGGTCTTCCAGTCCCTGGATGTCGGTAAGTATCCCGAACTTTCCGTTGTCTGCGATAAGTCCCATGGCGATCCCGGCAACTGCTTTTTTGATCGGGACGCCGGCTGCCATCATCGAGAGGCTGCCGCTGCACACGCTTGCCATCGAGCTGGAGCCGTTCGACTCAAGTATGTCGGATACCTGGCGGACCACATAGGGGAATTCCTCTTCGCTCGGGAACACTGCGGCAAGAGCCCTCTCCGCAAGAGCTCCGTGGCCGATCTCCCTGCGTCCGGGGCCGCGCATCGGTCTTACTTCGCCGACAGAGTACGGCGGGAAGTTGTAATGGAGGATAAACCTCTTGGGAGGCTCGTCGAGCTTCAGCCCGTCCAGGATCTGATCGTCCGTGCCCATCATCCCGAGGGTCGTAACGCCGAGCGACTGTGTCTCTCCGCGTGTAAAGAGCGCCGATCCGTGGGTCATCGGGAGGACGTCTATCTCACAGGTGATTTTCCTGAGTTCGTCCATGGCCCTGCCGTCGGATCTGCGCTTCTCATCGAGAAGGAGTTTTCTTACGCACTTCTTGACCATCTCGTCCATCTTTGCCGCTATATAGCTGGCCGAATCGGGATGGGACTCTGCGAAATGCTCCTCCGCCCTCTTCTGTGCATCTCCTATGGCTGCACCGCGCGGCTGCTTTTCATGGATCTGCACGGCTGCGTAAATGTCTCCATAAAGTTCCTTCTCCATCCAGTCATCTATTTCTGTGATGACTTCGGGCATCGGGAGCTGTGCCTTGGGTTTTCCGACCTTGGCACAGACATCGTCGATGAAGTCGACTATCTTTTTGATGGCTTCATTTGCAAGTTCCATGGCGTCGACAAGAAGCTCTTCCGAAACTTCCTTCGCACCTGCCTCTACCATTGTCACGCCGCCCCTGTGTCCTGCGACGACAAGATCCATCGTGCTTCGCGGCATGTCTGTCTCATCGGGATTGACAACGAGTCCTCCGTCGATGCAGCCGATACGTACAGCACCTATAGGACCGTTCCAGGGAATGTCCGACATGGCAAGTGCAAGAGATGCTCCGTTTATGGCCAGGATGCCGGCCGGGTTCGCCTGGTCGACAGACATGACTGTAGCTACGACATGCACATCGTTTCTCATCCACTCAGGGAAGAGCGAACGGATAGAGCGGTCTATCATCCTTCCGCTCAGGATCGCGGTATCGGACGGACGTCCCTCTCTCTTGATGAATCCTCCGGGTACTTTCCCCGCAGAATAGAACCTCTCCTCGTAGTCGACAAGGAGAGGGAAGAAGTCGAGCCCCTGCCTCGCCTTTTCCGCAAGCACCGCAGTGACGAGCACTGCAGTCCTGCCGTGTCCCGCAAGGACAGCGGCATTGGCCTGCTTCGCAAGACGCCCTGTCTCAAAGGATAAGGTCTTGCCGTATAATTCCAGTTCAAATATCTCTTTCATTTTTTCATTTCCTCCCATTTTCTGTCTTCAACTGTTGAAGAATAGCACAAAATAACATAAATGGCGAAGGGATTCATCCTCCGCCATGCATAGTTTCCTATTTTTTCAGTAACTTCGGCAACCTTTGATCAGTGACGCAGTCCAAGGCGCTGTATAAGCGACTGATAACGGTTGAAATCACGGTCTTTGAGATACTGGAGAAGCTTGCGGCGCTTTCCTACCATGATGAGAAGACCGCGGCGGGAATGAAAATCCTTCTTATGGATCTTCATGTGCTCCGTGAGCTCACGGATACGCGCAGTGAGGATGGCCACCTGTACCTCTGTGGAACCTGTGTCTGCCCCGTGTACTTTGAATTCTTCGATCAGCTGCTGTTTTTTCTCCTTGTCGATCATATCGATCACTCCTGTCTGAGCCTGTTACGCTCGATATTCCCCAAACTCAGGCCAACGTCGCACTGCGTAGGTCCGTGTGAAGGGCAATGGAAATAATAGCAGAGAGTTCCGGATATGACAAGCCGTCCCGGCAAGATCTCTGCGTCCTTGATCATTTGGGGTTGTCTGTCTTTTTTATCCCGCGCAGTTCCGCCCTCTTCTTCATCCTGTTCCTGACGGCAGAACAGTACACGGCCGCCAGCGGGTTGTGCCCCAGGACCCTGTCCTTCACGGCAAGCGGGACCACATAGGTGTGTGAATGCCTGATGAAGAGGGCATCATGGCCTACGCAGAGTCCGACAACAAGGTTCAGGTCTGTCTTCTTTTCTTCGAGCATCCTTGCCTGCTCTATCGGGTTGCAGCTGACAGGCCCGACTTTGTCGCTTGTCGGGGCTCCCATATCGGATTTCGGTATGCCGCACACTTTGCAGCAGACCGCCTCGATCTCGAAGAAAGCGGAGAGATATTCGGCAATTTTTGCGGCCTCTTCGTGCAGTCCCACACAAAAGGCCAATCCGAGCCTCTTATATCCCATCCTTGAGGCGAACTCCACAACTTCTTCTATCCTGTTGAGGTCGCCGTAGAACTCCGACTCTACGGAGGCTGCGGCCTGCATCATCATTTTCTCCTGCGGGTCAGCATAGAGTTCGATGCTGTTTCTGACT
>DBRW01000029.1:16080-21435 GCA_002306075.1 Synergistaceae bacterium UBA1358
GCATGAAGCAGCGGTCTTTTCGCTTTTTTCGCGTCACCGCCGTATTTTATGTCTCCGATTATAGGATGTCCTACCGCGGCCAGATGGACCCTTGCCTGATGGGGCCTTCCCGTGACAAGTTCTGCTTCGATTCCGCTCCATCCGCTGCCGGACGATATCCTTCTGTATCTTGTAAGCGCCCTCTGTCCGTCAGGATCTGTCCTGACGGTGTTTGAAGATGGATCTTTAAGGAGCGGGAGATCTATTTCGCCCGAATCTTTCATCCTGCCCCGAACGACGGCCCGGTAGATCTTCTTTATCTTCCTCTCTCTTATCAACTCCGAGAGGTGCCTTAAAGAGGGACCGGTAAGGGCAACTATTACGGCACCCGATGTATTTCTGTCGAGGCGCTGGACTGTGGATGGGCGAAAGTCGCTCCTTGTCCAGGCAAGCTCAGTCAGAACCCTTGTTATGAGGGAGTCGCCTCCTTTTGTATCGGGCTGGGTGAGCAGCCCCGCAGGCTTGTTTATTATCCAGAGATATTCATCCCGATAAATAGTTTCCAGGCTGTTTTTGACCCTGATCTTAATATCCGGGTCCGGCGTCCTCTGCTCCGGCATCGCATCATCCCACGGGACCTGGAGGAACTGCCCCTCTTCGACCCTTGTGTCAGGTTTGACCTTACGGGCATCCAGACGGACTTCCCCGGTCCGGATGGCCTTCATCACTGCCCCCAGGGGCACCCAGGGCCACATTCCCCTGAGGAGCCTGTCTATGCGCCTGCCCGACTGATCTGCCGTAATGTAAAACTCTTTCGGCATACTCTTTCCTCTCTGTCTTGGCGTGCCCCGGCCTTTGGGCGCTACCTTTTCCAGAAACGGCGTCCCGTGGCCGCGTGCCACTGAGATATCGGCTGGTCGTCGGCAAGGTCTTTCACCGAATCCTTCCAGCAGAAGACCCTGAAATCGAGTTCATCGGCGGCGGAAACTATCATGGCCTCGGGCGTGGCGGGAACTACGGGGGAGCCGAACTCCCTCTGCCCGTGGTGGCTCAGCAGGATATGGGCGAGCTGTAGCCTGATGGAGCTGTCAAGATGCGCTCTCTCCGCAAATTCCATGAACATCGAATACCCTATCGCGATATGGTCAAGGACAGCCCCTTCAAGGGTCATCTCCGGGATCGAACCCATCTTGTAGGACCCAAGTTTGCCGAGGTCGTGAAGGAGTCCGCCCGCTGTCACTATATCGACGTCTATATCGTAGCCCGACCTTATGAATGAGAGTGCCATCGCCCTGGCGCACTCGGTGACCGACAGCGTATGCTCCAGAAGTCCGTTCGCGTACGCGTGATGGTGGCTCACGGCTGCCGGCCAGTCGCGGAACTGCTTCCATGTCGTTCCTTCATAAACAGATCTGACGAATCCCGCAACTTCAGGGCAGCATGAGGATACGAGCTCCTCGTATCTTTTCAAAAGCTCATCCAGCGCTATCGGCGATCTCGGGAGATACTGCGAAGGGGGGAACTTCTCCTGGTCCAGCAGCGTCAGCTTGTTGAAGTTGAACTGTATCTGCCCCCTGAATTCAGTCGTTTTGCCCTCCACTCCCACCGTACAGCCGACAACGTTCTTAAGCTTCTCATCGTCCAGCCTTTTCGCAGGTGAGGAGGGATCCGTCTCCGGATCAGACCTGTCGAACCAGACGGCATCCGACCATATCTTCGCCTCAAGCGTGCCGGATTGGTCCGTCACAGTCATCTCAAAGTACGGTTTCCCGTTTTTGTCATTTTTCTGAAAGAGCGATGATACTACGAATATCGCCTTGAATGACGACCCCGATGCCATTTTGCGGATATCCTGGCTGTTTTTCAGCACAGAGCTTGTTTCTGACATTTTTATCTTCCTTCCGGTGCATATCTGCTTCAAAGATCCTATCCAATAATAGACGTTTAAGCCGACTATTGAAAGGGGCAAAGCATTGTCCGTACCGCTGATATATCATTTTTCCCTGTTACTATCTGCTTTTTTTGTGTATAATGACTATGCGGTCTCTTTCACAAGAAAGGGACAAATATGTTTTTTCAATATTTTTTTGGAGGGATCTGCTATGAGTTCGGTAAACTGGAATGCAAGACTTTCGGATATAGCCCTTAACGTCAAACCTTCACCCATCAGGGCTCTTATGAAATATACAAAGACCCCCGGCGTGATATCTTTTGCGGGCGGCAACCCCGACCCTGCCGTTTTCCCCGTTGCTGAGTTCTCTGAAGCTTCCGTGATCCTTGCGCGTGAAGGCAGAGATGTGCTGCAGTACGGAGCAACGGACGGATATGCGCCGCTCAAGGAATACATAGCAAAATGGATGGCCCCTAGGATGGGTCGTGAGACAAAGCCGGAAGAGATGCTGATCACGACCGGATCTCAGGAAGGGATGGACCTTCTCTGCAGCGTTCTGCTTAACGACGGCGACACTATAATCGTCGAAGGCCCCACATATCCCGGTGCCATACACGCCATGAGGAACCGCGGTGCACGTTTCCTTACCGTTCCCTGCGACAAGGACGGACTTTGCGTCGACCTGCTGCCCGGCATCATCGAACAGGGACGCAAGGACGGACACAAGATAAAGTTCATCTACACGATAGTGAACTTCCAGAACCCATCGGGATCCACCCTTTCCGAGGAGCGCAGGGCGAAGCTGCTCGACATCGCAGAAAAGTACGATCTCATCATCTTCGAGGACGACCCCTACGGACACCTGCGTTACACCGGTAAACACGTACCGACTATCTTCTCAATGGATAAAAAACAGAGCGGAAGGGTCGTCTACGCCTGCTCCTTCTCCAAGATACTGGCCCCCGGCACACGTGTGGCATGGATAGTCGGAGATCCCGAACTTATGCAGAAGATCGTCATGATCAAGCAGGGCACGAACCTCTGCTCAAGCGTCGTTGCGCAGGCATTGGTCTATGAATACTGCAGGCTCGGTCACCTTGACGGATTCCTCCCCAAGATCATCGCCCACTATGCAAAGAAACGTGACGCCATGGAAGCCGGATTCAAGAAACATCTGCCGTCCAACACGATCTACAATACTCCGGAAGGCGGCTTTTTCTTCTGGCTGCAGGTCCCCGGAGTTGACTCGACGGCCCTCTTCATGAAAGCGATCGAACACGGAGTCGCGTTCGTTACCGGTCCGTCCTTCTTCGTAGACGGTTCGGGAATCGATTTCATGCGCACATGCTTCACGTTCGCACAGCCGGAAGAGCTCGAAGAAGGAGCAAAACGCCTCGGAGAAGCGATCAAGGCTCTTTAAACATACGTTTCGTAAGCATGAACAGGGCGGCCTTCAGTACGGAGGCCGCCTTTTCTTTTTCGTGCAGCGGCGGCGTCAAAGCCGGCAGCCGTTGATACAACGATCAGAAGAAGATTATAATGGAGAGACAGAAGGGGGCGGGACCATGGAGGACATCATCACCGCGATCGCCACAGCGTGGGGAGAGGGCGGCATAGCAGTAGTAAGGCTTTCCGGAGAGGGTTCGGTGGAGCTCGCCGATAAAATATTTAAAGGAAAGAAAAAGCTCGCGGATATGCCGGCCCGTTTCCTCACACTTGGAAGACTGCGGTCGGCCGAAGGGGACTTCTTCGACGAGGTCCTGGCCGTAAGGTTTGAAAAAGGCGCGAGCTACACGGCCGAGGAAAGTGTCGAGTTTCACTGCCACGGCGGACTGCTGCCAGCACAGAAGTGCATCGAACAGCTGTGCGCTGCCGGTGCCAGGCTGGCACAGCCCGGAGAGTTCACCCGCAGGGCCTTCGTAAACGGCAGGATCGACCTGTCCCAGGCCGAGGCGGTGCTCGGGATCATCCGCTCAGAGAGCGACGAAGCTCTTTACGCCTCATCAAGGACCATCCAGGGAGCCTTTGCAGAAAAACTGAAGGGCCTGTTTGACAGGATGACCGAACTTGCTGCTTTCCTGGAGGTCGATCTGGACTTTCCCGAAGAGGATGAGGGTTACATAGCGAGGGACAAATGCGAAAAACGCCTCGACGGTCTGATCGAAGAGGGAGAGGCGATACTGGACGACTGCCGTTCCGGACTGATCCTGAGAGAGGGCATCAGGACCGCCATAATAGGCCGCCCCAATGTCGGCAAGTCATCGCTTCTCAATGCGCTGTTAAAAGAAGAAAGGGCTATCGTCACCCCCGTTCCCGGTACTACCAGGGACAGGATCGAGGAGACCTTTATACACAAGGGGATACCGATAAGGATCATAGACACGGCAGGCATCCGCGATACCGAAGACGAGGTCGAGTGCATCGGCGTCAGCCAGTCTATAAGGTCAATGGCAGAGGCGGATCTCCGCGTCTGGGTGATTGACGCAGGAGATGAGCTTACTGACGAAGAGACGGAACTGGGCAGAAGGGCAGCTTCCATGAAACATATAATCGTGCTTAACAAAAGCGACATGCCGCAAAAGACTTCGGCAGAACAGTTAAAAAGGATCTTCCCTTCCAGCAGGATAGTCTCCGTCTCCGCTCTTAAGTCAGACGGAATAGAGGATCTTAAGGACATAATGGTAAACGAGATCACGGGAGGCAAAAAGGTGTCGGGGGGCTTCGGCGTTACATCGAGGCAGATCGAGTGCCTGTCGGCGACCCTGTCGTCATTGAGGGAGACGAAGAAAATCATCGCAGAGGGGCTCGGGGACGACCTCGCGATCACATGCCTCTCTGACGCAAGGTCTTCGATAGCGAAGCTCCTTGGGATCGATGTCACTGAAAACCTTCTTGACACGGTATTTTCCAAGTTTTGTGTCGGCAAGTAGATAGGGGATATTTTTTCCAAAAAACGATCAGGATAAAATCAAGGGGGGCAGATCTGCCCCCCTTGATCAGTTTTTTATGTCAGATCACGATTCGTACCGAAACTAGTAAGCCTTCGCGAAAATGGCTTTACGGGCTCCCTCTTTTCCGGTGTAGAAACATCTGCCTCTCTCGTCAGAGTACTCGAGCGGGTAGCATCTCGGTGTCGCGCCTGTCGCTTCCTTGATGGCCTTTTCATCCTCTTTGCTTCCCTCGAAGAATACCTCGACGAAGCCTCCCTTAGTCTCCAGGATCTCCTTGAACTCAGCCATGCCTGACGCATGGAATGTGTTCTCCTGCCTGAACTTCAGCGCCTTGTCAAAGAGGTTTTTCTGAATATCGTCAAGAAGTTCCGGGATGCGTTTTTCAAGATCTTCCCAAACAATATCGACCTTCTCTCCGGTGTCCCTGCGAACTACTTTGACCTTTCCGGCCGCATATTCCTTCTCTCCGAGCTCCAGGCGAAGCGGTACGCCCTTCTGGAGATGGAAGAAAAACCTGTCGCCCGGGCGAAGATG
>DBRW01000029.1:21541-28351 GCA_002306075.1 Synergistaceae bacterium UBA1358
ATAAGGCGCATCGATACTCCCCAGCTGGTCGTATGTGCAAAGTCCATCTCTCCGTTTTTATTCTGGAACTTTATGTCGAATGCCTTCGCGAAATTCTGGCCCAGATAATGGCTCGTACCCGCCTGAAGCGCTTTTTTGTCGCTCATCATGGTCTCACATGTGTATGTGTTGTCCGCACCCGGGAACCGTTCACCCTCAGTCTTCTCTCCTGGTATGACCGGCAGTGCAAGCTCCTCCACCATTATCCTTCTGTAGACCTCGAGCATGAGCAGGGTCTCGTCTACCGCTTCTTCTTTTGTCGCATGAGCGGTATGGCCTTCCTGCCAGAGGAATTCGGAGGTCCGGAGGAAAAGCCGGGGCCTCTTCTCCCAGCGCATTACGTTGCACCACTGGTTGATCAATATTGGCAGATCACGCCAGGACTGGACCCATTTGCTGTACATATGTCCTATTACTGTTTCCGAAGTAGGCCGTATTATCAGAGGTTCTTCAAGCTCTTCTCCCCCTGCATGAGTAACGACCGCGCACTCGGGAGCAAAGCCTTCCACATGTTCCGCTTCTTTTTCCAGGAATGATTTAGGAATAAGGAGAGGGAAGGATGCATTAACATGACCGGTTTCTTTGAAAGCCTCGTCAAAATGCTTCTGGATGAGTTCCCATACTGAGTAACCGGTAGGTCGGACGACCATACAGCCGCGTACAGGCGCATAGTCAGCCAGCTCTGCGGCACGTATCACGTCAAGGTACCACTGTGAAAAATCCTGTTCTTTAGGTGTTATGTTCTTAGCCATCCGGTTACCTCCATTGTTGTTCCTTCCAGTATTATCGTCGCACAGCAGAACGCTGTGCAGGCTATTGTAACATTTATCTCTGCATTTAGAACAACTTGTCAGAAATATTTGTTTCCCTTGACAATTTACCATTTTATCGTATTCTTAAGGCGAATACTGCAGGTATTTAGCACATTACTATAGGGAGGTATTGTTCATGGCTTTAGAGTGGAAAGATGAGTTCACCGACCAGCTTTGCGACTCGATAGTGGCGATAACAGACAGAGAGGAAGCCTATCGTTTCCTGGAGGATGTGGCCACCTTTTCCGAGATAAGGGCTTTCGCACAGAGACTCCAGGTTGCAAGCCTGCTTCTGAAAGGGATGTCTTATCCCCAGATAGTACAGGCGACCGGAGCAAGCACTGCGACGATCAGCAGGGTCAAGAAGTTTGTTGAATACGGATCAGACGGATACAGGGACGTTCTCGCAAAGCTGGAAAAGACAAAAAAAGAAGAGGACAAGAAGAAGAAAAAATAATAAAAAATCTGTTTCGGCAGCCGGCCCGCATTTTTGATCCCCATAAAAAGGGGAGAAAATATGCGGGCTCTATTTTATTATTGCCCATGCAGCAAGGTCGTCAATATCCCTCGGAGGAGTCCTGAGGGTAGTTGGGATAAGTCTCCATAGACCTTCGGGGGGATGAAGCCTCCAGTAGAGTTCCCTCCCTTTCAGGGTCGTTCCGTACTCGTCAGCTGACTCAATATCACAAACTCCGTCCAACAGCCTGATCAGGTCATCCGAAGATGTGCCGTTGCCGACATATATTTTCTCAACTTTCTTTCCGGCGACAGATCCAAGGTCCCCCTCTTTTTTCCAATGATCAAGCAGTGACCAGTCCCCAGCCTTTAGCGCACTTGTGAGTACGGCCTCATCGGACTTGGGAACTATCGCAGAGAAGAGCAGCATTTCCGATTCGGCGAATGCCACCCCTATCTTATAACGGCCCGGATCTATCCCGCACTTAATCGAAATACCCCCTCTCCACAGACTCCCACCTGGGGTACATCCACATCCACTGGTCAGGGTATTTCCTGATCCACCCGGAGATAAGATCGTTGCAGTCATCTATGCTTCCCTGAAGGTCCTTGCCGTAAGGTTTTCCATCCCGGCCCTTAAGGGCCGGGTGAAAATGAAGTTCGAGCTTTTCCGTCCCAAGCCACCTTACGCAGAATGCAGGCACGACCGCACAGCCAAGCTTATCCGCGAGCTTGGCCATGCCTACGGGAGTACTTGCGGGATAACCGAGGAAGGGAGATACGACGCCGGCCTTTTTGGCATCCTGGTCGACCGGGACGGCGATTATTTCTCCTCTCTGGAGAGCCTTTATCATAGCCTTGAGGTCAGAGGCCTTGCCCAGAGCCTTCATGCCTCCGGCATTCCTAAGTTCCATTATCAGAGCCGTTATCCTCTCATCCCTTTGGTCTGTACCCAGTCCGTTCATTGGGTATCCGTTCTGTGCACACCATGCTCCGGCATACTCCCAGTTCCCCAGGTGTGCCGTTACGACGAGCACTCCCTTTCCGGCTTCATAGGCATCGCGGAGGTTTTCCTCACCGTAGACCGTCACTATCTGATCCAGTTTTGAGGCCATCACAGGCAGTCTGATAAACTCAGCAGTGGATCTTCCAAAGTTTCTGTATGCTCTCCTTACTATATGCAAGGCTTCTTTGTCAGAGATGTTGAGTATCCTGGCACAGCGTTCCGAAGCTTCCCTGAGTTTTTTTCTCGTAAAAAAGGGGACGAGTGAGCCCACGAAGCCGCCGAGCATGACTGCCGGCTTATGCGGCAGGACCGTCACTATATTTCTGAATATAGACAGCACAGACCAAATAAAGGATTGCTTATTCTTCATTTTTGTTACCTCTCCCGAAAAACTTTCTTTTATAGTACCCTATATCATTATCAATATCTTACGATAATATTGGCAATTATCGGGACAACTACCAGGATAGTGACTATCCGGCATATATTGAAAAGTATAGATATGGTCGGATCCGCTCCTATGTCGACAGCGACTATGGCTATGCCCGTAAGTCCTCCCGGAGTCGTAGCAAAGAGCGAAGTAAGATAATCCATTTTGCATATTTTTGAGAATATCCAAGCAAGACCAAGGGTAAAAGCAAGAAGTGAGAAACTGTACGCCATTGCCGCAGGAAGATATCTTGGGAGTTGCGAAATTGATGAGAAGTCGCTGCCCCTTACAAGCACATAGGCTACGAGCGCCTGCGAGATCCACGAAAGCCACTCTGTCTTTTCATCAAGCCCCATGTGCATCACTGCTTTGACGACAAGTCCAACGATCAGGCCCCCGACAAGAGCTCCTGCAGGAAACCCCGACTTGTAGCCAATAGCGCTGCCGCCTATTACAGCAAAAAATACAAGGTAATTGGGATCCACAGCCTGACCTCCGTTCCTGCAGCCAAGTATACAATAAAAAAGCGGCTGAGTGGGATCCTAAGATCCCACTCAGCCCCTGCCAAGTTTCAGCACAAATACATTCTGATAGTAAAACAGCTGTTTGTTTTCCTGATAAAATCCTGCTAAATCATGGAAGCAGAACTAATAGCGTGTCCGCAGAACTTCCTGATGTTTCGTTTTTTTGAGATAGAGCAAAATAACAGATATCCCAACGATCCCAATAACGCTGGAAATCATGCTGACATGTATAGCAGCCAGTGCAAAAATCACCATCACAGCACGCTCAAATATCCTCAGGAAGCGGTACTGCCATCCTTCGAGAGCTCCCGCGAGCACTATTACACCAAGTGTAGCCGATACAGTCAGGACAATTAATTCCCACAAGACCACCTTATGCAGAAGAAGCATCGGATTGAACACAAACATGTAGGGCATTATGTAAGAACAAAGGGCTATCTTAGTAGCAGTAAAGCCCGTTTTCGCGGGATCCGCGCCTGCAATCCCTGCACCAGTGAATGCTGCAAGACATACAGGAGGAGTGAGGTCCGCCATAATTCCAAAATAGAAAACAAACATGTGTGCAGCCAGCGGGAATACTTTCATTCCGATCAGGGCAGGCGCAATTATAGTACTGCAGACTATGTAGTTTGCTGTTGTGGGAAGTCCCATGCCAAGGACAAGGCATGCCACCATCGCCATGATCAGGGTTAGGAGAAGATTGCCTCCGGAAATGTCTATTATGTTGTTCGAAATGGTAAGTCCGAGCGAGGTCAGCGAGGATGTGCCTACAACAAAGCCTACGAGGGCACACGCAAGCGCAACTCCAAGTGCACCGCGGGCTCCTTCTTCACAGGCATGGATAAGCTGTTTGATCCCCATTCTGGTATTTGCCTTCAACATACTTACTACCACACATGCAACGATCCCGATAAAGCCAGAACGGAGAGGAGTGTACTTCATGAGCAGCGTTACTATTATGACAATTACCGGTATGAGAAGGTGTCCTCTCTCTATCATTACGTCTCTGACTACAGGCAGCTGCTCTTTCGGCAAACCGAGGAATCCATCTTTCCTGGCCCTTATGTGTACGTTAGTAAAAATCGCAGTGTAATAGATAAAGGCCGGAATGATCGCCCCGGCTGCGATAGTAAGGTAGGGTATGCCAAGAAATTCACTCATTATGAATGCGCCGGCACCCATAATAGGCGGCATCAGCTGACCGCCCGTCGAGGCGCAGGCTTCAACTGCTCCTGCATAATGCGGCGGATAACCTACTCTTTTCATAAGAGGAATAGTAAACGTACCTGTAGTTGCCACGTTCGCTACCGAAGAACCGTTGATCGTACCGAGAAGCCCCGAAGCGACAACTGCGACCTTAGCAGGTCCGCCGGGTGTTCCACCCGCAAGAGCAAGTGCAAGTTCATTAAAAAACTTTGCGCCGCCGCTCTCTGAAAGGAAAGCCCCGAAGATTATGAATACGATCACGAATGTCGCTGAAACACCTAATGCAAGTCCGAAGATGCCTTCAGGGGTCAGATACATATGCTGGATTATCCTGCTTAATGAATATCCCCTTATCTGGAACATTCCCGGAGCGTAATTCCCAAAATAACAGTATCCCAAGAAGAAAATACTTAAGCAGGGCAGTACATTTCCAACGACCCTGCGTCCGGCTTCAATAACAAGCAGTATCGCAGCGATCCCCAGCCAAATTTCGTAAGGCAGTGGCTCTGCTCCGCGCCTGGCTATATTGTTGAAGAAAAATACAATATAGGCGCAGACTCCGCCGCCCGCAGCAGCAAGTATCCAGTCATACAAAGGTGTAGATAATTTTGAGCTTTTCTTTGATGCGGGGAACAAAATATAAACGGCGACTATTGCAAACGTCAAGTGAACAGCTCTCTGTATCGTAATAGGCATAGTCGCTATGCCTGCCGTATATAAATGGAAAAGGGACATACATACGAGCCACGCAGTTACAAATTTACCCTGAATTCCGCCTAGTTTTCTGTAACGGCTTTCAGCATCGTATTTTTCAATGAGTTCGGTAATAAGAGATTCATCCATCGAAACTTCATCTATATCAATAACTTTCGGGTTTACATCTGCCTGGCCTTTTTTTTCAATTTCGCTCATGTAAACATTGCCTCCTGGTCAATTATATACGGGGACAAGAGAATGTCCCCGCAGTCATCACATAAACTTCGATCAGCAGTAATATATTTATTACTTGATAGCGCCGATCTCCTTATAGTACTTCTGTGCACCGGGATGGAGGGGGACCTGGATGTACTTGATATTTTCAGGTGACATAGAGGCAAGTCTGGAAGAAACATTCAGGATATCCTGTTTTTTGTCATAAAGTGCCTTAGTCATTTTATAAGCATCGTCCGCACTGATTTTATCTGTTGTTATAAGAACATTCCAGCTAGCCATAGCTTTAATTGCTTTTGTCTGTCCTTTGTAGGTNNATGTCGCGGAATTCTGCTGTGCCCATAGTGGCTATTTCAACGACTCCGGCGATGCCGAGAGCTCCGACTGTGAGTGCGGCGTCAATGTTCTTGTCAGCAAATGCGCCGGCTGTGTCGGAAAGTCCGAGGTTTTCAGGCTTGATGTCCTTGTCTGGGTCAAGTCCGGCTACTTTAAGAAGTGTGCGGACCGTTACTTCAGTTCCGCTTCCGACTGCTCCGACAGATACCCTCTTGCCCTTAAGATCCTGTATCGTTTTGATGTTGCTGCCCTTTGCCACCAGGAAGTGGATGGGTTCGGCATAAAGGGGAACGAGTCCGCGAAGCTGCTTCATCGGTTTGCCATCAAACATTCCCTTGCCTTCGTACGCAAAATAATAGAGGCCGTCAGCAAAGATCACTTCTGCTTCTCCCTTGCCAAGCAGGGCCAGGTTCTGTGCTGTTCCGCCGGTCGACTGTGCGCTGGCTTTCATTCCGGGGACCTCAGATGACCAGACTTTTGCCATTCCTGCGCCGACCGGGTAATACGTTCCGCCTGTCGATCCGGTCCCGATGTTGATAAATGTTGCTGCTGATGCGACTCCGGCGAATACCAGGATCATCGCCGTAACAATAAGGAACTTTGCTGCCTTTGTCATACAAAAACACCTCCGTGATATTTTTCCGTGCCCGGAGATGGAATGATTTTATGTATAAAAAAATTTTTCCCATCAGGCACGGCTCCGCAATTCTACCAAAGAAAAACAGTTAACACAACGGCAAAAATTAGATTCTCTTGTATTTCAGTGGTCCGTACCAGCAAAAACGAAATAATTAAATGTCATTATAGATTTTTCTTTGCAATCACCCCCATAAAAACCAGACAATTGAAATATTAGGTTAAAACAATTCTTCAATCAAACCAGCAATAGAATTCAAATCATATTTGATAATGAAACCGGAGTTTACGATAGTGCCATGTAAAGCATATTACATACTTTCGGCAATGATAAGTTTAACGGCATCCTCAGGGCCGCTGCTGTACAAATCTCCTCCATGGGGGTCAGCCAGAACTCCCAGAGGCATATCCCTTATCTCAAGCCTCCGGACAGAT
>DBRW01000064.1 GCA_002306075.1 Synergistaceae bacterium UBA1358
GGAAGGTCGTTGTTGGGGAAGGGGATGAGCCTTTCCTGGGCTCCGGTGGCTATTACTGCCTTTTTGGCCTTGATCCTGTAGTATTCGTCTTCGCCTTTCATCGCGGTGAAGATGCCTTCCTCAGGATAGTAGCCGGTGACTGTGGTGTTGGTGCGGATGTCTACTTTGTCTCCAAGGGATTTGATCTCGTCAAGAAGGATGTCGGCTATCTTGTAGCCGCGGGTTCCCGCATATTCGTCTTTGCTTCCAAAGAATTTGTGGGTCTGCTTCACTAACTGGCCGCCCGGGTGAAGGTCGCTCTCTATGACCGTGACCTTGACTCCCGCTCCCGCCGCTTCAGCAGCCGCACACAGCCCTGCCGCTCCGCCGCCTACTACGAGGAGGTCTGTCTCTATCGTCTTCTTCATATTTCCCGCCTCCCGCTATTTCGCTTCCAGGGGAACCTGACCCTTGCCGTGCTGGGTCTCCACCTTCATGCCTGCCTCCAACGGCGTTACGCAGGTACGCACGTTGGGTACTCCGTCCACTACCATAAAGCACGAGCTGCATTTGCCGATCGCACAGAAAAAGCCTCTCGGTCTCTTCATCTCGGGCGTTACCCTGTATATCCTCACATCGTTGGCATGCAGCGCCACCGCTATGGGCTCGCCCTCGAATCCCTTCATCTCCTTGCCGTCAAACGTGAACGTTACTTCCTTGCCGTGATGGAACTCAAGTATCGGGTGCTTCTGTATCAGTTCCATGCCCTCTCTCCCTCCTTGTGCATCCTGACTTCCCTGAATGAAGTCATGAAATAAAAAAATTTTTGCGCCTGTACCCTGACAACAGAAAAATATAAACACACCTCGCCATTCTCACCGCACCACATAAAAATACTTTCGCTTACATGAAACAGTAAGAATGAACGTTCATATAATACATACAAAAATATTGTATGAAAAATGATGATTCTTCTTATATATTATCGATTGATTAGATAATAATTTGTGCATTTTTTCTCAATTATAGGCTTTTGAGGAGAATAAAAATGACCGTTAGTTTTTTTGGGGGAGAATTATTGTCTTATATATTAAACGGGTCGAACTATACAACCAGGCTATTTTGAAAAAAGCTTTCCGTGTGAGATCGTATCATCTATTTTATTTTCTTTTAGAGAGCCCCAAATATATCACTTTATTGTCAGGGTGGATCAGCAGGCCGATCTGATATATCGAAATATAAGTGATTTTTAATAAGATACTTCGACAGGATAAGAGAAGGGGGTCTTTTTATCTGCTTTCCCAGCTGTCCTCAGTCGTTTTTATCTGTTGGATCTTCTCTTCAAAGCCGAATACCGATGCGTCTATCTGATTTATCATATAGTCGATCTGATCCATATGAGAAAAGCTGTATCCCTCGGGAAGCCTGTTGGAAAATCTCTTTATTTTCAAAAGCGCCTGCAGATAGTTCCTCTCCGTTCTGCGCATGATCTCAGCAGCATCCATCGCTTCAGGGAACTTATTCTCCGCAAAGAGTACGGCCATTGCGATATTGGGCTCGATCTCCATCTCATCGCTCCATATATCGGCCAGGATCCTGCGGACGGTCTTCCTGAACTTCTGGTCCTTTATCCCTCCGAGCATGGTCCTTATGTTCCTTAAAAGTTCCTCTATCTCAGTAACGACCTCCCGGTAAGGTCTTCTGGGAAGTGAATAATCCGCCAGCATCCTTGCCTCGGTCTCGATGCCGACCTCTTCTTTGAGCAGCCTTCCGACAGCCGGCCGGAGCTTTATCCTTGCCTCCTCGCACGGCATGTCCAGAGTCTGCAGATATAGCAGGCCTGTATCGTAATCATGATGTTCGCATTTGCTCCTTGGGATGTACGTAACATAACCCGGGTTGAAAAAACCCTTTCTCCCGGCCCTGCCTGCCATCTGCAGGAACTCGTTCTTCGTAAGCGGTCCGTCGATAAACTTTGCCATCTGACCGAATACGACAGTCTGGGCCGGCAGGTTTACCCCGAGCGACAGCGCATCGGTCCCGACCACGACATCCAGTATCCTCTCTCTGAAGGCCATCTCGACCAGCAGTTTTTCTTTCGGCAGGAAAGAGCCCACATATATCCCCACGCCTCTGAGCATGGTATCCGGCACATAAGCGACATCAAGGATCTCTGCAATCTCCCTCAGTCTGGCCCTTTGGTTCCGGCTAATCTTTTCGCGGTATCTGGATATCTGTGCGGCAAGCCATTCGGCGCCTTTTTTGGAAAATACGAAAACCAGCGCATCGTGTATTTTTGAGAACCTGATGCCTTTCCTTCGGAAAATGAGGTCCGTTACCCTTTTCTCTGTCGTATAAAGCACGAATTCGCGCATGGCGACATCCTGAAGGTATCTTTTTATCACGTCGGGATTGCCGAAGGTAGCGGACATGATTAGAAGGTCACTGTCGAAGGAAGTAGACCTCAGTCCGTCTATGTAGGCTCTTGTCCTGTCCGGGTCGTTAAAGATGAAATGAAACTCGTCCACGATGACCTTTTGTTCCGGGACGGAGGCATATTTGAGGGTGTATATCTCCTGTGTGCAGCAAAGGACCTGGGCTCCGGCATTCTTTTTGAAGTCGCCTGTCTCAAGTCCGGCATCGAATCCCATCGACCTCAGTTCCATATATCGTTCATTTGAAAGTGCTTTGATGGGGGCTGTGAAGATAACTCTTCCCGAGGGTGCGGCAGGAGCGCCTGAAGGATCCATTAAGCCTGCCCAGACATAGGCCACCCAGGTCTTGCCGCTGCCGGTGGGAGCCGATAAGATCGCGCTGCCGCCGTTTATTGCTTTGATAGCGTCATTCTGCCAGCTGTAAAACATTTATGGACACAATCTGATCTTCATAATGAGAAGCTGTCTCTCTGCGTCGCCTGCTCTCTGGATCTCTTCGCCGACTCTTTCCGCTCCCATGTGGAGATAGAATTCTTCCACGTTGGGGGCGGCAATGATGTTCAGTTCGTCAGCTCCCACGGTCTCCGCCGTCTCGCATGCATGGAGGAAGAGCTCGCCTCCGATCCCGGTCCCGATATGCTCCGGGACCACCCAAAGATGGCGTATCCACCATCCGGAATCGTCATGGAGTTCTATGGCATAAAAGCCCAATATTTCTCCTGTTGCTTCATTCTCTGCAAGGTATGTCGGATTGTTTTCGATAAACTCGTCTGTGATAGTAAGAAAATCGCGGAAGTGTACCATCATATCGACGGGGTAATCCCAGTACTCTTTCGAACACCATGCAACGTCGGTTAGAAGCTCCGCTTCTCCAGGTTCGGCAGGACGTATTCGAACATCATCATCCAGCATTTACAGATCCTTCTCCTTTTTTATGCAGAGCATCATTCTGCTGCCGATAATCTGCTGATCTTCCGTTCGCAGCCGCGAAAAATTGTTGGGCATGACAGGCTGAATTTCGGGTCATTATAACCTCTGATCAGATTCTACCATAACGCACCGAAATCACCAGCGCACCGGATACGATAGGAGACCGGTCTCAACGGACGGTTTGCGATATTTTGTTTATCGCATATCTCAGGAGCTCCGGAAGGATATCAAGGGAATAGCCGAGCCTCAGCCTCTCGGTCATTTTGTGGGCATCTTCCCCGCTCGGCCCGAGGTTTATGACAGGCAGTCCAAGCGCCTGCATATCTTTCATGGGTATGCTGTAAATATCGCCCCATCCCGGCATGTTTTCCGCAAGTGCGGATATGTCTTCCGAAGATACCTTGGCTCCGACATAACTGAGATCGCAGAGTCCTCCGAAGAGCCCCACTTCCCTCATTTCGATGCCGTACTCATTTTTCAGCCGCTCAATAACGCTCCTGGCTGCCTCGACGATCTGCATGTCGCGGCTCTCCCCGGTCAGATCGGTCCTTACCGGCAGCCAGGGCGGAAGGAAGAAGCATATGGCATAAGGTCCCTCTATCCCGGACATGTCAGCTATCTTGTCGACCGCGGCAAGTCCTCTCTCCCTCATGTCTCCAGCAGGAAGGTCCCTTATAAACGATGCGAGCTCTTCATCAAAACTTCCTTTGCTGTTCCTGCGGGCCGCATCTTTGACCTCATCAAGGGAATATACCCGGGGACGGGCTACATCAAAGCATTTGCATTCACAGCCCATAGCAAGCAGGTTTCTGTGTGATTCGGCGACCTGAGCCAGAGTCTGGTCAAGCGCATATCCTGCAATGGCCTTCATCTGATCCATGATATCAGCCGGCGTGTTGGTAGTGGTAAAGCAGTTGAAATAGGCAAAAGCCCTGTCCGGGACCGTAACGCTGTAACCGTCTTTCATAACTCCCATATCAAGGCATATCCAGGAGGATTCGCATTTGCCGTTGAACGGGTCTGCCAGATGTGGGTTCCCCTCCGCGTAGGACACTATCCTTGATATCGCCAGTGCTGATGAAAATCCTTTATAGTAGTTCCCTACATGGGCCGGAAGCCCCTTTACGTAGAAGCTTGGCATGATCTTGCCCAGAGTCCCGATAAATATGGCCGGGCCGCTTTCGCCTTGGCAGCCGGCCTCGCCCGGTTCGGTGTTTATCACCGCAAGGAAGTCGGTCCCTTCTTCCTTCATGGCTGACAGTATCGGAATGACTCCTCTCATCCCGGCCGATGCGTTTTCCTCATCCCCTACGAACGCTGCCACTATATTCACATCAAAAAGTTCCCTGTTCGCGGCGAATTCCTCAATGATGTCCAGCTCAAGGGCTATACCGCACTTCATGTCCATCGTACCGCGCCCGTAAATAACATCATCATCGCCTGCATTGAAATGTTCCGTCATCTTTTCTACATCGAAGGCGTTGTCTGCCATCTCCCCGTAGACGTTCACTCCGACCACATCGTAATGGCCAATGAGAAGGACCGTCCTCTTCGTGGGCACTGCGGCATCGACCCTCGCCACCAGTGAATGCAGTTTTTCGCCGGAACCTTCAAGGGGAGTCTCGGCCCATATCAAGTGTTCTTTTTTTTCGATAAAGTAAGGAAGCTTTTCCAGTCTCTCCTTTATCCAGATCCCCGGAGCGCTCTCATCCGGACTCTCTGTAACGCTGGGTATGGACACCAGCTCCTCGATCATTTTCAGCAGTTTATCCCTTTGGGACAATCTGAAAGCCCCCTTTGAAAAATTGAAAATTCTTAATGTTTTTGGCCATACTTGACATAATGTCCGGTTTACAAGAAACTTTCTCCTATTATTCATAAAAAAGGAAGGAGTGTAGCTGCAAAGATGACCAAACCTTTTATCAAACCAATAATAACCCCAGAAGAGGCAGCAGACAAGGTAAGGGAAGGCACCACGATAATGCTGGGCGGGTTCAACTACGGCGGAGTGCCCTACACAGTCATCGACGCGCTGCACGACTTGGGTACCAGGGATATCAGGGTCATATGCGTTGACGCCAGCCACTGCAACCCAAAGGTACCGCAGCCTGTCGGAGTTGCCAGGCTCATAGTTAACAGACAGGTGAGTTCGATGGTCATAGCGCACATGGGACTCAACGCTGCCGCACAGGAGATGTTCGCAAAGGGTGAGATCGACATCGAGCTCAACCCCATGGGGACCCTCGTAGAAAGGATAAGGGCAGGCGGAGCAGGGCTCGGAGGTTTTCTCACTCCGACCGGGGTGGACACGGCATACGAAAAGAACAGGCAGACCGTGGAGCTCGACGGGAAGAAATTCATACTTGAACGCCCCCTGAAGGCAGACATCGCTTTTATCAGGGCATATATGGCCGATGAAGCGGGTAATCTGATCTACTACGGCACGGGCAGAAACTTCAACCCTGTGATGGCGACTGCGGCGGATATCGTCATAGCGGAGGTAGACAAGGTAGTCCCGATCGGAGAGATCGACCCCAACGACGTGGTGACCCCTGGCATCTTCATCGACGCGCTCGTGCTTAAAGGAGGAAACTGCTATGCTGCCAGAACTTAATGAAAAGGAGGCCCGCGAAAGGATCGCCAAAAGGATAGCCGCCGATCTCGAAGACGGGGCCCTGGTGAATCTGGGGATAGGAATACCTCAGCTGATCCCCAACTTTATGCCGAAAGGCGTGAATATATTTCTCCAGACAGAAAACGGGACGATCTACGCCGGACCAGCAAAAGACCCTAACGACCTCAGGATAATAGATGCCGGAGGAGCCCCTATCTCGGTACTGCCCGGAGGCTCGTTCGTATCGTCTGATCTGAGCTTCGCGATCCTTCGCGGGGGACATATAGATGCGACAGTGCTCGGAGCGCTGCAGGTGGATAGGGAAGGAAGCCTAGCGAACTGGACTATCCCCAACGTCCGCACTCCGGGAATGGGAGGAGCCATGGACATCGTTGTTGGAGCGAAAAAGGTATATGTAGCGACCCGCCATTTTGAAAAAAACGGGAACTCAAAGCTGATGAAGAAATGCACGCTTCCTCTGACGGGACACGGAGTCGTGGATGTAATAGTCACCGAATACTGCCTTGTAAGGAACATAAACGGCAGGATGGTCCTCGAAGAGATCGCCGAAGGGGCCGATCCCGCAGAACTGCAGGACAGAACAGAAATGCGTATGGAGATAAGCCCCGATCTGAAGATAATGGCATGCTGAGAAACCAACAAAATACTTTAATCGAGTAGGAGGTTGCCCATTAGTTGAGCAACCGTCCTCTCACACCACCGTACGTACCGTTCGGTATACGGCGGTTC
>DBRW01000063.1 GCA_002306075.1 Synergistaceae bacterium UBA1358
AATGGGCAACCTCCTACTCGATTGAACCGATCAAGTCTGTCTTATCAGAAAGCGGGAACGACTCCCTTGGGGGAGAGCACGTCGATGATGTACTTTTTGACCTCCGGCGAGTTGAGGGCCTTGCAGAGTGCTTTTGTAGCCGGGGTATCCCTGTCGGGAGACCTTACGGCAAGGACGACCGCATACGGCGAATTCTTGTCCTCAAGCGCGAGGGCTTCCTTGGTAGGATTGAGTCCAGCATCTACGGCAAAGTTCATCGTGATCACCGATATTGTCGTATCGGGAAGACTTCTCGGAAGCTGCGGGGCCTCAAGTTCGATTATCTTCAGCGACTTTGGATTTTCGATTATGTCCCTTGCCGTGAGATCTTTTTTCGTCGGATCCATTTTAAGCAGCCCTTCTCGCTCCAGCAGCTTATATGCGCGGTATCCGTTTGTCGGGTCGTTCGGTACCGCCACTACCGCACCCTTTTTTACATCCTTCAGTGATTTTATCTTCTGTGAATATATCCCTATCGGAAGGAGATGGACCTTTACCAGTGGGACTATGTCCAGCTTTTTCTCCTTTTTCATGTTCTCAAGATAGGGGACATGCTGGAAGAAGTTGGCGTCCAGGTCTTTGTCCTGAAGCGCGTAATTTGGCTGGACGAAGTCGGTGAATTCTTTGATGACAAGTTCATATCCATCTTTTTTCAGTACCTCTTTTGCCACTGTCGCTATGTCTTTTGCGGGAAAGGGCGTGACGCCTATCACGATCTTTTGGTCTGCCGCAAAGGACGCCGCAGGGATCAGAAACGTTGCTATCAATGCAATGATCAAGCCTTTTTTCATTTTTATCCTCCTCTTAATATTTTTTAATTATGATCTTCAGAAAATAAAAGGGCCGGATCCTCTAAGCGGATCCGGCCCTGATACGGCAAGTTATGACTAAGCGCCGATCTTTCCAGGACAGGATCCGCAGAGGCAGCACATCATCATGCACATTGCTCCTAATTCGATATTATTCAGCATAACGTCTCCCCCTTTGACCAGCATATAAAAAATAAATTGCGAACATATTATATTGATGCTCTGTAAATGTCAACTAATATTTTATCTGTCTCCCAAGGGGAAAAACATCTTGCCCGGATTAAGGATGTTGAGCGGATCGAATGTGCGCTTGATGCCCCTTAAGAGTTCAAGTTCAGCGGGAGATTTGCTCTGCGTGATTATATGCTGCTTGACATGTCCGACACCGTGCTCGCCGCTGCCCACGCCACCCAGTTTTATCGCTTCTTTTATAAGAGCTTCGAAGAATTCCTCAGAATAGATCGCCCACTTTTCCGGGGTCATTCCCTCGGGTTTTATGGGGATAGGATGGATATTGCCGTCGCCGATGTGTGCGATTATTCCCATCTCAAGACCCCATTCTCTGCCTGCTGCCTCTATTCTTCTGAGCATTTCGGGTACGGCGGAGAGAGGGACCATAAGGTCTCCGGAGCCGCATGCGTAGGGATCTCTGGCCCTCATGCCTTCAAGCCCGTTCTGTCTTACGTTCCACATTGCAGCAGAGTCCGTCCTGCTCTCCGCGACAAAAACTTCAAAAGCCCCGCAGGACAAACAGATATTGCCGATCTTTTCATAGCTTTCTTCGAGCTGTTCTTCGCTGTCTCCCTCGACCTGTATGATAAGATATCCCCCGCTTCTGTCCTGTTCAGGCAGTCTGCAGCCAAGATATTCTGTGGTGTATCTTACAAGGTTCCTGTCCATGAACTCACAGGAAATGATCTTTTCCCCTGAACCGATCACTTTTGAAACGCTTTCGACCAGTTTCTCTATCCCGGGATAACATGCAAGGAGATTGACCGTCTTCCCTGGTTTGGGTTCGAGGTTCACGGTCAGCTTCGTTGCGATGGCAAGCGTACCCTCGCTCCCAATCAGAAGCTGGAGGATGTTGTATCCCCAGGAATCTTTTCTGTACCGGCCTCCCAGCTCTATTATCTCTCCCGAAGCGAGGACGACTTCGGCTCCAAGGATGTGCCTCCTGGTGCTGCCGTATCTTACGACCTTTCCTCCGCCTGCGTTGGTCGCGAAATTGCCCCCTATATAACTGGTCTCGGTGCTCATCGGGTATCCGGCGTAGAGGAAACCTTTCTCTGCCGCCGCCCTGCAGAGATCGTTAGTGACGACCCCCGGTTCCACGACTGCCACCCTGTTGACCGGGTCTATCTCAAGTATCGCGTTCATCCTTTCAAGAGAGAGCACTATTCCCCCTGCCAGCGGCACGGCTCCACCGTTGAGGCCGCTTCCGGCCCCCCTCGGAGTCACAGGTATCCTGTAACGCGATGCGATCTTCATCACTGCGCTGACCTGTGTCGTGTTCCCGGGACGGACTACAGCCTCCGGCATGTGTCCCCATATCCTGCCTGCCTGGTCCCATGAATAATTTTCAAGAAGATCTCTGTCATCCGTTATTATGCCTCCCGGACCCAAAACGGATGAGAGTTCTTCGATGATTTCCTCTGTCAGTCTGCCGTAAGTGTCCATCTCTCGCTCTGCTCTTTCTTCAGTGAATCTATAAGTGCATCCAGGATCTCCATCGCGTCGCCCTGAATGCTCAGATCCGCGACTCTGAAAATCGGAGCTTCCGGATCATGGTTGACAGCTATTATCGTTTCCGCACCGGATATCCCTGCTATGTGCTGGACTGCGCCCGAGATGCCGAAGGCCATGTATATCCTTGGAGTGACGGATTTGCCGCTGAGTCCGACCTGGGCAGAGTATGGCACCCAGCCCAGATCGACCGCCATGCGCGAAGCTCCGACGGTCCCTCCGAGGAGTCTTGCAAGTTCCTCGAGCTTTGCAAAATTTTTCGCATTTTTCATGCCCTTGCCGCCTGAGATGATTATCTCCGCTTCCTGGATCGGCAGTCCCACAGATGTCTCAGGCGTGAATCCGAGGAATTTCAGCGCTGATCCCAGCAGGCTCTGAGGAGGAGATACTTTTATCAGTTCGCCTTTGCGCGACCGGTCGGTGTCAAGGGGTCTCTTTGATTTGGGCCTCACCGTACACATCTGGGGATCTCTTCCTCTTGTCTTTATGTCGGCCATGACGTTGCCCCCGATGGCGGGCCTTGTCTGGATCAATCTGCCGGATACGGGGTCTATGGAGAGTTCGGTGCAGTCCGCCGTAAGTCCGCAGCCGATCCTTGCGCTCAGCATCGGCATAACTGTCCTGCCTCTTGTCGTAGCAGAGGCGATCAATATCGAGGGATTGTATTTGTCGGTCAGATATTCCAGTATGCCGACCTGCTCATCGCAGAGAAAATTTTCAAACGAAGGATCGTCGACTATATAGACCTTGTCCGCACCTGCAGCGATGAGCTCTTCCGCTCTCGGAGCGACACCGCTTCCGACCAGGATGCTTGCGAGTGGAACGCGCATAGGATCAGCCAGTTCCCTGCCCCAGGCAAGAAGTTCCTTCGATACCGGATGTATGGTTTTACCCCGGACTTCCGCCAGTGTCCAGACTTCTTTGTTCGTGCCGTTCATCTTGCTGCCTCCAGACAATTTTTCTCTTCGAGGAGATCCACTATAGCTTTTACGGCGTCCTTTGTCCCGGCCGATGACAATATTTTTCTTCCCTCTCTTGTCATCTGAGGATATGTAACATTGACGACCAATGTCGCAGAGCCCTTCAGCCCTGTAAGATCCTCGTCAAGTGCCAGATCATCCGCATTCAGCACCGGGATCTCGGTCTTTTTGGCACGAAGTTTGCCTCCGAGCGTGCAGAGCCTGGGGATGTTCATTTCCTTTACAGGGATGACCATTGCGGGTATCGGGGCCTTCATCTTTTCATGTCCGCCCTCTACGGATCTTGTGACTGTTATGTGTCCTTCGTCAAGTTCATCGATGGAACTTACATAGGTCAATGCCGGTATGCGGAGGAATTCTGCCACAGCCGGTCCGACCTGTCCAGTCTCTCCGTCTGTTGCTCTTTCGCCGGCAAGTATTATGTCGAAGGGGCCAAGCTTTTTAAGTGCCTTTGCCAATGTCCTCGATGTCGCGAGGGTATCGGATCCCCCGAACCTTTTGTCTGAAAGCAGGACACCGCTGTCACAGCCCATTGAAACGGCATAGGCAGCGGCTTTTTTCGCCTGAGGAGGTCCCATCGTTATCGCCGTTATCTCCGTTGCACCTTCGGACCTGCACTCTCTTATCCTGAGAGCTGCCTCTACTGCGTGGAGATCCAGCGGATTTAGTTCGGCTTCTACACCTTCCCGGACCATCGTTCCGGTCTTTTCATCTATTTTGACGCTGTCGGTCGCCGGCACCTGTTTGACCAGTACTGCTATCCTCAAAATAATTCCTCCCGCCCGATCTTCGAAGCTGCTGTAAAGGATCGCACAAAATATAAGGCGATTTGTTATTATAAACTATCAAAAATATTTTTCCAAATTATCAATATTCAGGTTACAATTAACCTGTCTGTGTTTTGACCAATTTCCCTGTTTATTGAGAGGAGTTATCTAGAAATGGATCCGACAACAGAAATGAGATGCTTCAAAGCTGCGAAGATCACACCGGAAATGACAGAAGTGCTTAAAGAAAGGGCCCGTAAAGGAAGATTGTGGTCGGTAATAGCGACCTCGGCCGCAAAGAGCGGACATCCCGGCGGAGCGCTTTCTTCGATGGACATATACATGACGCTCCTTGCATCAGCTAATGTCACACCGGATAATTCGGACTGCATGGAACGCGACAGAATAGTGATAAGCCACGGCCACACATCCGCAGGATATTATTCGGCGTTGGCAGCATACGGATTTTTCAAGCCGGAAGAGATGTATCCGAATTTCAGGCGTACCTGCAGCCCTTTTCAGGGCCATGTAGAGAGAGAAGTTCCCGGAGTCGACTGGGGTACAGGAAACCTCGGACAGGGCCTTGCCGCGGGAGTAGGTTTCGCTATCGCTGCCAGGGCCCGCGGATCGAACGCCAGAACATGGGTCGTGATGGGCGACGGTGAGCAGGTGAAAGGCCAGGTGGCCGAGGCCAGAAGGATCGCCGTGAAGGAAAAGCTGAACAACCTTACTGTCCTTGTTGACTGGAACGATATCCAGATCAGCGGCCGCATCGAGGAAGTTATGCCGGTAAACATTCCTGAACTGTGGAAGGCCGACGGATGGCATGTCATCGAATGCGACGGACACTCATACCATCAGATATATGACGCGATGAGACATGCTGTCACACATGTCGGATGCTTCGTCATACTCTGCAGGACTGTCATAGGAAAAGGTGTCTCGTTCATGCAGAACATCCCTGATTACCACGGCAAGGCAGCTTCAGGAGAAGATCTTGCTACCGCGCTTCGCGAACTCGGAGCTGATATGGAGATGTTCGAGAAGGCGCTCGAGATGAGAAAGGGGGATCTCCCCAAAGGCCGTAAGGTTGAGGTGTTCACGCCCGATCTTGATACGGGGACTCCGGTCACATATACGAAAGACGATAAAAAGGACAACAGGGGCGCATTCGGGAAAGCCCTGGCCCAGGTAGGCGAACTCAATTACAAAAAAGAGGGGCGCACCCCGATAGTAGTCTTTGACTGCGACCTTGCCGGATCTGTCAAAGTTGACGGTTTTGCAAAGGTATGTCCCGATAATTTCGTACAGGCAGGCATCCAGGAACACTCAACGGCGACAGTCGCTGGAGCGGCATCCACGGCCGGAGTCGTCTCCCTGTGGGCAGGCTTCGGCGTTTTCGGAGCGGATGAGGTCTACAACCAGCAGAGGCTGAACGACATCAACAGGGCATCGGTAAAGGTCGTCCTTACCCACACCGGACTTGATGTCGGCGAAGACGGGATGACCCACCAGTGCATAGATTACGTCGGTCTCTTCCGCAACACTTTCGGATGGAAAGTTGTCGTTCCGGCGGACCCCAACCAGACGGACAGAGCCGCAAGATGGATGCTGAAGGAGCCTGGCAACGTCTGTATGGCGATGGGCAGGAGCGTGCTTCCCGTGCTTCTCAAAGAGGACGGCACCCCATTCTACGGAGAGGACTATACGTTCAGGTATGGAGCTATCGACGTCGTAAGAGATGGAAAAGATGCGGTGATACTCTCTATGGGACATTTTGCAGGCCGGGCGGTTACAGCGCATGACTTCCTTGCTGCTGAAGGCATAAGCGTGAAAGTCCTCCACTGCGCATCTCCTCTTGGGATGGATGCCGATGAACTCTTTGAACTTGTGGGAGACAGACCTCTCGTCACCTGCGAAGACCATCATGTCAACACCGGAATAGGTTCGATAGCGGCGATGATGGCGGCACGGGCAGGCAAGGCCATTAAACTTGTAAATCTTGGCGTGACCCACTACGGGTGCTCAGGCCCCAGCAATGAGGTCATGGCGGAGATGAAGCTCTCTCCGAAGGACATAGCCGAAGCTGTAAAAGGATCGCTGAAATAGATGATACAGGCTGGAGATCTTGTATTTATCTGGAACCCCAAAAAAGGAGACAATTTCCTGATAAAAGTGACTCCGGGGATGTCACAGGGTACGCATTTCGGGCAGATCAAGCACACAGAACTTATGGAGCATGAGTACGGCGAGGGGATCGTTACTCCCAAAGGTGAGGTCTATTACCTGCTGAGACCCACACTTGCCGAATACACGAGAAGACTCAAGAGACAGACCCAGATCGTCTTTCCGAAGGACGCCGGGTTCATAATCCAGCATCTGAACATTTACCCGGGCTGCACGGTCGTTGAATGCGGGACAGGCTCGGGAAGTCTGTGCTGTACTTTCGCCCACTTCGTGGGGGACCAGGGCAAGGTGTGCACATATGACCGGAGAGAGGAATTTTCGGCGCTCGCAAAAAAGAACGCCGAAAAATGGGGAGTTGCCCACCGGATCGAGTTCAACGTCAGGTCCCTGGATGAAGGCTTCAAGGAGAGGAATGCGGACGCGGTATTCCTTGATATCCCGACTCCTTGGGAATATATAGATAAGGCGTATGAGGCACTTGCTCCGGGGAACCACCTCGGGATACTTGTGCCGACGACGAACCAGGTCTCAGATACAATTGTAAAGCTCAATGAGTTCGGATTTGCCGACATTCAGGTGGTCGAGCTCATGCTGCGCTATTATAAGACCGAACCGAACCGCATAAGGCCGGAAGATGTCATGATCGGACACACCGGCTATCTGATCTTTGCGGTCAAGACCCTTCCGTTGAAGGATGAGGTCTCTGCGGAAGCTGGAAATGAGGAGGCCGCACCGACTGCAGAAGCCGAAGCGGCCGGGGATGATCAGGAATAAAAGGTGTTCAGACCTGCAGGATGGATGAAAATAAGAAACTGATCCTCCATATATGCTGTGCTCCGGATGCCACTGTCCCGGGGGAAGAGCTTCTGAAAGAGGGGTATGTGACGACCGGGTTTTTCTATGGCAGCAACATACA
>DBRW01000076.1:0-2239 GCA_002306075.1 Synergistaceae bacterium UBA1358
AGGCCGCACAGTCCCGCAAAAATGATCTTGAGCGATCTACCGAGAGCCATTGCCGTTAGCTCCTATCAGCATCGAAACGTTTATCAGCCGCCCCTTTTGAGCGGAAGTTATCGCCCTGATATCGGCTGTCTTTACCTGAAGCCCCTTTTCTGCAAGGCGTTTCAGCAAAGATACAAATTCTGCTCCGTTCAGCTCGGTCATCTGGACCGTCATTCCCGACGAGCCCGAATTCATCAGTCCGACTCGGTCTTTCAGACTGAGTTCGTTTATCGTGTCGGTCAGGAGTGAGAGAGGTTCTTTATCTCCTTCGGGATTTCTTGAAGGATATGAGTAGAAGGTATTTGCCGCATCAAGGATCCTCCCCGCATCGGCGATCCTCTCTCTGCTGCCGTTCAGGACCGCAGCAGCCTCAAGAAAGAGTGCCGCCCCGGCTGTCCAGACCAGGAGCGCGAGCAATCCGAGCCGGATGAGCCTTTTTGTCTCAGACAGTCCCCTTATCTCTTCGATCATTTTTGCCCGCTCCTTTCGGAACTGTCGAGTCCGATGGAAAAACGCATACCCGAGCCCGGTATCTGCTGGATGTCGGTGATCTTCGCGCTGAAGCCGTTTTTGTTCAGCGAATCGCGAAGGGATTCGACAGCACCGCTTCCTGAAGCGGTGCCCTGTATTTCTGTGCGCTCGGTCCCGTACCTTATCGCGTCAAGTTTCAGCGATCCCGATGGTGTGGATGTTTTCCAGGCTGCCGCAATATTTTCCAAAGCCAGTTCAAGGCTCATGTTGGTCCCGCCGGCGCCGAGGTTCCTTATTTTTACGGATGAAGAGGCCAGAGGACTGTTGGACCTCTCTTTGAACGCGGTCTCGTAGATCTCGAAGGGGAACTGTTCAAAGCGATCGCTGTTGAGTCTGCTGTATAAAAATGCCCCTGCCGAGAGGAGCAGAAACAGAAGGCCGAGGAGGATAGCCGCCCTCGCTGTTCTGAATGCGGATGCGAAAAAGGATTCCAGTTTTCTTGCGCTGTCCGCGCTCTTGACTGAAAGATCAAGAAAAGCCGAGCCTTTTAATGACTTCAGGGTCTCCGTCCCGGCCTTTTGGATGTATTTTGAAGAGAGGGAAGAGCTTTCTGCGGTTATGACATTATATATCGGCATGTCTGCCGAGCGTGAGTAATCGGCGAACCATTTCTCAAGGGTCTCCGCGGCATTTTCCGATGGGGGCATCCATCTGTATAAGACAGGAGAGCCGTCTTTAAAAAGCATCCCGGAGGTGCCGCCGTCAGTGCTCCATATTGCCAGACCGCTGCCGCCCGTTTCATGCAGTAAAACCAGAGGGGCCGGCCAGATAGCGATGCCGTTGCCCAGCCTTTTCTCCGCCTCCTCTATCTCTGTTTTTGAAACGAACCATACGACCCCCTCAGTCCTGTAAGATCCCTGTTCAGTAACCTGGGGTATCATGAGAATCGAATCATCGTCGTTTCCAAGGAGAGATCTGAAGGACATTCTCAGGGCATCCCTCACCCTCCCGTTTTTCCCGAGTGGGAGAGAGAACGGGTGGACCGATAGCGTCCTGAGCTGAAGGAGGGCGATGACCCGTCCGTTTTTTGACGAAGACATCGGCACATTGCGGCATGCAATGTCCTCCTCGGTACAAAAACGGATATTTTCATTTGTTTTTAATTGTCCTGACGGATCATGTGAAAATAAGTTTTTCAGTTTGCCGGAATCCATCATCTGCCTTGCCTATTCCTCCCAGCGTACCAGGCTGCAGGAGTTGTTCTCCCGTTTAACTATGATCCTGAAATTCCTCTCTGTCTTCTCTCCATATGATACATTGATATTCAGACGAAAGTAAGTGCTTTCATAAGCGATAATATTGGAAAGTTTTGTAATGACCTCAGCAGGTATGTTGGGGATCTTTTTCAGATCATCCAGGCTTTTTATGGGATACATCAGCCTCAGCGCAGCAAAATTACGTGCCTGGGCTATGTCGATCTTATCGTCCAATATTGCTATGACCTCCGGGGGGGCGGTGTTGATATTCACTTTTTCTTTGCCGTAAACTGTAAGATAACCCGCAAGGCCTATCGGGATGTCTTTTGTTCCCCAAAGCACCCCGTCGTCTATCTCATCTATCAGTTTCAGTTCGGTGATATCGCACAGCTGCCGGTCGATACTGGCGTTCCTTTCGCTTCCTCCCAGCTTCTGCCTGCTGTCGGAATCGATGAAATCCAAAACTACCGCGG
>DBRW01000076.1:2374-2686 GCA_002306075.1 Synergistaceae bacterium UBA1358
GCAATGCTCCTGCTCCTGGCGATGAAGCTTACACTCTCCGCCCTTTGCATCTCAGTCCTTGCGAACCACGAAAATGCAGCCGCAGCGGCAAGCAGCAGCGCGGCCGATATCATTACCGGTATGAGGATGAACCCCTTATTCTTTGAGGATCGTCGGCAGCGAATCTTCATAAACTTGCTTTCTTCCGTTCAGTGTTATCGTGATCCTCATGGCTTTCGGGAGCTCCCCTGTATATTCATCGGACCATGACTCGCCGGACCAAACGGACAGCCTTAAGCCTTCTGCATCCTTAAGCACCATTTTGCCATCTTC
>DBRW01000009.1:0-4174 GCA_002306075.1 Synergistaceae bacterium UBA1358
TCGAATCCCCACTTCTTCCTCCAGGTCCCGTTCCACCGCCTCCCCAAGACTTTCGCCAGGTTCCACGAACCCTGCGATGGCCCAGAGCTCCCTCAACCCCACGGACTCAAATCCGAGGGGTGGCTGATCCCCAAGAGATTCCCCCCATCGATGCCACCCTGGTGATGGGGAGGGAACCAGTGTTCTCCATTTTTTTCACGAAAAGGGGCTCGTCCTCCGAGGACGGAAGGATAAGGGGGTCCTTCGACTTGACGAGCACCTGGTCTTTGTAGAAGACGAACCATTTCCCTCCATTTATGGAGCGGGTGTCCATCGGATAGCCTCTGATCCGGTTGATTGTTTCATTATAAATTACTCAAACTTCGCAGTAAAAAAGATATGACCGCCCCTTGACAATTCAATAATGATCGGCAAAAAAGAGCGGCATGAGTCCCGTTTTTTTTTTGTAAAATTTAGTTACCACACTAAAACGATACCATACGTAGGTTTATGCCATGAAAAGAATATCACAGTCTCCTGTTTTTGACTATGAACTTACAACAGCAGCAGATGCTTTCTTCCGCAGATTCAAGCTCTGTTCAGTTCTTAAGAGAGCACAAATGCGTACAAATCCAGGGGGATTCCTGCTGTGACTGTTTTTCAGGGGCTTTTCAACGATCGAAGCCTCTTTATGGATCTGAAGACAGGAACAAATTCTTCCAAAACCGGGAAAGACACCTTCTGCCGTTTCATAAATTCCTGCTCTGTTAGCTGGATGAGGTTTACCTCGCTTCTTGCGGAAAGGATCATCAACAGCATGGTCACGAAACTCACAGACGAGAACAGAGTGAACGTATTTATTGTGGGCGATACCCTGTATGAACGGAGCATACTTAAGTCAAGACTCGCTCCAAAAATTACCATCAATAGCTGCGTAGGTTAACAGGAGTCCTAATGAAATTGCGAACTTAATTTGACACTAGCCATAAAATAAGTATTAAAAAAGCTCCGCAGGGATCCTGCGGAGCTTGTATTATCCTGGAGCCGACTTCCGGACTCGAACCGGAGACCCCATCCTTACCATGGATGTGCTCTACCTGCTGAGCTAAGTCGGCGGCCGCATGCGGTAAGGGCATTCGGGCAATAATAATGGTGGTAGGAGCTGGATTTGAACCAGCGTAGGCTCTCGCCGACAGATTTACAGTCTGTTGCCTTTGACCACTCGGCCATCCTACCACTCACGTGAACCGCATGAGGCGGTATTCACGGGAAAACATTCTACCTTATATCCTCAGTTTGTCAAGACATGCCTGCAAACGCAAAAAAGCTCAATGATCTCCTGCCGTACGGGACCTTCGGCATTTTTCATCCTATCCGTTTCTATAAAAATATATCCGCGCCGGCTTTTTACAACAATAAAACGCCTCTTATGATAGAATATGCGCACGAGATGCCGAAAGGCCGGGCAATAACAGAGGCCCGTACTTGCCGGTACACGAAGAAATAACAGAATAGCAGCGTCTTTTGAGGGGGAATCCGGTGCAAGTCCGGAGCGGCCCCGCCACTGTTACCCGATCGGGAAGTCAGGCGACCTGAAAAAAGATGATGGATGTTATGCGAGGGCGTAGTTCATCCTCATGTGTATTTATTGAGGGAGCCCGGAGGCTCCCTGTTTTTTTGCTGTAATTAGGAAAGAGGTATCCGATTGAAGAGATCAAGACTGTTTTTGCCATTTATGATGCTTATGGTTCTCCTGTCCTTCGGGTATGCGGAAGCATCACCGAAGAGGATAATCTCCCTGACTCCGGTCGGGACCGAGATCCTTTTTGAGCTTGGCCAGGGAGACAACATCATAGGTGTGACAGATTTCTGTGATTACCCTGCCGAAGCCGCAAAAAAGCCGAAGATGGGAGATTTCGCAGCGGTCAACTTTGAGGCAGTCATGTCCATGAAAACCGACCTGCTGCTGCTTCAGGACATGCACATGCAGTTCACCCCTCAGCTGGATAAGCTTAAAATCCCCTATCTCGTGATGAAGCAGAACTCGATCGACGAGATCTGCGATTCAATCATGAGACTTGGGAAGTTATGTTCAGCTCAGGACAAGGCGGCGAAGCTGGTCGCGAATATCCGTGCCGATGTCGATCTGGTCAGGTCAAAGGTAAAAGGGCTGAAGAAACCCAAGGTCATCCTCTGTGTCTCGAGGGAACTGTCAGAATACCAGATAAACAGCTTTTATGTGGCAGGCGGCAACAATTTCTATAATGAGATGATCTCGCTTGCGGGTGGGGATAACGTCGTCGGCGATAAAAAAACTCCGTATCCCCAGGTCTCCCTCGAAGGGCTCATGAAGGTCAATCCAGGTGTGATAATAGATCTCGTCGGAGACAAGACGTTTTACCATTCGAAGGACAACATAGACGTCGAGACCATATTCAACGATAAATATCTCAGGAGCCAGTGGGAGAGAAGCGCCAAGGTAGACGCGGTCAAAAACGGACGGATCTATATAATGCAGGGAACGGTCTATCTCAGGCCGGGGGTAAGATCCGGAAAGATCCTCAAAGCGTTTGCTCAGGCGATACACCCGGAGGTAAAGTGGTGAGCGCGCAGAAGTTTCTTGATGTAGAGGGGCTTTCTCTCGATCTTGGGGGGGCGCGTATACTTGAGGATATCTCCTTTTCGCTCGAAAAGGGGAGATATCTTGGTATCATCGGCCCGAACGGGGCCGGTAAGAGCTCTCTGCTCAAATGCATCGGAAGGCTTATCAAAAACTTTTCGGGCCGGGTCTCCCTCGAGGGTGTCCCGCTCTCTTCGATGTCCGAACGGGCGCTTGCGAGAAGGATAGCATGGGTCCATCAGACCGGTTCCGATTCGCTCCCCTTCACGGTAAGGGAGTTTGCCCTCATGTCCCGTTATCCCTGGCAGAAGGCCATCGGAGGCGAGACAGCGGAAGACAGATCGATCATCGACAGATCGCTGGAAACGGCCGATGTCGCCGATATCGCCGACAGACAGCTGAACAGCCTGAGCGGAGGTGAGCGGCAGAAGGCTCTTATTGCGGCGGCGCTGGCCCAGAGCACCGACATCCTGTTTCTCGACGAGCCGACGAGCTTCCTCGATTACAGACACCAGGTGGAGACACTTGAGCTTATAGAACGTGTCAACAGGGAGCAGGGAATGACCGTGCTCCTCGTGACTCATGATATCAACCTTGCGCTTCACGGCGCGGATGAGATACTCGCGATCAAAAAAGGCAGGATGGCGTGGAAGGGAAAGAGCTCCGAACTTCTTGAGGAGGGGCTGCTTGAGGAAATATTCGACACCGGCTTCAAAAGCTTCACTTCGGACGGGCAGCTTATGCCTTATGTCGCTCCCGGGGGGCTTGTAAGATGAAGCGCCTTGCCTTGCCGTCACTTTTTATCTTTTCGCTTGCGGTAGTTGTGGTCGCCCCCTTTATGGGCATGCAGAATATCGCCTTGTCTGACCTATTCGGCAGCGCGGATGAAAATCTCATACGCATAATGTGGGACCTGAGGGTGCCGCGCGTACTGCTCGGATGGATCACAGGCTCCACGCTTGCGCTCTGCGGACTGATATTCCAGGCGCTGTTCAGAAATCCCCTTGCCTCGCCCGATATGCTGGGCGTATCGACCGGTGCAGCCTTCGGAGCGGTAGTCTATATCCGTACGGGAATAGTATTCTCTCTCTTCGGAGCGGTCTCGGGGCTCTCACTGGCGGCATTCGCGGGCGCACTTGCCGCGACATTTGCGATATATGCGGCAGGCAACCTAAGACGGGGCGGGATGTCTGAGGCTACACTGCTCTTAGCGGGAGTTGCAATGAGCTTCCTTTTCGGGAGCCTCAACATGATAATACAGTTCACGAGCGGTTACATCGACACATTCAGAATGATGAGATGGTCTATGGGAGGCATCCAGGCAGTAGGATTCGGTCCCGTGCTGGCAACACTGCCTGCCCTTGCCGTAATTTTCACGGTAGCATTTGTGACTGCACCGGAGCTCAACCTCTTCGTATGCGGAGAGGACATTGCTGCAAGCAGGGGCGTCTCGGTCGTCAGGTTGAGGAGGCTCCTTTTCTTCTCGGTCTCCGTCGTGATAGGCATAAACGTCGCGACCTGCGGCCCGATCGGATTTGTCGGGCTGCTGGGGCCACATATCTGCAGGAAGTTCGT
>DBRW01000009.1:4335-6051 GCA_002306075.1 Synergistaceae bacterium UBA1358
TTTTTCAGGAGTGCATCGACCGACCCGGAAGTCCTTGAAGAGGCGTTCGGAAGGGCAGTTTCGGAAAATGACATTGACACTGCCAGAAAGGTGGTCAGAGCCTCGCAGAGTTCTCTTCACAGACTGTTTTTCGTGGCCTTTGCCCATTGGGGAGTCGGAAGGGAAGACATGAAGCTGCTGGTCGAGCAGCAGGTCCGCCGCGAGGTCTACAGATGGGAGAAGCACCTCTTTATCCTGGAGATAATAGGCAAGACAGCTCCGCTCCTGGGACTTCTCGGTACGGTGCTCGGCATGGTAGAGATGTTTGAGTCCCTCCACCTCGGAGGTCAGATAAACGCCGCCGCGGTGACCGGAGGTATATGGAAGGCTCTCTTTACCACAGTCGCAGGCCTGACTGTGGCGATACCTGTAATATTCGCTCACGGGCTCCTTCTCTCCCGTATCGACAGCGAAGAAGAGACACTCAACAGGGGTGCCGACTATCTGATCAGGGAACACTTCTCAAGTCACGGTGGGGAAAGTGCGAAAGCGTAAATCAAGACGTTTTACCGACATAGATATCACGCCTCTTATAGACGTGCTGTTTATGCTGATAATCTTTTTCGTCCTGACCGCTACATTCGTTCAGGGCAAACTGGATATCGATCTGCCATCTGGTAAGGGAGAAACAGCCGATGTCAAAAGCGCCCTGACTCTGACCGTGGAAAAGGACGGGACCATCTTCTGGGAGGGAGTCCGGATCTCTGAGAGGGAACTTCCCGAACTGGCCAGAGGTGCCAGAGACAGAGAGATCCTGATAGCGGGCGACAAAAACGCCCCCTACGGAAAGATAGCGGAAGTGCTCTCGATACTCAGGAAAGAGGGCATAACATCTGCAGGTCTGCTGACAGAGTAGGGAAACTGATCATGAGGGAAGCCGGGGAAAGATCTTTCTGGGGTATAGCGCTGGCGTTGAGTTTGGCGGCGCATGCCGCGTTCATGCTGTTCGTCCCCTATCTTGCCCCTAAAACCGAAGTCAGCCCCATAATGAGAGTCCGCCTTGCAGTTGTCGAAACAAAGAGCGCTCCGGCGCCGGTCATGAAAGAGGCTCAACCTGAGAAAAAGACTGTTCCCGAAAAAGAGGCTGTCTCCAAAAAAGAACCTCAAAAAAAGACGGGACCCGCAAAGCAGACTAAAACTACGTCTGAAAGACCGCCGGTACAGGAAGTCCGTACAGCGGCAGATGCATCAAAGAGTCTTGCGGGGACCGGAGAAAACGCAGATGCAAATGCAGCCGTCACCGATACCGCCCGGGAGATATCTCCGCAGGTCCGGCCGGAAGGCGTGTTAGAAATAGATTCCATTGAGATCGTAAGAAAAGTCCTGCCTGATTACTCATCGTTCTCGAGAAAGCGCAAAGAAGAAGGAACCGTAAAGGTAATAGCGACTGTGACCGAAGGCAGGGTGGAGAGCGCGGAGGTCGAGAGCTCAAGCGGTTACCAGAGGCTTGACGAAAGCGCTCTGCGTGCGGTAAAGCAGTGGCTCTTCAGGAACAGCGGAACAGTGAGGGTGAGAGTGCCCGTAGTATTTAAGCTTAAGTAGAGAATAAATACGGCTGAGCAATAGCTGAGCGTGGCTGAGCGGTCGCTGAGCAATCGTTAAGTGTTCGAAGAAGATTATGGCCGGGGCATGGAAGCGATAAAAATTATCAAACAGAGATCTGGTTCCTTGACATTG
>DBRW01000054.1 GCA_002306075.1 Synergistaceae bacterium UBA1358
AAACGGGGCTCATGCCGTTCTTTTTTGCCGATTATTATTGAATTGTCAAGGTGCTGGCATATCGTCTTTACTGCGAAGTTTGAGGCAATAATATGATAAATTATCTGTATTGCATAATTATTCAGGGACTGCCGGCAAACAGATCACGACATACGGGAGGGAAATTTAATAATGGCCAGAAAAAGCACATTTATCAAGATCCTCAGCATTATTGCCGCAGCGGCTTTTATTTCCGTTGTAGGCACACTGTCGGCCGAAGCGGCCTACAAGCCAGGCGAGAGGGCCATGAAAATTTGGCATGATGATCTGAACGTTTCAAAGCAGGCAATATTCCTTAAATTCAAAATGTTGGAAGGCGGCGGCGGTGAGGAGGGCACTACCACCATGGCTCTCAAAGGCAGCCTTATGTACCTGGATATTTTGAGCGGCACGAGCCATATGAGCACCATCACGGACAGCGGGGCGAAGACCACGACGATCCTGATGCATGAAGAAAAGATGTATATGAAAATGCCCCATCAGCAATTTAACGGTCCAAGGCTGAATGACAGCAAGGACGTGCCAGAAGCTGAAAAAGCAAAGTGGGTGGTATCCTCCGGAAAAGACAAGATCAACGGCAGAACATACGATTATGACAAGATCAAAGTCGGTGAAGGGGAAGAACAGATATACTATTTTGACGAGGGGACCGACAAGTGGAGATATTGGAAAACCGGAGATACTCTAATGGAGATAATCGAATACGGAAACAAGGTCAGCGAGGATCTCTTTAAGATCCCGAACGGATATACGAAGATGGAGATATGACCGTCATGTACGGTCATATGCTTTAAAGGCAGAGCCAGGGGCTCTGCCTTTTTATTTGCCGGACATGTGCCAAAGTGCGGGCTAAAAAGTTGGGCATAAAGATCCGAATTCTCTGTATAATGTAACATACATGATTTTCACCGGAAATCACTGTGACGGCTGATAAAAAACGGACGGGAGCTCAGGTCCGGCGACATAAGGAGGGATACGAATGGATGATACACCTATTTTCAAGGATGCGGACACCACGAAACACTTTACCGCAGGTGACCTCTGTTCCCTTGCGGAGATATTCCATCCGGGAAATGAAAGGCTGCCGTTCTGCGGTTTTTCTCTCTCCCATGCCGTGGTCCCTCCGAAGGGGAGCACTGTTCCGCACCGTTTGATCAGATCCTCGGAAGTTTACTGGATAATAGAAGGGGAAGGGACAATTTTTATCGACCAAAGACCGATAGGACTGAAAAAGGGAAGGGCTGTACTTGTCCCGCCCTCTGCCGTACAGTATGTGGTCAACGAATGCGACCGTGACCTGGAGTTCCTTTGCATCGTCTCTCCCCCGTGGGAAAGTTCTGACGAAGAGATCCTCTGAGCCTGGGTTTATGCCGAGGCCGTACGTAAGTTATGCGGATAAAATAAAACGTATATAAATGTAAGTCTTTGAGAGTTCCACCATTTTACATCGGTCATTTATGTCAGGAGCTGCAGCCATTTGAATAATGGAGAAAAACAAAAAATATATCTGATCCGCCATGCCAAGCCCGATCTTCCACACGGCGGGAAGTTGTATTACGGTTCCACTGATTATTCTCTCTCCGAGGAGGGGGTAATGATGGCAAAGAGGCTGGCCGAAGCGCTGAAATGTGTTGAGGCGGAGACGGTCTTCTCAAGCGACCTCAGGAGGGCTATGGAGACTGCGGAGATAGCATTCGCCGGTCGGACATGCGAGGTGCGCCCGGTGAAAGAGCTCCGTGAGATACATCTGGGGGACTGGGAAGGCAGGAGTTTCGATGAGGTAAGATCGACCTGGAACGAGATATACGAAAAGAGGGGCGCCTCTTTTGATTCGGTGTGCCCCCCCGGAGGGGAGAGCTTTAGGGATCTTCAGAAACGTACCGTACCTGCGTTCGATGAGATACTCAGGGAGAATCCGTGCGGGAACATAGTGCTCTTTGCCCATGGAGGAGTCATATGGACGCTCATGTGCAATTATTTCGGATTTAAGCTCAACGACATTTTTTTCTATCCGATGGATTATTGCGGCGTACATCTGATCGAACGGTTCGGCGGCCTGATGAAGCTGATAAAATATAACTGGAGCATGGATCTTTCATGAGGACGTCAGTGGCAGGAGCATGGTCCCGCTACGTACCGGTGCGGGATATATCTGGATCGATTGGAGGAATTATGATATGAGTAAGCAAAGGGGAGGATTTTTTTCCGGTCTCGTTGTTATGCTGGTCATAATACTGCTTCTTGCCACGGCACTTCTTGCCGTTGCGGCAGTCAGGGAGCGGAATATTACAAAAGCAGAATCTCTTCTGCGTTCCGGCGATCACTACGGCGCTTCAGCACTCTTCATAAAAGCCGAAAAATTCAGTCTCAGGCCTGATTCCAGGGTCATAAAGGGCATCGCGGAGAGCAGCCTTGGGATGGAGGATTATGATACGGCCGCACAATACTATAAAAAGCTTGTCAGGCTGGAGCCGGACAATGTTGAGGCAAGATACAGGCTGGGCCTTCTCTACATCAGGGCAAAGGATTACGGGGCCGCAGAGAAGGAAGTGGAGGCCTTGAGGGAGATAGGCAGCGAAAGTGCCATAGAGGGAGCCGAGGCGCTTGCCGAGAACCTCTCTTCGGGCAAGGTCAAAGGTTTTTTCAGGGATCTGCTGAGAAAGATCGCCCCCGGCCTGCCTGATATCCCAGGCATCACAGAGGACGGACCGCTCATGCCCGAAGCAGGAGAGCAGGAAGAGGGGCCTCTCTCAGAGGATGAAGACGGTCAGGCAGAGACCTTCCCGAACCTGCAGGATCCCGGCGGCGCTGAAGCTGAATGATGAGGTCTTTTCCGATAAATACAAAACTTCTGCCCGTCCTTTTGCTTTTCCTCTTTATCGCGGGCAGCGCCGCCGCCGACGGCCCCAAAGAGATAAATACGGAAAAGGGCCCCCACCACAGGTCTGTCTTTGACATGCCGGTGTATGTCGTTTTGCCTGAGGGCTGCGCTTTCGTAAAATCACAGGCAGGATGTGTGGACAAAACAAAAAAAATATCGCTGGAGTCATCTGTCATCCGTCTTCCCTACGCTGCCCTTCTGGAAGAGTTCACCGAGAAAAATCTGAAAAAGGCAGATATGGAACTCAAGATGAAAGATGAATTTATCTGGAACGGTTCATCTGCGATGCTGATGAAGATATTCCAGAAAAAGGGATCCGGAATGGTCGGCAAATGGACTCTTATCATTGACAGAGGCAATGAGTGCTGGATAATAAACGGCCTCTACCCTGCAAAAGATCAGCAGCGCGGAGAGGCCGTACTTAAAACGATCAAAAGCGCATACTGGGAGAACGGTCAAAGTTCTCCTCCAGCAGAGATCCCGCAGGGGAATGTGGATGTCTACGGGACGCCCCTTAAACTTGCCGGCCTGCTTGACGGCGCGGTCGTATATACAAAGGATGGTTTCCTCCCCACGAAAAAAGAGGACGGTTCTTTGTTCGTTGTATCGCGCATCTCAAACACCTTTGTGACTCCCGACAAACAGGCGGGCTTTGCAAAGGAGAAACTGCAGATGATAGAAAAGGGAGAAAAGATCGACATCATATCTGAAAAAGAGGTAATGATAGACGGACTTAGCGGGATCGAGATAGTTGGATATACCGCGGGCGGATCAAAGAAGCTTATATACCAGACGATGCTTTTTGACGGCAAAAACAGCCACGTTATGGTCGGCATAGCAAGATCTTCTATACCGGAAAACCTCGATTTGTTCCAAAGTACGGCGGAAACGTTCAAAACAGCGAGATAAGACTAAATAGACTGAAAGGGATAGATGCAGATGAAAAAAAACATCAGGTTCACAGCGCTTTTTTTGATCTTTTTGATCGCCCCTGTCCAGGCAGCATATGCTTATACCGAACATCACAGTTACAGTTCGAGTTCGAGCCATACCGAGGTCTGGGTGGACGCCACCGGTCTGGCGGCCCTTCTGGTGACTCTCGCTGCGGGAAACAACAACGACCAGGCGGAAGCAGCCAAACAGCAGGCCGCATACGAGCGGCATGTCAGGGAAGTCAGAGAGCACGCCAAGGAAAGTTCGAGAAAAGAGATGGACCACGCGGTCGATCTCATCTCTGAAAGTGGTGTCCCCGGTGCAGTCGAGATGCTCGTGAAGTCATGGGAGGGAGAGGGCAAAAAGACGTTCCTTGATGACAGGAGCGGCGTCACCGTCCTTAAGGTCAGCGGTTTCGAAGAGAATATAAGGCTCGAATACACGATTCGCCAGGACAGCAAAAAGATATCTGTAAGGGTCACCGCCCCCGACTATTCGGTCTCCGAGGAATCGGGAACATATTATAAGGAACCCCAGCCCGTACCCCCTTCAAAAAATTATCTCGGCCTTGAGCTCGAAGAACTTTTGAGGGATCCGGGGGGCAGGCTTCTCATCAAAGATGTAGCAAAAGGCACCGCGGCGTTCTATGCCGGCATAATGCCCGGAGACTCTCTGGTCATGATCGACACATACGACACCAAAAATTTTGACATCGCCCGCGTGGATTCTTACCTTGCAAGCAGGGCTGCAGCAAAGGCGAAGGTAAGGGTGACGGTTTCTCAAAAAGGGGAACAGAAAATCATAGATATCCAGCTTTGAGAAGATCACTAATGAGACATTCCTGTTTTGCACCGGGATGTCTCTTTTAATGCAAAGGGAGGAATGAACAGTGCCGATCAAAGATTTCAAAGTTGAAAAATGGCTGAACCCCCGTGACGCGAAATGCAGGTACAACCTCGGAGCGAGCTGTGTAAAGTCTATTTCCCTGGATGAACTGCTGGAACTGAGCGGAGAGGACAGGGACGAACTTACAAAATTCTTTTTCGAGACCCACCTCCATTACGGGGCCTTCTTTGGTCTGCCCCGCTTTCTTGATGCGGTGACTTCAACTTATAAAATGGCTGAACCTGGGATGGTTCTCACATTCCACGGAGGTACCGGGGCAAACTCGGCCGTGCTTACCGGTATGATCGAAAAGGGGGACAACGTGGTCGCCGTGATGCCCAATTACCAGCAGCACTATTCCATCCCCGAAGCTCTGGGCATAGAAGTCAGGCCCCTTCGCCTGAAAAAGGAGGAGGGCTATAAGGTCGATCCGAAGGAACTGGATCTGCTGACAGACAGCAGGACGAAGATGATAACGCTGACCAACCCCAACAACCCTACCGGTGCCTATATGGATGCCGATGAACTGGGAGAGATCATCGCAGTCGCTGAGAAGAACGGATCATACATACTCTGCGATGAAATATACAGGGGGCTTGCGGATGAGTACATGCCGTCGATAGTCGATCTCTACGATAAGGGGATCGCAACGAGCAGCATGTCCAAGGTCTACTCAATGGCGGGAACGAGGGTCGGCTGGGCTGTCACACGCGACAAAATGGCCTATGATATCCTCGAGAACAGACGGTCATACGATTCGATCTGCAACGGGGTCTTCGATGAGCTGATAGCAGCCATAGCGCTTGAGAACAACGACAAGATGCTTGAAAGGGCCCGCGCGATAGTAAGGCCCAATAAAAAGATCGCAGATGACTGGATCGCAGCGCAGCCCCATCTCTCGGTCTACGGCGAAAGTCTCACCACGACCGTGCTCGTCCACTATGACTATGATATAGATGAAGTGGATCTTTGTACGGACATATACGAAAAGACCGGAGTCCTTCTTTGCCACGGGGACTGTTTCGAGGAGAAAAAGTGTTTCAGGCTCGGTTATGGATTCGGAGACACGAAGCTTCTTCGGGACGGGCTCAGCGAACTGGGCAAATATCTGGATTCCCTGGGTTAGATCCGGGAGCGTCACAGGATCATTTGAGCAAAAAAGCTTAATTTGCGCTGTTTTGTCCCTGAAACAGTTGCATTAACCTTATGTTCCATGATAGACTACCTTTTGCGGTGCGGACTCGTAGCTCAGCAGGATAGAGCGACGGCCTCCTAAGCCGTAGGTCGCCGGTTCGACTCCGGCCGAGCCCGCCATTAATTTGGTCATCCCAACGGATAACAGGCCCCTGAGGTTGCTCAGGGGCCTGTCTCGTTCTAAAGATCCCCGCTGAAGCAGGACCCATGCGGCCTGAAAGCCGACCATAAAGAATTAATATCTTGATTTATACATATGGCTATGTGATATTATTGATTGACATAGAATAAGTGTAAATAATTGAAGTATTAATAACTCCTTAATTATCGCAGATAAATTAGTTTTTATTTTGATAAGCGGTCCCTTTTCCATAACAGAAGAAAGGTGTGATGACGGTTGAAAAAGCAGATAAAAAACAACGTTTCGTGGGTAGGCAAGGTCGACTGGGAGCTCCTTAGATTTCATGGTGACGATTACTCCACGCACAAGGGTTCGACATACAATTCCTATCTGATAGAGGAAGAGAAGACGGTACTTATAGATACTGTCTGGATGCCGTTCGCGGAAGAATTTATAGCGAACCTGCAGAAAGAGATCGACCTGAACAAGATCGATTATATCGTTGTCAACCATGGCGAGGTCGACCACAGCGGATCGCTTCCCGCACTTATGAAGCTGATCCCCGACAAGCCGATCTACTGCACGGCAAACGCGGTCAAGTCTCTTAAGGGACAGTACCATCAGGACTGGAACTTCCATGTCATCAAAACGGGAGACAAGCTCGATCTCGGAAACGGCAAGGAGCTCATCTTCGTAGAGATGTCGATGCTCCACTGGCCGGACAGCATGGCCTCATACCTTACCGGGGACAACATACTCTTCAGCAACGACGCATTCGGCCAGCACTACGCGACGGAGAAGCTCTTCAATGATTTGGTGGACCAGTGCGAGCTGTTCTACGAATGCATAAAATACTACGCCAACATAATCACCCCGTTCAGCGCGATACTGAGAAAGAAGCTTGCCGAGGTACTCTCCCTCAACCTTCAGATAGATATCATCGCAACGAGCCACGGAGTGATCTGGCGCGACGATCCGATGCAGATTGTCGAAAAATATGCCAAATGGGCGGACGACTATCAGGAGAACCAGATCTCGATAATATACGACACCATGTGGAACGGGACGAAGGAGCTCGCCGAGAGGATCGCGGAGGGGATCGGACTGGCCGACAAGGATGTCACCGTCAAAGTCTTCAACCTTGCCAAAAACGACGACAACGACGTGATCACGGAAGTCTTCAAGTCAAAGACGGTGGTCGTCGGGTCGCCGACGGTGGGAAACAGCGTCCTTCATTCAGTAGCCGGCTTCATGCACATGATGAAGGGCCTCAGGTTCAAAAACAAAAAGGCTGCTGCATTCGGATGTTACGGATGGAGCGGAGAGGGCACCAAATTCATCCTGGACTCGATGAAGAGCGCCGGCTTCGAGCTTATAGACGAAGAGGGGCTCCGCAATCAGTGGAACCCTTCGGAAAGCGTCAAAGAAGAAGCCGTCAGATTCGGGATGAAAATAGCAAAGGCGTGATGGCTTAAGTAAAAAATAAACAGCAAAAGAGCAAAAGGGGGAAAGACTATGAGCATGTTCTGTTTTCAGTGTCAGGAGACTGCGATGAACAAGGGATGCACGGTCAGAGGGGTGTGCGGCAAGGAAGAACACGTCGCAAAACTCCAGGATCTTCTTATTTACACACTCAAGGGCATCTCCGATGTTGTCGTAAAGGGCAAGATCGATGCAGCGGACATTCCCGAAGTGAACCATGAGATGCTGAGAAGCCTCTTCATGACGATCACGAACGCAAATTTCGATGCCGATGCCATCCAGAGGCAGATAACGAAGATGATCTCCGTAAGGGATGGGCTCAAAGCCAAAGTCCAGGCAGCCGGACTTCACGATGCGGCCCTCTTCAATGTCGACGGCAGAGATGCGATGCTTGAAAAGGCAGCTTCAGTCGGAGTTCTTGCTACAGAGAACGAGGACGTCCGCTCCCTCAGGGAGATGATAACCTATGGTCTGAAGGGCATGTCTGCCTATTCGGAACATGCGCTCAACCTCGGGAAAGAAGATGCCGACATTTACAGGTTCATCTATGAGGCACTGGCCGCGCTCCTGGACAACAGCCTCGGAGCCGATGACCTTGTCGCTCTTACGCTCAGGACCGGAGAGCACGGTGTAAAGGCAATGGCGCTTCTCGATGCGGGCAATACATCCAGGTACGGAAATCCTGAGATCACTACGGTGAATATCGGAGTAAGAAAGAATCCTGCGATCCTCATTTCGGGACATGATCTTACCGACCTTGAACAACTCCTTGAGCAGACCAAGGGAACAGGGGTCGATGTCTACACCCACAGCGAGATGCTCCCTGCCCATTATTACCCCGCATTCAAGAAGTATGGCAACTTTGCGGGCAACTACGGCGGTTCATGGTGGAGACAGGTAGGCGAATTCGAGACCTTCCACGGGCCCATCCTCTTCACCACCAACTGCATAGTTCCTCCGCGCAGCGAGGAGGTCAGGCAGCGCATATTCACCACGGGTTCGGCTGGATTCCCGGGCTGTCCCCACATCGTTGCCGATAAAGAGGGCAAAAAGGATTTTTCAGCAGTGATCGAAATGGCCAAAAAACTTCCCGCGCCGGAAGAAATAGAGACGGGAACGATCGTCGGGGGCTTCGCCCACAACCAGGTGCTTTCGCTTGCAGATAAAGTAGTCGATGCCGTAAAATCCGGCGCGATCAAAAAGTTCTTCGTTATGGCAGGCTGCGATGGACGCATGAAGTCAAGGGAATACTACACCGAGTTTGCCGGTAAGCTTCCGAAGGATACGATCATCCTCACTGCAGGATGTGCCAAGTATCGTTACAACAAGCTGGACCTCGGAGACATAGGAGGCATACCGAGAGTCCTTGACGCAGGTCAGTGCAACGATTCTTATTCGCTTGCGGTCATCGCGCTCAAACTGAAGGAAGTCTTCGGACTCGATGATGTCAACAAGCTCCCGATTGCCTTCAACATCGCCTGGTACGAGCAGAAGGCGGTCGTAGTACTGCTTGCGCTCCTATATCTGGGATTTAAGAACATCCACCTCGGACCGACTCTCCCCGGCTTCCTCTCGCCCAATGTTGCGAAGGTGCTCGTCGATAAATTCGGGATCGCGGGTATCGGGACCGTGGATGACGATATCGCCATGTTCATGGCTTAAAACAAGGGATAAGATGTCAGACCGGTGCGGTGCTGAAAAGCACCGCACTTTTAATGTGTCCCGCCGCAGGCAGTGCGGATCGATCGGGATAAATACAGCATATATTCGCAAAATTCTGCAATTTGGCTGCAGTTGTACGCCGCATGTATAAACATGTATAATGATTCACGAGTTTTTGTAAAATGCAGGCAATAAGCCTGTGACAATACATCCCAGGGAGGTCATTTCTCAAATGGAACAGATCCGTACACTAGATGCGCTGCTTGAATACGCAAAAGAAGTCGGCCCCAAGAAGATAAGCGTTGCATGTGCAGAAGACGCAGAGGTAATGGAAGCGGTAGAGAACGCACGCAAGGCCGGAATTGCCGAAGCATTCCTGGTAGGCAATGCAGACAAGATCAAAGAAGTTGCAGATAAGCTCGGTATCGATCTCGCCAACTACGAAATAGTCGACGAAAAGGGCGGCGAAGCTGCCGCAGCGCTCAAGGCCGTCGAGCTGGTGTCGTCCGGACAGGCACAGATAGTCATGAAGGGTATGGTCGCGACAGCCAATTTCCTCAGAGGGATACTCAACAAGGAAAAAGGGCTCCGCACAGGCAAGACCCTCTCACACGTCTACATCCACGAGGTCAAGGGATATGACAGGATATTCTTTATCTCGGACCCCGCGTTCAACATGTATCCCGATCTCAAGGTCAAGATAGACATAATCAAGAACGTAGTGGAACTTGCCCACGCATTCGGAGTGGCCTGCCCGAAGGTAGCCGCCCTCGCTGCAGTCGAAGTGGTGAACCCCGATATGCCTCCGACACTGGATGCTGCGCTCCTTACGCAGATGAGCCGCCGCGGCCAGATCAAGGGATGCATCATTGACGGACCTCTCGCTCTCGACAATGCGGTATCACCGGAGTCAGCCCACCACAAGGGCATCAAGAGCGAAGTCGCCGGTTATGCTGACATCCTCCATGTCCCCAACATCGAATCCGGCAATATGCTTGCAAAGGCAATAGTCTACTTCTCAGAGAACAAGACGGCCGGCATAGTTCTCGGTGCGGCCGCCCCGGTAGTCCTGACCAGCCGCGCGGACTCAGCGGAGACGAAGCTCCTCTCGATAGCTTCAGCCGTAGCCCTTGCCGCACACCAAGGAAAGTAAGGCCCTGCACGAGGAAGCGAACATAACGGAGAGGGCGGGATACCGCCCTCTTTTTATTAATGCCGGGTAAAAAATAATGAGAATGATCCGCGAATATTCAAATATCCGTGAGTACGTGGTCCCGGGGACCTTCGGGGATAACGAGGTAAGGGTGACATCGTCCCTCCCCAAGGAACCACCGAACGGGGTCCAGGTGATCCTGCTCCATGGGGTCCACAGCAGTGCCAACATGGATGAAAACAACAAGTTCCGTTTTCTTGCAGAGCTCCTTTCGGAGCGGGGGTATGCCCCGTGGCTCGTGGAGACGAGCAGAAAGGCAAGAAACCGGCATGATTTCTCAAACGATGTCTCTCTGTGGATCAAAGAGGCCTTTTCCGGAAAGACCTTCGCACAGGAACAGCAGGATGTTTTCAACGCAATATCAGAGATCGGCAGAGAGGTGCCCGACAGGCCCATCTGGATATGGGGCTTTTCGCTCGGAGGGATCATCGCCCTTTCAGCTGCGGCTGACGATATGAAGCGCAATGCGGCGGAAGGATCTCCTCTACCGGAAAGGATCATACTCAGCGGGACCGGACTTGTGGCCTACAAGGAAGTGGAGGAGCGGATGATGTCTCTTCCGATCCTTTCCACCCTTCGTTCAGAGATCGGCGCCGACATGCTCGCACATGTAAAGGCCAAGAGACTGATATCCTTCAGAGGGAGCTGCGACGAGATCTTTTCTGAAGAGAGCTGTCTCGGAGTGCTGCATGAGGCAAGCATCCCGGAGAGCGAAAAACACTACTTCGTGATCGATGGTGCCGACCACTCTTTCCGAAGCAGATACGGGAAAGCCGATCCAGGGGTAATGGAGGAGATGGTCGGACTATTGGCAAAGACCTGGTCATAGGCTATGTGGTAAAATTATCTGACCGTTCCTCCAACAACGGGGAGGTATCTGATGGGTCGCATCACCTGGATGAATGAGAGCTGTTCCGGCAGCAGTCTTAATATATACGACCCCATAATAAACTTTTTTGGTCTTCGGACCGGGAGAGTTTATCTTTTTTGTTTGGTGCTTCTTATTTCCCTTATCTCTCCGGGCTTCCTTCACGCAAAGGAAATAGATTATCAGTCACTTCAGGAGGACCCGCTCGAAACGGCGTACAGAAAACTGGCCTCGCCCGGCGACATCGAATGGGACGAAGAGGAGATGGTCAGCGGGGGCGCTCCGCTTATCATCAGTGAAATGAGATGGCCCCTGGACTCCGGGGAACTCTCGGGCCTGTTCAGCAGGACGGCCTCAAAGGGAAGGAGAAAACACCTGGGGCTGGACATCGTTGCTCCCAAGGGGACCCCGATATATGCTGCTCTTGACGGTATCGTCGAAGTGGTCTCCAACGGAGGGAAAGGCTTCAGAGGCTACGGCAGGGTCATCATAATCAACCACTCCGACCAGCTGTGGACACTCTATGCCCACTGTGCGACGACTGGTGTAAGGGTCGGCCAGAGAGTGAAACGGGGAGGACTGATCGCAACGGTGGGCAGGACAGGAAGGGCCACCACCAACCACCTCCATTTCGAGGTCAGAAACGCCAAAGGAACGGCTCTTGATCCAATGAAATACCTTCCCGAGAACGGCGCCCTGCCGATGAACCTTTTCAGAAGATAGAAGACCCGACTGAAAAATATCGGCATACCTGCATCAATTTGCGTGCTTTTTTCTGCCAGACTGTTAAAATTTCATAATAAAGATAAAAAAATATACGGGGGAGTGAAAAGTCCATGTTTAAGAAAATGTCAGTCTTGATTTTTTGTCTTTGTTCGATCTTGATCTTCTCAGGCCGTCTGTCGGCCTCCGAAAGTGTTTATGTTGAAGAGGTGAAATTCAGGGAGGGAGGAGTAGTTGAGATCGACCTCGAGGACAAGCATGACAAGGATGCTCAAATCGTCTGGACAAAGCAGGAGACAGTCTCGGTAAGGGACGCATCGGGCCGGGAAGTTAAAGCGGAGCTGAGGAAACATGACGACGACACATTCTTCCTTATGGTCCCCGAATTCCTTCTGAACGGGAAATACTCCTTCTCGATAGACAACGTAAGCTTTGGCAGACACAATAAAGTAGGGCTCACGAGCTATTTTGTCGCATCTCCCCGCTGGAGCGCCGAATACAGCGGACCTGTGGCGCCCGGAAGCACAGGCGATCCCATTGGGAAAACAACTCTTTATATAGGTGAGATGGCATTCAAAAAAGGGAACATTCTCGAGATAGACATAGATGATGCAGTCGGCCATGACAACGAGATACAATGGGACGGCAACGAAAAGATATTGGTAGGCGACAAAGAGGGGAAGCTGTATGACGTCCGTGTCATAAAGTACGACAAGGATGAGATCGAACTCCAGATAGACGGGCTAAAAAGCGGTACCTGGTACGGAGTGGAGATAAAAGGGCTCCTGTACCGCGGCCAGAGGGCAACATTGATCGCGGAGTTCGGGGCGACCGATGGATGGGAATACAAAGATCCAAGAAAAAAGTGACCCGAACCAACAAACAGAGACGATCGGGCGGGATAAGTTTTGAGGCTGGAGGCGGCAGTATCGCCCCGGCCTCATCTTGCTATAATAGGCTGGTATGCCTGATGCAGGAAAAGATCCGATATCATGGGGGCGGCAAACGGAGGATATGAACATCAAAACAGCAATATCGAGGCCGATAGCTTATCTTGCAGCTGCCGCACTGGCGGCCGTGCTTCTGGCGTTCCTCTACGCCTCAGGTGCGGGCATAGGGACAATAGCCCCGGAAATGGCCTCCCGCGAGTCATACCTCCTCGGCACGATCGTGAGGATATCCCTTTACGGGGATGACAGCAAAAAACTTAACGATGCGCTTGACCTGTCGATGAAAGAGATCGAAAGGCTGGAAGTTCTTCTTTCGGTGAATATCCCCTCCTCAGATGTCTCGCTTATAAACAGAGCATCGGGAGAATACCCCGTAAAAGTTTCGGAAGAGACCGCCGTCCTTTTGGAGAGGGCGCTTGAATGGTCGGGACGGACAGGAGGGGCATTTGACCCTACCATCGGAAAAGTCGTCAAACTCTGGGGGATAGGGACCGAAGCCGCCGCCGTGCCTGACCCGAAGCTGCTTAAAGAGGCCGTGGGGCTGACAGATTTCAAAAGGGTCTCTGTCACGCATGAGGAGAACGGGGCCTTTGTCCGGACAGGCAAAGGACAGAGGATAGATCTCGGAGGTATAGCGAAGGGATATGTGACAGACAAGGTAAGGGCCCTGCTCATACGAGAGGGCATCCGATCGGGCCTTATCGACCTCGGCGGGAACATCGCGGTCTTCGGGGACTCTCCCAGGCCCGGAAAATGGAAGATAGGGCTCCAGTATCCGTTCATGAACAGAGGAGAATATTTCGGCGTAGTCGAAGCATCCGATGTCTCTGTAGTTACATCGGGGCCTTATGAGAGATATTTTGAATCGGGAGGAACGAGATATCATCATATTTTTGATCCCCTGACCGGATACCCCGCACAGTCTGATCTGGCCTCAGTCACGATAATAAGCGAAGATTCCGCGGACGCGGACGCGCTCAGTACGGCGGTTTTTGTAATGGGCCTTGAAAAAGGTATTTCCCTGCTGAATGAGCTGAAAGGCGTCGAGGCCGTACTCGTGGCGAAAAAAGACGAAGGCACCGCTGTCTATGTGACCAAGGGACTCGGTGAAGACTTTATATTGAAAGCTCCGGATATGAAAAAAGAGCCTGCGGCAAGGTGATGGGGATGAAGCGGGGAGACAGGGCCATGCTGGTGATCTTAACGGTGATGCTTGCGGCCTCATGTGTCGTCTGGGGCATCAGGTCTCTGACAAAGGTCCCGGATGTGCTGAATGCGGAAATAATACAGGACGGCAAGCTTTTGCAGAGTGTGGCGCTGAAAAAGGGAGATCCCGCCGGGGAATTCGCGGTCGAATACAAGGGCCGCCGGAACATACTGAGAACGGAAGACGGCAGTATCGCGGTCATTTCGGCGGATTGCCCGGACAAGGACTGCGTGAAGCGCGGATGGCTCAGGAGGCCGGGGGATTCCGCGGTATGTCTGCCCAACAGGCTCGTTGTCAGGATCTCGGGCAAAACAGAAGTAGACGGGGTGACCTGGTGATGAAGCTCAAAAATCTGATAATCACCGGTTCACTTGCTGCCTTTGCTCTGGTTTTCAACATCTTCGAGGGATACCTCCCTATGCCCCTTCCTGGAATAAAGCTTGGCGCCGCGAACGTATTCTCCCTTGTCGCACTCGTCATTCTCGGTGTGAAGGAGGCTTTTGCCGTAACGCTGATCAGGGTCTTTTTGGCCTGGGTAATGACGGGAAACTGGTTCGCGCTTCTTTGCAGTCTGGCCGGGGGGCTCATGTCGGCATCAGTGATGTCCTTTATATATACTAAATACAGGGAAGACTTCAGCCTGCCGTGGATAAGCGTCGCGGGGGCATGGGCCTTCAACGCGGCGCAGGTATCGGTCGCAGCCGCGATGGTGAATGACATCAGGGTGCTCCTGTACGCAGTGCCGCTTTTGGCTGCGGGGACAGCGGCAGGGTGGGCGGTCGGATGGCTGGCCCAGATCCTTTGCCTGAGAGTCGGATCACTGGACGGTGCGGATCACAGATAACCAAAGGGGGAAGTTCTTTATGAAACTGATGATAGAGAGAGAAATTTTCGAGTCTTTTCCAAGTGCAAAGATCGGCTGGCTCCTTGCCCGTGTCCGGGTGGCCCCGTCTGATGAATATGTCGAAAAGATGAAGAGGGGGCTTGTCGGAAGGCTGAACGACATCGGGATATCCCAGGATACGATGATGCTGCATCCCGACGTGGCAGGGTGGCGTGACGTCTATTCGAAGATGGGCGTAAAGCCCAGCAAGTACAGGTCTTCGCTGGAAGCGCTTCTCCGGAGGACCTTCAAGGGAGATATATGGAGCGTATCGAACGTTGTAGACTGCTACGACTGCGTGTCGGCGCTGAACCTCCTTCCCATGGGAGCTCATGATATCGCGAAGCTCAGAGGAGACCTGGTGCTTCGTTACGGCCGCGAGGGCGAAAAATTCTACCCGCTCGGCGCTGGCGACAGCGTTATCGATGTCTCCCCGAAGAACATTCTTTATGCGGACGAAGAAAAAGTATGCTGCTGGCTCTGGAACCACCGTGACACAAGGGATGCTTCCCTCTCCGAAAGCACGGAAAACGCGCTCTTCCTTATAGACCAGGCCTTCGATACGGAGTGGAAAAGCGTGGCCGAGGGTCTTGACGCCCTATCCTGCGAACTTGAAAAGATCGGGTGCAGCGTGCTTAAAAGCGGAGTGGTCGATTCAGCCGACCCGTCTTCAGAGGTATGCTGATGGAGATAGTGGGCTGCTGCGGCATGGACTGCGGCTCGTGCGAGGTCCGCAGGGCAACGGAGAGAAACGATATGGAAACTCTCTCAAAGATGGCCGTCGCCGAGGAGATCCGCGGAGGCAGATCTTTTATCCTGCCGTCAAAAATGAGATGTACGGGATGTACCGAACCAGGGGCCAAGAGCGTAGCATGCGCCGGATGCAAAGTCAGGATGTGCGCGCTCCAAAACGGCATCCCCCACTGCGGCTTCTGCGAGGAGTTTCCGTGTGACCTGGGCGATGCGATATGGGAGGCACTCCCGGAATACAAAAAGAACCTGGAAAGGATCAGGAGCAGGTGAGGTAAATATTACAGCCGCCTCGCTCCCGTTAAAGATCATACAAAGAGAGGGCACCCTTGCGGAAAGGGAGCCCTCCGTTGCTCAAAAGCATTCTCTTCTTATTGGGTGACCAATGGTTTTATGGCAAGGAATCGCAGTCTCACATAGTCCGCGACCCAGCCGTTCTCTTCGGTCCAGAGCATCGGCCTGCAGTAATCCTCGACCTCTTTGTAGAATAGTTCTTTTTCTTCATTTGTGAATTCCTCGGTGTGACGGTTCGCAAATACCTTAAGCCAGCACCTCAGTCCGTTTTTGAGCGGGGTCGGCCTGTCTATCCTTGCGATATAGGAGACTTTGAAACCCTGATTGTCCAGTATTTTCGAGAACTCTCCCAGTTCCGGGAATTTCCACGGATTCCTGGCCTTGTAGTCGATGCCCCGTTTGATCAGCGCGATTTTCATCCCTTCGCGGATGACCCTTATGCAGCCTTCTCCCCCGCATTCCGCCGCGAAACGTCCGCCGGGCTTCAGTGCTTTCCATACACCGCGCACCACCGCGTACTGGTCGTTCATCCAGTGGATCGCCGCATTGCTCATCACGGCGTCGAACTCCTCACGGAAATGCAGATACTCTCCGTCCATGACCTCGGCGTTCAGGCCCAGGGCCCTTGCCGCCTCGACCATCTCGGGGCTTGCATCGATGCCTGTAACGTCGCATCCCATGTCAGCCAGTTCCTTGGTAAGTGTGCCGTTTCCGCATCCGAGGTCAAGGATCTTTTCTTCTTTTTTTGGATCAAGCAGCTCGATGACCGGCCTGCCGAACAGAGGGACAAAATCTGCCCCTTTTTTGTAGATCTCAGGACCCCAGCATTGATTTGACATCGGAAAGCCTCCTTATATTCTTGTCACCCTATTATATTTGAGAGAGTCGGAAATTGCACTCTCGGGGTTCTTATGCGGCACGATTTTAATAACCCTTTTAAATTTTCTCCCTTCCTTGACGGAATCGCTCCTCTTGATGTAGTCTAGTACCGTTGATGTTTTGTACTTCCCCGAGTCGGATTGCCTAAAGGAGCTTTTCCAACGGCATAAGACCAATGGGTGTCTCCGGAAACGGAGGCGCCTCCCGCACTTGGAAAGGGGGAACAGCAAACTTAGGGGTATCTGTGGTACTCTCATGGCCTGTCCTCTTCCTGGTGCTTACAAGCGGATAATAATAGCTGAATGTGCTGCCCGTGAATTCATTAACAAGAGGGGGAACATGATTTGCGAATTTTAAGAGTCCTGATAGCTGAGGCAGATCCGCTGCTGCAGAAGTTATATTCAGATCTTATCGCTACCGAGTCTGCTTTTACCGTCCTGAAATGTGTTTCGAGCGGTACGCAGATGTTCGAGTCGTTGAGATGTGTCGAGGCAGATCTGGTCCTTTTGGATCTTTACCTGAAAGATTTTAACGCCTTGGAGGGACTTGACCAGCTTCGCAAAGAATTCCCGAGGACTGACTTTATAGTCGCATCTTCGGGAGAGGACCCCAACCTTGTTAGAAAGGCCCTTTGCCAGGGAGTGTTCGAGTATCTCATAAAGCCATTCTCTTTTGAAAGGCTCAGGCTCGCCCTGCGCAACTACCACATTTACCACCAGAGCCTGACGGGAAGGACGAGGCCGTGGCAGCAGGAAGACCTCGATACCCTTATCTCCCTCAGGGCGAGAGACCCTTCCTGGGCAAACAACAGGGCCATACCAAAGGGCCTTCAGCTCAAGTGTCTGAATGAAGTAGAGAATTTTTTAAGGGAAAACAACGACACATTCTCCGCTCAGGAAGTCGGGAACGCACTTGGGATATCAAGGTCGACAGCGAGAAGATACCTCGAGTTCCTGACGATGAACGAGAGGGTGGTAGTCGAGTACGCCTACCGGAAGGTCGGAAGGCCGGAAAAGAGATACAGGATGGCTTTGATATAGGATCGAAGACTTCAGATGCAAAGGGGCTGCGCGAGATCCCAGGATCTCGCGCAGCCCCTATTATTTTTTGTCCTGTTTAAATTCCGATATAGTGTCCGGTGATGTAAGTCGCAAGTATCCCGCCGGCCAATACGACCAGGATCCCCCTGCCGGACCAGCCCAGTATCATTGCAACGATGGCTCCGGCCGCAGAACTGTATATGCTGTCTGTTGCCGTAAGCACGTCAGGGAATATCAATGCTCCGAGGACGGCGTATGGGATGTAGTGCAGCAACGACTCAGCAAACGGAGGAAGCTTCCTCTCTCCCAAAAAGAAGACGGGAAGGATCCTTGAGGGCGCTGTAACGCACATCATCAAAAGGGACAGGACCATTATCTTTGTCATCAGGCTGACCTCTTTTTACTCAAAGGGAAGAGCAGCGCTCCGATAAGGGCTGCGATCCCGGTGGCGGTCATAATTGCGATCCCGCGGTTCAGACCGGTAAAATAGGGGGTCCACTTTATCAGCGCGCTGGCAGCCATGCCTGCAGCAGCGACAACGAGCGCCGGCCTGCTCTTCCTGACCGACGGCATGAGAAGGCCAAGGAACAGGGCGTAAAGGGCGATCCCCATGCTGTCCTGGAGGTTTTGCGGCATGACAGAGGTGCCGTAGTAACCGAGGAGCGTCCCGGAGACCCAGCTCACGTGTCCCACTATATTGAGGCCGAACATGAATTCAGGTGCCAGAAGAGGTTCCTTCTGCATCGAGGCTACGCTGAAGCTTTCGTCAGTCAGCTCAAAGCATATCCATGATTTTTTTAGCGCTCCTATGCCGGGAACGAGCCTTCTCGCAAGAGAGGAGGACATCATGATATGTCTCATATTGAGGACTGCCGTTGCGAGGACTATTTCAGGGAACGACGAACCGATCATAATGAGATTCAGCGCTACGAACTGGCTTGCCCCTGCGAACACGACAAGCGACATGAAAAGGCTTTCGAATGCGGTAAGCCCTGCAGTTTTACAAAGAATGCCGCACGCGACGGCACTCGGAATATAGCCCACCGCGATCGGAGTGCCTGTTCTGAGTCCGTATCCGAAACCTGCGGCGACCGGAACATTATTGCTGTCTGCTGTTGCCTTCACTGCGTCCATTGAACTGTCCCCATTCGATGAATAACAAAGCCAGATTCTATAATAAACGATGAGCCGGTGTCAAATCAGGACCACCGCGAAATCTTTATTGGCAGGATACTGACCAAAACTAACCAGAAGGTTTCTTATCAGCACTTAAAGTTGTCGCGCAATTCAGATGAATGTATCCTGACACTAATGTAAAACATACCATATGTATGCAACCTGGTTGCATTTACTCCCCGAGTCTGTACTCCTAAAGATATCTTCTATGGATGCAGACCAGTGGATCTGCTGTACAAGTCAGCAATCCCGAGGGCCGCACGGAAAACTGTGCGGCCTCCCGCGGACGGCATGCCGTCCATTTTGGAAAGGGGGCATCAGTATGCAGAGAATTCTGCACGTCAGTCTTTTCACGGCTGTCATTCCTCCCCCTTCCAGTAAACAGTTTCTTGTTTTCATGCGGCGTCATGAAAAGATACCGCTTTGGTATTTATCCCTGTTTTAAATATGTTCCGGCAACGGAGAAAGGAGATGTAACAAGTGACAGAAGCAACCTACCACGTGAAGAACATAAGCATCAACGGAGTGCCGAGGAGGGTCATCGGCAAACCGGAAGTCTCGCTGCTGACAGTCATCCGCGACCAGCTCAAGATGACGGGCACGAAAAGGGGCTGCGACCACGGGCAGTGCGGAGTCTGCAACGTGATAATGGACGGCAAGGTAGTCCGTTCCTGCATCACGAAGTGGAAGAACGTTCCCGAGCATGCCCAGATCACGACCATCGAAGGCATCGGTACCCCCGAGAATCTTCATGCCCTCCAGTGGGCGTTCATAGTATGCGGAGCCATACAGTGCGGATTCTGCACCCCTGGATTTATCACGGCGGGCAAGGCACTTTTGGACATCAACCCGAATCCGACGAGGGAAGAGGTCCGCGAGTGGTACAGCAAGCACTGGATGGCCTGCCGCTGCACAGGATATGTTCAGATCGTAGACGCAGTTATGAAGGCGGCCGCCATACTCAGGGGAGAAGAGAAGATAGAAGACCTGGCCAGGATGTACAAACCAGGGGACTCCATCTGGAACTCCAAATATCCGCGTCCGAGCGCAGTCTACAAGGCGACCGGTCTCTGGGACTTCGGGGATGACGACAGGCTCAAGCTCCCCGAAGAGTTCCTCTTCGCATACCCCTTTGCGCTTGAAGGAGTGCGCCATGCCAAGGTCAACAAGATAGACACCTCCGAAGCTGAAAAGATGCCCGGAGTATATAAGGTCGTCACATATAAAGACGTCAAGGCCAACAAGGGCACCAACAGGATCAGAGGCCAGGTCGGATGCCCCTCTGTCACAACAGACGGATGGGAACGCCGCATAATGGTCGAAGAGGGCGACAAGATCCGCCAGTGGGGCGAATGCATAGCCATAGTCTGCGCCGACAGCGAGACGAATGCCAGGGCAGCGGCAGAGAAGATCAAAGTCGACTATGAGCCCCTTCCCGAACTTCTCGACATATACCAGGCCAAGGCGCCCGATGCGATCAAGGTCTACGATGAGATCGACGGCATAGACGGCATGCCCAACGCCTTCAACAAGCGCGTATTCAAGAAGGGCGAGGACCCGAAGGAGGACCTTGACAACGCGCCGTATGTGGTCGAGGATGAATTCTACAGCTCACGCCAGCCCCACATGGTCCTTGAGACCGACTGCGGCTACGCCTACTATGACGAAGAGGGCCGCGTCACCCTCGCCACCAAATCGATATGCGTATACAGGCACCAGATGATGATAGCCCGCGGCGTAGGCATCGCCCCCTCCAAGATCAGGGTCATCCAGAACAACATGGGAGCATCGTTCGGATACAAAGTTGCCCCGACCAACGAGCCCTACCTTGCCATAGCCCTCGTGGCGTGCCAGCGTCCCGTCTACATGCGCATCAACATGAAGGAACACAACATACGCACGCCCAAGAGATCCCCGTTCCTCATGCACATCCGCGTAGGTGCCGACAAGAACGGCAAACTTATCGGAGCCGAACAGACATGGTGGGTCGATCACGGTCCATACAGCGAATCATCCAACGACCTCACCAACAAGGGCGGCCAGTTCTTCTTCGCGCCATACGCCTACGCCAAGATGAGGGCCACCGGCTACACATGCTTCAGCAACCACCGCTGGAGCGCGGCATTCCGCGCCTACGGGGCGCCCCAGACCTACTGGGGATGCGAAACTGCGATGGACATGCTCGCTGAAAAATGCGGCATAGACCCATTCGATTTCAGGGAGATGAACCTGCTCCAGTGGGAAAAGGGGACAACCGACCCGCTTGGCGTCATGCCCTCAGGCTATGCGCCCGAAGTCTTCCCGCTTCACGAGATGATGAAAAAGGCCCGTCCGTACTATGAGGAGATGAAAAAAGAGGCAGCCGCCAAGAGCACCGATAAAGTCAAGTTCGGAGTTGGAGTCTCCATAGGCATATACAACTCCAACGACGACGGAGCGGACGAAGCGGCCAGCAACATAGAGCTCACCAAGGACGGAGTCATCATCTACAACACATGGGAAGACCACGGTCAGGGAGCTGACATCGGATGCCTCGGCACCGCGCATGAAGCCCTTAAGCCTCTGAACCTCAGGCCCGAGCAGATCAAGCTGGTCCTCAGCGACACCGCGAAGGCCCCCAACAGCGGAGCTGCCGCGGCGAGCCGTTCCCAGGTAATGGTGGGCAACGCCATACTTGACAGCTGCAAAAAGCTTCTCGACGCAATGCGCAAGCCCGACGGCACCTACAGGACATACGATGAGATGATCGCCGAGAACATCCCCGTCTTCTACGAGGGCTACACCCAGGCACAGGTCATCAACGAAAAGGGCGAACTTGAAGTCTGCTCCGGCAACGACAAAGACACCGGTCTGGGCAAACCCTTCGGCTTCCACATGTTCGCGGTCAACCTTGCCATGGTCTCGGTCAACACGGAAACAGGCAAGGCCAGCTGTGAAAAGTTTGTCCTTGTCGGAGACGTGGGAGTCATCAACAACTACCTCGTAGTCGACGGACAGCAGTACGGAGGCATAGCCCAGGGCATAGGCCTTGCTCTCACGGAAGACTTCCTCGACGAGAACAAGTACAACAACTTTGTCACCATGGGCTTCCCCTACATCAAGGATGTCCCGGACGACATCAAACTCGTACACATCGAGACTCCGCGTCCCCTTGGTCCCTTTGGGGCATCAGGGACGGGCGAGATGCCCCTTGCGGCCCCGCACGTAGCCATATGCAACGCGATAAACAACGCATGCGGAGTCAGGATCAAGGCCATCCCTGCGACACCGGACAAGATACTGGCAGGCCTCAGGAAGTAGCCCGTATCCTTTAAGCAGATCGATCTAAAATATGGTGAGGGGCTGTCCATCCGCCCCTCACTGCATTATGAAAGGAGGAAAGCCCCTATGTCCGTACAGGAAAAGGAAAAGAACTTTGGAAGCATATACGACCTTCCTCTCCAGAACGCCTCGGCGCTGGCCCCCGATATCCAGAAGAGGACAGTTTACGGTCCCGAAGACAGGTTCTGGGAAGGCTGGGTGATGCGCCACTTTATACTCCCTGCCCATAAAAGCATCCCCGAGCACTCCCATGAATGGGACCACCTCATGTACACCATAAGCGGTGACGGCTATGTCGAAGTCGAAGGCGAACGCTATGACATGAAGACCGGATACTGGACCCGTATACCGGGCGGTCTGAAGCACGTCTACCACAACGATGCCGATATGCCGCTTGAATTTTTCTGCATAGTCCCGACCCACGGCGATCCCCATGCAAAGAAGACGACAATGAGGGCCCAACGGGCAGCGAAGAAGGCCGGAGGCTAGGGTCTTGAAAAGGTTTCTTTCAAAAAAGTGCAGGGACATAAAACCCTCCCTGATGATGAAAATGGCGGCGATGGCGGGGGGTGTCGAAGGCTGTATAGACCTCACCCTCGGAGAGCCTGACATCCCGACTCCCCGAACCATCTGCGATGCACTGTGCGAAGCCGCCAGACGGGGAGATACCCACTACGCCCCCGGCATGGGCCTCCGCGGGCTTCGCAACGCCATTTCCGGCTACTGGAAGAGAAGGTACGGTTTAGACTATTCCCCTGATGAGATATTAGTCACGACAGGCGGGAGCCAGGCTTCGCATCTTGCGATGCAGGCATGTCTTGATCCCGGAGACGAGGTCATCATACTCGAACCGTTCTTCACCTTTTATGAACAGCACGTCCGTCAGGCAGGCGGAGTGCCAGTATACTGCACGAGCGGGGTCGAAGAGGCATTCCTTCCCGATCCCGCAAAGATAGAGGCCTGCACAGGCGAAAGGACGAAGGCGATAATAATAAACTCTCCCTGCAATCCGACGGGAGCCGTCTTCCCGCCTGAGCTCCTGAAAGAAATATCAAATATCGTGTCAAGACATGATCTCCTTGTCATATCCGATGAACTTTACGAGGCATTCGTATACGGCGTCTCCCATGTACCCTTCGCGTCACTTCCGGGGATGAAAGAGAGGACAGTGACCATAGGGGGCATGTCGAAGAGTTATGCCATGACGGGCTGGCGCATAGGCTATGCTATGGGATCTCCTGAAATACTCAGGGCGATGCAGGTGACCGGAGTGCCCCATACCATAAGCGTGAACACGATGGTCCAGAAGGCATCTGAATTTGCCCTCAACAACTGCGATGACGCGGTAAGCGAAATAACCACGCTTTTCGAAAAGCGTGTGAAATTTGCATATGAGAAGTTCCGGGACCTTCCCGGGATAAGAACGGCCGAGCCCAAAGGCAGCTTCTACCTCTTCCTCGATGTATCCGGAACGGGCATGGACGGGGAAGAGTTTGCCGACAGGGCGCTTAAAGAGGCAAAAGTAGTCACCATACCGGGGGCCTCTTTCGGACAGAACTGCGGCAATTATGTCAGGATAGCATGCACAGTGTCTGAAGAGATGCTTGATGAGGCATCGCAAAGGATACTGAAAATACTTATAAATTAAGGTGTAAGGGGAAAAAAAGAAAGGTTTCGGATCGTCGGGGGCCCTGCCCCACGGCACCGGTTCAGAGGTTTGATGCTCGTTGAAGAGTCTGTATCCTTCTGAACCTGTGCTGAAAAAACTTCTTTCAAATGCGTTTGTCAAAAAACTCAGATGACGTGGTGCGTTTCGTTCTCCCGAACTATGCCGATCTTCTCATGATCATGGTCCGCTCGACAGGCAGTCCGTTTTCTATTCTGACTGCTTCAAAGCGTCCTTCCGGTGTCATCCAGTACGGCATGCCGGAAATGTATACCAATTTGTCGCTCATTATCTCACCTCCTTTTACAAAAAGTAAACAACCTGTTGATTATACAGGTTGTTTACCATCTGTCAAATCATTATTGCCGGTAAATGATGGGAAAAACTGCTACATGTCTGCGATGGGCGGTATAAATGCAGCGGATGTCTCCGTATCCCAGGGGAAGAGCACCCATGTATCCTGGCTGACTTCCGTGACGAACGTATCCACGAGAGGCCTTCCCTCGGGCTTTGCATAGACCGTTGCAAAATGGGCCCCTATGAACATGTCCCTCACTATCTTTGCGGTCTTGCCCGTGTCGACAAGGTCGTCGATCAGGAGCCAGGTCTCGTCTACTCCCGCAAGATCAGGACGCTTCAGTATATTTGTCGCGCCCTGCTCCTTCATTGTGTAGCTTGATATGCATATCGTATCGACAAGGTGTATGTTGAGCTCCCTGGCTATTATGGCAGCGGGTACAAGGCCTCCTCTTGCCACGGTCACGATCCTGCTCCAGTCCTTCCTCTTGTCGAGCAGTTTCCAGGCGAGGGCTCTGCAGTCCCTTTGCAGCTGTTCCCACGATACCGGATAATTTTTATGGTAACGGTCGGAAGTTTTCATCGTATTACTCTCCCTGTGATAGTATCATTTGCCGGAAATTGTACATTTATAAGAGACGGATGTCTACGGTACGTTGCGGTCCGCGGGATCAATAGAGTTCCGGTCTTCTCATGTCGAAGACCTTGAGGAAATCCCTCGCCTTTTTCACCTTTGAGGTGTCGATTTCGACGAATACGAATTCCTCAGTCATGCCGGCCTGATAGAGCACCTTTCCCCAGGGGTCCACGACCATGGAATGTCCTCCGAAGAGGGTCCCGTTTGTCGTCCCCACCCTGTTGCATGCCGCTACGAACATCATGTTTTCGACAGCCCTAGCCTGGATGAGCGTGCACCAGTGTTCGATGCGTGATGCGGGCCACTCCGCGGAAAAGATCTGTAGTTCGGAGCCCTCTGTCGCATAGAGCCTTGTCAGTTCGGGGAAACGCAGGTCGTAACATATCGCAAGGGAGGCGCGGATGCCCTCGATATCGAACCCGACCCTCTTTTCTCCGGGAAGCAGGTGCTCCTGCTCTTCCATCAAAGGTATAAGGTGGATCTTGTCGTAATGTGTCATGTATCTGCCGGAAGGGTCTATCACCATTGCCCTGTTGGCAGCACCCTTTTCTGTAAGGGCAAGGACTGAACCGCCGGTGAACCAGCAGTTGTGCTTCACGGCAAGTTTTCCGAGGAACTCGGCCGCCTGTGATGCATTTCTGTCTCCAAATTTATCAGAATCTTCGATGACATAGCCTACGTCCCATATCTCAGGCAGGATCACCGCGGTGGGGATGTCAGAGCTGATCCATTTTGAGTCCAGCGTTTTCTCCACCTTTTCATAGTTGGCCCTTCTGTCTCCCGGTACTATTTCCATCTGCAGAATGGCGATACGGAGCAATGACATTGCAATGACCCTCCTTCTGTTGCTGTTATTTGGCATTAGCCGTATATCTGACCTAAACTTTAATCAATGGATAAAAAAAATTCAATACCTCGTGACCTAATTTGACGCATCGGCCCGTTCCCCAAGTTTTTCGAGAAGCCCCGCCACCGATCTCCGGGAAGATCTCCTCAGGTTTTCCGACCTTCGTAGGGTCATGATGAGCACGTCACCCTCGGACGTTCCTTCCGGCATGAGGCTGAGCGGCAGGGTAACACAGACTCCCTTCCTTCCGACCAGGAGAGTGCATGTATCGCCGTCGACCGCATCTACGAAGATCCTCGATCTCTTAGTTTCCATTTCCTCCTGCCTCCCTTTCGCCGGGCCACATTATCCTTTCTCCGTCAGAGACTATCCTGACGGTTCCGTCTTTTGTGTCGAGCCTTTTTATCCCCATGGCGGAGACCGCACTTACTACCTTTTTGTGCGGGTAGCCGTATGGATTGTTCTTTCCGTAGCTTAGTATTATCAGACCGGGAACGACCTCCTTGAGAAGGTCCATATCGGTGCCGTTGCTGCTTCCGTGGTGAGCTGCCTTCAATACCGTCGCCCGGGGCAATGGGGCTGTCGTCGCACGCTGTTCCCGTTCCATGTCGGCAAGCATGAGGAATGAGGTATTGCCGTATTTGATGCTGAGCACGAGGCAGTTGTTGTTGGCGTCCCTCTTCGTTCCTCTTATGAGCCGTGCGGGGGCCAGCACCTCTATAAGAACGCTGCCCATCTTCTCGGAATGGCCTCTTTTGGGCCTTCCGAAGGGGATGTTCTTCTTTTGTATCATGCTGTAGAAATTTTTCTGGATAGGCGATCCGTGGATGTACCCCGAATCCCATATCTTGCCAATGGGAAAATTGGAGAGGATCCTGGTCATCCCGCCTATATGGTCTGAGTGAGGATGGGTGGCGACCAGCAGATCTATCTTTTTTACATCCAGCCTTTTTAACTCACGTACAAGTTTTTTCCCCGCAGCTTCGGGGCCCGCGTCTATAAGTATGGTCTCACCGCCGGGGAGGATGAAGAGGAAGGAGTCGCCCTGTCCTACATCGAACGCGTACAAGCTCATGCCGCCGCCGGTCTCTTCCTTCCCGGGGCTGTCGATCCACGATGCCGAAACGGGCATGACCACGGCAAGGATAAAGAGCAGGATAAATATTTTTTTGTGTCTCTTCAGAATGTCTAAGTTCAAATCGTCTCTCCCTGCAAGGTTGATATCAAACCCTCATGATTTTACCAACGGGTGCGATGAGGTTATAATCGTCTGTATGCTCATTCAGTGAAAGGATGCAGACAATGTTTGGTTTTGTCCTGGTTTTGCCCCTTACTCTCATAATTATAACCGGTAATATTCTGAGATCGCGGGGATTTTTCAACGAAAACGACATCAAGACCCTTACGAAGACCCTTTATTGGGTGATACTCCCTCCGCTTTTGACCAGGACCACGTTCGCATCGGGCAGAGAGATCTTTTCTCAGATGGATCTGCTGATAGGCCTTACCCTGGCATACATCATAACCATAGCTGCAGCGGCAGCGGGCTCCGTTTTTTTATATCACAGGAACAACAGGAAGCGCATCGCGGTATCGGTCTTCTCTTCGATAAGGGCAAACAACATATACCTGGGTTTTCCGGTGATAATGCTTGCCATGGGAGATGCCGGCCTGAGGGATGCTTCGATATATATAGCCGTAAGCACCGTGGCCTTTCAGATATTGTCGATAATGTCCGGAGAGATGGCGCTTTACGGAAGACCGAACCTGGCGGGCATCTGTGAAATGCTGAAAAGGCTCGTAATAAACCCACTGATAATATCCTGTGTGCTCGGGATCGGCCTGGCAATGACAGGCCTGGAGTCACTCCCGCTGGTATTTGACGAAGCCATGAAGCTCATGGGGAACGCCGCGACCGCCGTAGCCCTGCTCGCTCTGGGCGGAACACTCGATCTCTCCAGAATAAACAGCATTTTTATAATGATAAGGAGAACATGGCAGGACTGCCTGATAAAGCTGGTCATCCATCCCCTGATACTTTGGGGGCTGCTTCTTGCCCTTTCCGTTCCGGATCCGCTCCTTAAGGTGACGGTGATGCTCTCCTCCATGCCCTCCGCGGTCAACTGCTTCATAATGGCAAAGGAGATGAACATGGATTCCGATTACGCGGCCGATCTGGTAGCTTCCACGACCGTGCTCGGGATCGTCACCATTCCCGTCTGGGCAAACCTGCTGCGGATAATATAAAAAAGCAGGGGATCGTCTGCGGCCCCCTGCCCGGTCATTCCTTCTTCGTTATTTTTTTGTCAGCATTCCCAGTATCCCACGTATGAACTGCCTTCCGACCTCGCGGCCCACTGTGTTCATCGCCGTGTCTGCAAGGTGCTCGATAGGAGTCTTGTATTTGCTCTTCGTGGTGGTCCCGTAGAAGGTCTTCCTGACCGCCTGTTCCTGCTTGATCCTTTCCTTCTCGGCCCTCTCGAATTCCTTCTGCTGCCTGATGCGCTCCTTCTCTTCGAGGGCCCGGAGCTCCCTCTCTTCCTTGGCGCGCTCCTTGTCCTCCCTGATCTGCCTGATGCGGGCCTCTTCCTCTTCCTTTTCGGCCTGCTCTCTCTTAGTTTTCATCGTGAGGTATTCGTATGCGGATTCCCTGTCTATAAGGACATCATACTTGGGGCCGATATCGCTCAAGGCAAGTACCTCTCTCCTTGTCCCGTCGTCTATGATGCCCATCCGGCTCTGCGGGGGGAGTATGAATGCCCTCTCCACCACGCTCGGGCTTCCGTCCTCCGCCAAAAATGAAACCAGCGCTTCTCCTGTGGCAAGCTGTGTTATCGCCTCCATGGTGTCAAAGGCGGGGTTGGGCCGGAAGGTCTCTGCCGCGGCCCTCACGACCTTCTGTTCCGCGGGCGAGTATGCACGGAGGGCATGCTGCACCCTGTTGCCAAGCTGTGAAAGTATCGTGTCGGGAATGTCCTTCGGGCTCTGGGTGATGAAATAGACTCCGACTCCTTTCGATCTTATCAGCCTAACGAGCTGCTCTATCTTCTGCAGGAGGATCTTGGGGGCTTCGTTGAAAAGAAGGTGGGCTTCGTCGAAGAAGAAGACCATCCGCGGCTTTTTCAGGTCGCCCATTTCGGGCAGCGTCTCAAAGAGTTCCGAAAGCAGCCACAGCAGGAAAGTGGAATAGAGTGCGGGTGAGTGGAAAAGATCCACGCAGTGTAGGATGTTTATGTATCCTCTTCCGTCGTGTCCTGTCCTCATCCAGTCCGTTATCTCAAGTGCCGGCTCCCCGAAGAACTGCTCTCCTCCCTGATCCTCGAGAGAGAGGATGGCCCTCTGTATCGCGCCCACGCTTGCGGATGTTATATTGCCGTAATCTATGGTAAAGCTCTTCGCGTTGTTCGCCACATAACTGAGCATCGCCTTGAGGTCTTTCAGGTCGAGCAGGAGAAGGCCCCTGTCGTCCGCGACCCTAAAGACGATATTCAGGACCCCCGACTGTGTATCGTTGAGGCCCAGCAGCCGGGCAAGAAGAAGCGGTCCCATCTCTGAGACGGTGGTCCGGACCGGGTGGCCGTTCTTTCCGAAGACGTCCCAGAAACGAGTCGGATAGTCCTTGTATGTGAAGTTCGCTTCCGCAAGTCCAAATTTCTGTATGCGCTTCTGCATCCCCTCGCTGTCGATCCCGGGGAGGCACATTCCGGCCAGGTCCCCCTTTATGTCCGCGAGGAAGACCGGGACCCCGAGGTCGCTGAAGGATTCCGCCATGACCTTCAGAGTGATCGTCTTTCCCGTACCTGTCGCACCTGAGATGAGGCCGTGGCGGTTCGCCATTTTCGGAAGAAGATAAATGGGCTCTTCCGCCTTTGCAATCCAAAGCTTTTCGTTGGCGTACATATCATTTCCTCCCCTGAAGGTATTCTTTTTTAGGATCTTGTTTCATATCATAATTAAATCACAACAACGGCCTATTTGTAGCAAATATATATTTATCGACAGGGTAATAAATAACTGGGAGATACGGTATTCGGATCGGCAGGCGGGTCTTCCCGTGGCAGACTCTGTCTCCCCATAAAAATAAAACGGCAGGTCCCGATCAAATTCCAGGACCCGCCGTTATTGTTGCTGAAGGAGCAAAGGACGTGCTCTTTGCTTATGCCATCGTTATGACGGTCCCCTCTTTGCCCTCGAGCGCCTCGACTGCCTTGTAGAGAGAGGTGATGATCGCCTTCTTGCCCGGGAACCTTCTCGCGAATTTGATGGCTGCCATTACCTTGGGCAGCATGCTTCCCGGGGCGAAATGCCCTTCCTCGATATATTTTATGGCCTCTGCCACGGTCATTTTCGAAAGATCCTGCTGGTTCGGCTTTTTGAAGTTGATGCTCACCTTGTCGACCTCGGTCAGGATGAGGAGTATGTCTGTCTCCATATCCTCTGCGAGCCTCTCTGCCGCAAGGTCCTTGTCGATCACGGCAGGAACTCCGGTAAGGGATCCGTCCATATTCTCGATAACGGGTATCCCGCCGCCTCCTGCTGTAATGACGATCGTTGAATCCCAGAGGCGCTTCACCGAATCTATCTCGGCTATCCTCTTGGGATTGGGTGACGCAACCACTCTGCGCCAGCCTCTGCCCGCATCTTCCTTCATCGTATATCCTTTTTCTTCCGCAATCTTTTTGGCTTCTTCCTCGGTATAGAAGGGGCCTATGGGTTTGGTGGGGTTCTGGAAGGCTTTGTCATTCTCATCCACTACTACCTGTGTGATAAGCGTGACTACGGGGACGTTGCGGTTCCTGTTTCGGAGGGCATCTCTGAGGCACTGCTGGATCTGGTATCCTATGTAGCCCTGGCTCATCGCGCCGCATACGTCAAATGGCATTGCCGGAAGTTTTGGGTTCACTTTTTCCGCGGTTTCCTGCGAAAGGGTGATGTTGCCTACCTGAGGGCCGTTTCCATGGACTATGGCCATTTCATAACCCCTGCAGCTTATATCGGCAAGGTACTCGCAGGTCTTTTTAACGACTGCCAGCTGGGCCTCCGCCGTAGGAGGGCTGCCTGCCTCCTGCAGTGCGTTTCCGCCCAGTGCAACAACTACTTTTGTGAATTGTGAGGACATTGATCGAACACTCCCCTTGGATTTCAGATTTGTTCCAATATTATAAACTAATTATCCGTGGGAGTTCAATATATTTTTCTTATATCCATTCCTAGTTAATAAATTCAGCAATTCCCGAGACCGAAAACGCGCACCAGGCCAGAAGGGCACCCATTATCATCGAGATCAGGCGGCCCTGTTTTGAGAACAGACGTCCCTGAAGGTCCCCGAAGAGGGACCAGATCGTGAAGGCCACGGCACAGTTGAGCGTGAGGAAGAGGCCGCAGAGCAGGAACATGAGCTTTGAGTCGGTCCATGGGGCGATGAAGCTCGACATGGCGGTGAAACCAAAGAGGATGACCTTCGGGTTTATGAACTGGAGCGTGAATCCGTCCCTTATCCCCGGAACTTTTTCCTGCTCAACGTTCCCTTTTGACGATGCCGGGGTCTTTGGAAAGGCTATTTTCCATGCAAGCCAGAATAGGTATGCCGCGCCGATCAGTCTGAGGTACGGGAGCACCTTTGGGATGTAAGCACCGATAAAGAGGTTGCCTACGGCGTTCAGCATCATGACTGCAAAGAGACCCGCCGTCATGCCCGTCATCAGGGGCAGGGTCTTTCTGAACCCTACGAGGCGGGCCGTATTCATCGCCAGTATGATATTCGGTCCGGGTGTGTAGCATGCGGCCAAAACAAAAGATAGGAAGGGGATCCACTGCATATACTGTCCTCCTGCCTGCTCCTCAGAGCAGTTTTTCCATTTCGTCGAGGGTCTCGCTGAATATCTTTACGACCTCTTCCACTGGTCCGGGCGAGCTCATGTCCACTCCTGCCCTTTTGAGGAGTTCTATCGGATAGTCGGAGCCTCCCATTGAAAGGAATTCAAGATATCTGTCCCTTGCAGGTGCGCCCTTTTCAAGTATCAGGCCGGCAAGGGCCGCAGCCGCCGAGAATCCCGTGGCGTACTGATAGACGTAGAAGGGGTTATAGAAATGGGGTATCCTTGCCCATTCCATCCTGATCTCGTCGTCGATCACGATATCCGGACCGTAGTACTTCCTGTTCAGTTCGTACCAAAGCTCCCGCAGGCCATCGGGGGTGGTGTCTCTTCCGTCCGCTGCCCTGTCGTGGACCTCGCGCTCGAATGAGGCGAACATAGTCTGCCTGTAGACCGTGGTCCTGATGTTTTCAAGGCGGCGGTTGAGAAGATAGAGCCGTTTCTTCCTGTCCTTCGTCTCGGCTATGAGGTCGTTGAGGAAGAGGACTTCGTTGGTCGTCGAGGCAACTTCCGCCGTGAAGATGCAGTAATCAGCAGTCGGGTACGGCTGCCGCTTTCTTGAATAGTAGCTGTGCATGGAGTGTCCCATTTCGTGGACGAGCGTTGAGACGTCGTTGAGGTTGTTTGTGTAGTTCATCATTATATATGGATGCGTGGCATAGCTTCCCCACGAATAGGCGCCGCTCCGTTTGCCCTTGTTCGGGAAGACGTCGGTCCAGCCGCTTTCAAGGCCCTCCCTGACAACGGAAAGGTACTCATCGCCGAGTGGCCTCAGGGCCCTGAACATCATCTCTTTTGCCTCGCTCCAGGATATCTCTTTGAAAGGATCCTTCACTAGAGGTGCGTAGAGGTCGTACATGTGCAGCTCTTTCAGGCGGAGCACCCTTTTTCTTACATCGACATAACGGTGGAGGGGCTCAAGGTTGGACTCAATGGTCTCGACGAGCCGGCTGTAGACCGATACCGGTATGTTGTCTCCGTCAAGCGCCGCTTCGAGCGGTGACTGATACTTCCTTACATCCGCGTAAAATTTTGAGGCCTTCAGCATCCCGTCGAAAGTAGCTCCGAGGGTGTTTTTCATCTCGCAGTACGGTTTGTATAAGGATCTGAAAGCGGCCTTCCTGACACTGCGCTTCCTGGAGCGGAGATATGAGACAGCCCTCTCTTCTGACATCTCGACCTCTTTCCCGTCTTCGTCTTTGATCGGGTCGAACTTCATGTCGGCGTTCGTCAGCATCGAAAATACGTTGTCAGAGGTACCGGCTATGTCCCCGGCCTTGGCCAGGATGATCTCTTCTTCCTGGGAGAGGACGTGTTCCTTTCTGCGAAGAAGTTCTCTCAGGCCGAACAAGTAGTCCTTCAGGGACGGGTCGGCGATAAGCTCACGGAGCCTCTCCTCCGGTATCGAAAGGATTTCCGGGGTGATAAAGCTTGACACGGCGGAAAACTCTACGGCCAGCGAAGAGACCCTGCTTACAGGTCCCTGATATTTTGAGTCGGAGGTGTCCTCGTGGCTCTTCATATTTGCGTAAACGATAAGCTTGCCGAGGATAATTGAAATTTCGTCCCGGAGGTTGAAGCATTCAAGCATCGTTTTTGCCGATCCGCCCAGCCTTCCGGCATAAGCCGTTATTTCAGGCAGGCGCTTTTTGACGGATGCGAAATCTTCTTCCCATTTCGAGTCGTCCGGGTATATGTCTTCAAGCTTCCATTTGAAGCGGTCGGGGATCTCGTTTCTTCTGGGAAGCGAAGATCCTCTTCCGAGCTCTATTTCGATCTTTTTTTCGTTGATGTCACTCATAAAGATCCACTCCTTCTCAGTCTGCAGATATTGTCTTGTTTATGGTGATAATATGCAAGCTATTTTTAGCGCGGGAGTGTACTAAAAGCTTTGGAATTATGGTACTCTTGTCGCGGTGAGAACATTTTTCAGGATATCTTCTCAGGGACCTGCTTCAGGCTGTCAGCCCGGGCGGGGCCGATCGACATTTCCGGAGGTCATGTGCATGAAATACGATTTTGACGTTCATATGGAAAGACGGGGCACAAACTGCGAGAAGTGGGATCTTTTGGAGAAGGAGTTCGGCAGGAAGGACCTGCTTGCGCTGTGGGTAGCGGACATGGATTTCCCTGCTCCCCCCGAAGTCCTGGAGGCTCTCCGTAAAAAGATCGACGAGGGCGCGCTCGGATACCCCGTGGCTCCGGATTCCCTGGTAAGGGCCGTTGCCGGATGGCAGAGGACCCGCCATGGGTGGGATGTCGGAGAAGATGCGGTCACGTGGGCACCGGGAGTTGTAGCCGGACTTGCCTTTTCCCTGATGGCTTACACGAAGCCCGGTGACGGCGTGATCATACAGACCCCGGTCTATCCTCCCTTTTACGCAACGATAAAAGAAGCGGGCAGAAGGGTCGTCAAAAACCCTCTGAAGCGCGAAGACGACCGGTATGTGATGGATCTTGAAGGGCTTGAAAAACTGATAACCCCCACGTGCAGGACGCTTATCTTGTGCAGTCCCCACAATCCTGTGGCGAGAGTCTGGGCAAAAGAGGAACTGGAGGCGCTGGCCGAACTTGCTGTCCGTAAAAATATGCTCATCATCTCCGACGAGATACACCAGGATATCGTCTACAGCGACGCGAAGCACACATGCATAGCATCCCTTTCGGATGAGATGGCCTCGCGTACAGTCACGTTCGTCGCTCCCAGCAAAACGTTCAACATCGCGGGCATGAACACATCGGTTGCGCTTATACCCGATGAAAAACTGATGGCCCGTTATGTATCCGTGGTAAACAGGCTGCATCTCGGATCCCTCAGCATACTCGGGATCACTGCGATGGAGACGGCCTATTCAAAGTGCGCGGGCTGGCTTGACGAGCTGACGGCGTACCTTGAAGGCAACAGGGACTTTACCGAAAAGTTTGTCAGAGAGAGGATGCCGAAGGCCAGGATGGACCACCCCGAGGGAACATACGTTTTCTGGATAGATTTCAGGGGATACGGATTCGACTCGGAGCGTCTCATGGATCTTCTTGTGAACGAAGCGAAGGTCGCACTCAACAACGGAAGGAACTTTGGGACGGAGGGCGAAGGATTCGCAAGGATAAACATAGGCACGGACCGTGCCGTGCTCAGGGAGGCGCTTGAGAATATCGCGGGAGCGCTTGAGGCAAGATCCAACAGATAAATAAAGGTTTGACACATACAATAAACCAACAGGGAGGAAAAATTTAATGGCAAAGAAAGAGCCGCCTGTCCGTTACTGCCGATTCTGGGTGGACGGCAGGACATATTCGGGCAAGATCCGTGACAATTCCGTTGATATCGTTGAGGGAGACCCTTTTACAGGTTTTTCTCCCATAAGGCTCAGCTATCCGATAGACAGGGTGAAATTCCTGCCCCCCTTCATGCCCAAAAAGATCTGGTGCGTGGGCAGGAACTATCTGGGGCATGTAAAGGAACTCGACCATGACGTGCCCAAGGAGCCCCTCATCTTCATGAAATCTGTCTCGTCGATAATAGGGGCCAACGATTTTATCAGGATCCCCGAATGGGCTGGAAGGATAGATTACGAGGGCGAGCTTGCGGTAGTCATAGGCAAGGCGGGACACAACATCAGCGAAGAGGATGCTTTCAGTCATGTCCTCGGTTACTCGATAATCAACGACGTGACCGCGAGAGATCTGCAGAATTCAGACGGGCAGTGGACAAGAGCCAAAAGTTTCGACACCTTCGCGCCATTTGGCCCCGCTGTCCTGATAACGGATCGTATGCCGGAGGATGCGAGGATCCGGACGACCCTCAACGGCAAGACGGTGCAGGAGGCCTCGTTCTCTCAGATGATCTTCCCCCTGCCGAGGCTGATCTCGCACATCAGCAGATTTGCGACCCTTGAGCCCGGCGACGTTATCGCAAGCGGGACCCCGCAGGGCGTTGGGCCGATGAAAGTCGGAGACCTGGTCGAAGTTACCATAGACGGCATAGGGAGCCTCAGGAACATCTGCGCCATCTGAGCAAAGGCACAGAGCACAAGAATAGATATGAACGCGGCGTGTCATGGCACGCCGCGTTTTTTCAGTGCGCCCGACATGTGC
>DBRW01000077.1:0-5125 GCA_002306075.1 Synergistaceae bacterium UBA1358
GAGAAGGGGCACGAGGTCAATTACCACATGATAGGCAGGAACAATTCCTTCAGGATGTCGGGGGACAGCGTGATAGGCCTTGCCTTTCCGATAGCCTTTTTCTCTTCATATCCATTAGTGCTGAAATTCATAGCATCCCTTCCTGAGGGCAGGGGAAAAAAGATATTCATGACAGCTACGATGGGAGGATCTGCACTGGGCGCGGAAGGTAAGTTCAGGAAGCTGGTGCGCGACAAGGGTTACAAGCCCATTGGGTCCGAACTCTTCATCATGCCCGGCAACTACAACAACGGAGTCATACCGGTCGAGAAGAACAGTCAGCTGGTCTCGGCCGCGAAGGAGAAGGCAAGGGCGTTCGCGGACAGGCTTGAGAAGGGCAGCGCGGCCTGGGGCCGCGGTATCCCCGTCATCCCATCAATGTGGTATAAGCTGATTTCGAGCGGGAGATCGCTCCGCTTCTTTTACAGGATGTTTCCGATAACGGTCGATAAAGAAAAATGCATCAAATGCATGAGATGCGCAGAGAACTGTCCGGTAGGGGCAATAGACGGATCGGGTGAGTTCCCGGTCATCAACAGGAACATCTGCGAGTCCTGCCAGAGGTGCGTGGCATTCTGTCCCGCTCATGCGATAGAGGTTCCCGGCAAACCCGCGGAGCAGTACAGAGCCATGGAGTTCGAAGAATTTTCGCGGTAGGCATAGGTACCCTGAGCCGAAAAGTCCAAAACTCCGCAGTGACGGAGAAACCATTCGGTCCAGGGTACGCGAAGCCGGTACAGGCCATCCGGATCCTTCCGGCGACTAACCTTCCTTAAGTTCAGGCTCGAACTCCAGGTCGTTCTCTATAGCACAGTCGTTGCAGACGACTACCGTGTCGCCGTCCGGGGTGACGGCCTCATGAAAGAGGTCGCAGCACTCTTTGAGCGCCTTGCCGCATATTGCGCAAACCAGCATTGATATTCCCCCTAAATGTAATAGTCAAAAGGCCCAGGTATTTGGCAAGGGCCTCAGTCTTCTTATCTGCCTTTCTTCTTCTTTTTTACCGAGAAGCCAAAGCTTCCTACCTCTTTTCCAAGGGCAAAGTATTTGCCGTGGCTCGTGGCTACAAGGCTCGCTCTTTCCAGGTGCAGCCTTCCCCTGCTGTCGAGAAGACCTTCGTCAACGTTGACAGCGACGATCTTCGAGAGGAACATGTCGTGAGTTCCCAGCCTGATCACCCTGTCGACCCTGCACTCAATGCTGACCGGGCTCTCTTCTATCATTGGGGCGCTAACTTTAGAAGCTGCAGCTGCTGTTATTGCAGGAAGCGAAAATTTGTCGATGTCCCTGCCAGATTTTACTCCGCAGTAGTCAGCCGCCCATATCAGCGGCTCAGTTGTGAGATTTATCACAAACTCCGACGTCTCAGTTATCAGCCCGTGGGAATAACGCTCCGGCCTTACGGATATGTATGTCATCGCAGGGTCTGAGTTGACTATCCCTGTCCATGCGACAGTGATGACGTTCGGCCTTTCCATCGTCCCGCACGAGACCATCACCGGAGGCAGCGGATAGAGCATCGTGCCGGGTTTCCATGTCACCTTTCCCAAATTATGATCACCCCCTTTTAAAACATTGCTGAGCAATTGCTGAGCAGTCGTAAATACGGTCAAGCAATTGTCAAACGTTGTCAAACAGTAGTCAAACTGTTGTTTTATAGGGTCGTCAACACTTTACAATTGCTCAGCTACCGCTCAGGCCATTGCTCAGCCGCTCCTCATGGATGCGAAGCGAGCAAATTCTCCAGCGACAAACGTTGCGAATTCTCCGCAGCCCGGAGGCTGCAGATTCCCCGCGGCATCTTCATGCCGCAGCCCCTAATAGATTAACATAAAGAAGGCTGATTTACTGTGCTTATCAGCTAAAAAAATGTACAATATAACGGGAGCGTGAGCAGATGAAGATCTCAAAAGAGGGTTTCATGGGAAGCGGACTGACAGTGCCTGTATTGCTGCTTATACTGTGGTGGGCCGGTTCAAACGCAGGATGGTGGAACGCATTCCTTCTTCCGTCTCCCGAACGCGTGATGGAGTCCTTCATACTTTCGATCCGGGACGGCGAACTGCAGAGGCACGTCTGGGCGAGCCTTGAAAGGATAATAAAGGGCTTCGGCCTCTCTGCGGTCATGGCGCTTTCCTTTGCGCTCCTCTGTTCGTGGTTCCCGCGCATCCTCGTGCATATGGAGCCGACACTTGAATTTTTCAGGCACATCCCGCCCATGTCTACTGTCCCCCTCCTGATACTCTGGTTCGGGATAGGGGAGGCACCGAAGATAATACTGATAATCCTTGCCACATTTTTCCCCGTTTATATGAACGCCCTCCAGGGCATAAGGGACTGCGATCCGAAGCTGACGGAGGTAGCCACGGTGTTCGGCTACAGCAAATGGTACAGGTTCAGGTATGTCATCCTTCCGTCTGCCATACCGTCGATCCTTACAGGTCTCAGACTGGGCCTCGGCTACAGCTGGCGCTCGCTCGTCGCGGCTGAGCTGGTGGCTGCGTCATCGGGGCTGGGCTACATGATACTGGACGCCGAACAGCTTTCCCGCTCCGATGTCGTCCTTATGGGGATATTCGTGATAGGGACGCTGGGGGCCTTTCTTGACTACGGTTTCCTGTGGGGCATCAGACGTTATCTTAAAAGGGGCATCGAAGCGTGAGCTGGCTGAAGATCCGGAACCTGAAAAAAAAGTTTTACCTTGAGGATATGGATGTCGATGCGCTGAACGGCATCGACCTGGAGATAGAAGAGGGTGGCTTCCTGGTCATTGTGGGCAGGAGCGGATCGGGCAAGACGACGCTTCTGAGGATACTTGCCGGGCTTGAGTGCGAGACGGAGGGCGAGATCCTTTTCAAGGGAAGGAAATGCGGCCCCGACTCACCGCTCCCCGTAGGCATGGTCTTTCAGGAACCGAGGCTCATGCCCTGGCTATCGGTCGAGAACAATATACTATTTCCATTCCTGCCGGGAGGGATATCCGGAGAACTGCACCAAAAGGCGCTGGACATCCTGAAGATGCTCGGACTTGAAGGGTATGAAAACGCGATGCCCCATCAGCTGTCCGGGGGCATGGCACAGAGGGTGGCGCTCGGAAGGGCGCTTTCCTGCGATCCTGAGATAGTGCTTATGGACGAACCCCTCGGAGCGCTGGACTATTTCACGAGAAGGGCACTCCAGAGGGAACTTGTGAGGATATACCTGCATGGCGGGAAGACCTTCCTTATGGTGACGCATGACGTAGGGGAGGCCCTGCGCATGGGCACGAGAGTGCTCGTGCTGAAGGACGGCAAGATAGAGGCCTCGATACCGGTGCCGCTCGAATATCCGAGGGACCGGCACAGCGAGACCTTCCAGTCACTGCTGGACGAGGTACTGACCGCGCTGGATGATGCGTGAGGGGCAAGGCGGCGTGAAGATGCCGCGTGAAGCGGCGATTTCATCGCCGGGGAATCTGCAGCCTCCGGGCTGCGGAGAATTGGAGGTCGGTACTTAAAGATTGAATTCTCCGGCGGCCGAAGGGCGCGAATTCTCCGCCCTTGTTCTTAACGATTACTCAGCCGCATTTAAAGCCGTATAAGACAACAGTTTGACTACTGTTTGACAACGTTTGACAATTGTTTGACCGTATTCACGACTGCTTGCCAATTGCTTGCCAGTCTTTACGATTGCTCAGCTTAATGTTTAAAGAAGGGGAGATCGGATTGAACACGAAAGAGATAATCAAGGGACTTACGGAGATAGCGCTGCCTGTTCCGAGGGGCGGGTTTGAATCCTTTATAATCGGCTGGCACATCGATGACAGGAGCAGGGGGAGATCCATACTTGTGGAGACAGGCCCTGCCGTTTCGGTCCCGCGCCTTGCCGAGGACCTGAAGGAGATCGGGGCGGGCGAGCCCGACTACCTGCTGTACACGCACGTGCACCTTGACCATTCGGGGGGAGCGGGACAGTTCCACGAGCTGTTCCCCGGCACGAAGATAATAGCCCCGCTCAAGGGGCGTCCCCATCTCGTGGATCCGACGAGGCTGGTAGAGGCGAGCAGGGAGAACCTGGGCGACCTGCTCGATGTCTACGGCATGCCGATCCCTCTTCCCGAAGATATCCTCGCGGACCCTGATCTCGAACTTGAAGGCCTCACGACCGTGGATACGCCCGGCCATGCGCCGCACCACAGCTCATACCTCTACGACCTTGACGGGACGAGGATACTCTTCCCCGGGGAGGCCGCGGGATGTTATTTTGAGTTTGACGACGGTTCGATATTCATGAGGCCTGCGACCCCGCACAAATTCTATTACGAGACCGCGATGGCCTCACTGCAGAAGCTGATAGACCTCGGAGACGTGGATCTGATATGTTACCCCCATTCGGGCTGCAGCAGGGATCCCAAGGGACTCCTGGAGACGGCATCTTCCCAGATGGCCTTCTGGAAAGACATCATCTCGGCGCTTCCGGAAGGGGCGGGGACCGAAGAAGGAGTCGAAGCCCTGCTGAAAAACGATCCTGCGCTTTCGCACATCGACAGGCTTCCCGAAAAGGACAGGGAAAGGGAGATGTTCTTCCTTCGCCAGAGCACGAACGGGTATCTGGGCTATGTGAGAAGAAATGCCGAGAGCTGAGACTGAGACTTATTACAACATAACCGAAAAGGGAGAACGGCTCGCCGGGCTCTACAGGGACTGCGGAGAGAGGGTCATCTTCGTGGTCCCGTCGGGGCTGGACAAAGATGCGTTGCTTGATCTGATCTCGGGCGGGGGATCGTTTTTTGGCCAAAGGCCGAAGATCTGCACGTGGGGAGATCTCTATAAAGAGGTATCGCAGATCTCACACGCCAGGCCCAGAATGATAACAGATCCCCCCGACCATACACTTATCATAAGATATATCCTTGATAAATTTTTAGAAGAACAAGATAAAAGTGGTAATAAACTGCCCGATGGCGTTTATCGCAGAGGGTTTTCAAAGATATTGGGCGACAACATCAAAGAGCTTCTGAACGAAGACGTCTCGCCGCGGGATCTCAGAGACAGGCTGTACATGGAGGGAGATCCACCCGAAGGATCCCCCGAGGCGATACTGCTGA
>DBRW01000077.1:5140-13127 GCA_002306075.1 Synergistaceae bacterium UBA1358
CTCGCGGACGGGGCGGCCGCCGAGGCTCTTTCAAAGATCACCCTCGTCTTCATAGGGTTCCTCACCTTCACTGGAAGTCAGTTAAAACTTATAAAAAGACTTAAAGAGGTAACTAATACGGTATTTATACTGCCCGAAACAGGACTTGCCTGCGGACATGACTCCGTTATGCAGATAGGTGGGGATCTCAGGGAGAGGCCGAAATGGACCGCAAAGGTTTTTGAACTGAAAGCGGCTGATATCCAGCTTCAGTTCGATGCCGCGGCGAGGGAGACGGCCCTCTGGGCGCACGGGCTGGGTGCCTTTTCAGCGCTTGGTGAGCTCAACGGTTACGGGGATATCGGTCTTATGGTCAGCCCCGCCCATCTGCCCCTCGCGGAGGATTCGCTTCGGAGGTACAAGATACCCTACAACGTGCAGGTCAGGGGGACGGTGGCCGAAACGATCTTCGGAGAATTGCCAATAGCGGTGTGGAGGGCTTATTCCTCGGGATGGGAGAGGGAGAAGACAGCCTTCCTGCTTGCGGGGCCTCTTTTCAGAACACCCGATCTCGACGTCTCTGCGGCCCTCTCGGCGTTCCCCGAGGGAAGCCGCGCATGGAGCAGCTTCCTCAGGGGAGAGGCTCTGAAAACTTTCAGGAGACTTGAAGAATTCTGCCGCGATCTTGATCAGGGAGGAACTCCCCTTGAAATAATGAAAATATGGCGTGACTTTGTCGCGGAGATGGCTTTCGAGGAACGGACAGGATCGTTTATAGACGATACGCCTGAGCTTGACGAAGTTCTGAAGGACATCTCATCCTCGGCAAAGGAACTTGGTATGAAGGTCGAGATGCTCGAAGACATGGACCGGGACATCGGACCAGCCGCAAAGGTGGTCCTGAAGGGGCAGGAGGCGGTGGATTACATCTGCGGATGGGCAGGGAACGCAACCCTTCCGATAAGGCTCCCTCAGAGCGGTTCGCTTACTGTCTACGCGGGACTTCCTCCCGTGCTCACTGTGCACAGATACTGGATAATGACGGATGTCGACTATAACACCTGGCCGGGCAGGTTGAGGGAGTCCCCTCTGCTCGGCAACGAGAGCAAGGCAAAGTTCAACAGGTCCGTAAGGTCGGAAGACGGCGAAATGGGGGCGCACATCCCCGAACTTCACGAGGAGAGGGAGCAGAAGGAAGCTCTCTTCAGGAGGCTCATCGCGACGTCTCTCGAGGGCACGGTCGTCACACGTTCGCTTACGGACAGGAACGGAAGGCCTCTGGGCGTTTCACAGTTCCTTGAGCCGCTTTTCAGGACAGAGGATAGGGAACGCAGGTGGGAGAGGGCCGGGAGCGCCGAATACAGGTCGTCTGACATTATCCCTTCGGGCAGTTCTTATTGGTTTCTGGGTGCGGAGATACCTCTTTTTGCCGAACAAATGGAGAGGGGCGATTTCCCAAGGAGGGGAAGCGGCACCTGTACGGACTCTCCATCCGTATCGCTGAGTTCGCTGGACGAGTGGAGGGAATGTCCGTACAGATACTGGTGCAGGAACAACATACGCCTTCCAGAGCACGGGAAAAGGCTATATGATCCCATGAAGGCCGGCACACTGCTGCATACGCTGTGGGAGAGGTGCTGGGGGGGATATCTATCCTGCGGGACAAGCTTTTCCGTACTTTTGAGGCAGGAGTGGGAAAGTGTGTCTTCAGAATGCTATCCCGAGCTGCGCTCGGACCCCAGGCTCGGAAGACATGCTGACGAGCTCCTCAAACAGGCGTCGGCGGTCGCCGATCTGCTGGACAGGGTCGAATCGTCCGATGCGGTAAAGAGACGCAGAAGGACCGGGATCGAATACGCCCTGCCCGAATACGAAACGGGCGGAGTGATATTCAAAGGAAGGGCCGACAGGATCGATTTTTACGACGACGGCTTCGTGGTCATCGACTATAAGTCAAACAGGGCGGGAGACCACCGGAAGGATCTGCAGCTTGCCGCATACGCGGCAGTGATAAAAAACACGACGGGCGCCGTACCCCTCGGATACGGATGGATAGGGCACAAAGACGCATCGTTTTACGGCCATTTTAGGTCGGACGTACTCAGCGATGCTTACCTTTCCGCAAGATCCAGGAAGAAGCTGGAAGCGGCCCTTGAAGAGGCGGAAAAGGCTATGAAAGATATGGCGGAGTCTGTGAATAAAGGCGATTTCCCGGCAAACTATGATTCATCCATGTGCAGGTACTGCGAGTACATCGTCATCTGCAGAAGAAAAGAGGGGCACTTCGAAGAGGCCGGGGAAGAGAACGGGGAGGGATACGGAGATGACAGCTGAGAGAGATGATCTGTTGTCGGCCGCATGCCGCTGCCTCAGGGGGCTTCCCGAACAGATCGAGGCAGTGACCTCGGCCAGCCCGCTCACTGTTGTCAGCGCAGGCGCGGGAACGGGGAAGACCCAGACGCTTTCACAGCGTTTTGTATGGCTGCTCGCTTCAGACCGTGACCTGACTGTCGACCGCATACTTGTCCTCACCTTCACCGAAAAGGCCGCCAGGGAGATGCACGACAGGATAAGGGAGACGCTTGTCCGATGGAACAGAGAGGGCGGCAGGGAACTCTCTCATCTGGAAGACAGGCTTGGCAGGATCGACGACGCATATATATCGACTATACACTCCTTCGCGATGAAGGTGATAAAAGAGTCGGGGCTGGTCCTTGACATAGACCCGGCCGCAAGGATCGTCACGAAGCCGGAGGAAGAGCTTTGGTGGAAGGATCTCGCGGAGATGACGGGAAATATGTCTATCGTGAGGATAAAGTCAATGCTCTCCGAAAAGTGGGCCGCAAGGGCCGAAGAGCTCTTCGGCGAACGGCATTTCAAGGATCTCGTGAACCACTACGGACCGGAGAGACTGGCGGAGATATCAAGATATGCCTCAGAGAAACTCGGGAGCTTCGGCAGGACGCCGGATGACCTTTGGGAGCAGTCCGCCGAGGAACTGCTGTCCGACATCGAAAGCAGAAGACATGTCTTTGATGAGATCTGGGAGATATGGCATGGGACCGTATTTCCGGCAGTAAGGGCTGAGTTGTCGGAAAATCCCGGCAGGTGCTTTGCGCGGCTCAAAGAGAGATGCGAAGAATTTTACGGAAAGAGACCCGACGAGGAGGAGCTCAGGAGGTTTGCCGTACTCCTGATCGAAGAGGGGCTTTCAGACCTTCAGGGATGTTCAAGAAAAATAATGGGATCGATCAGCGAAGCGCTGGGCGAAAAGCTGACAGTATGGCGGGACCGCATGAAAAGAGAGCTCCTGATGGCTTCGCCGCCCGGTGAAGAGGAACTGGAACTGTCAAGGCTCCTTTGCCGCATGAGCGCTCTTGGATGGCAGTGCTGGGAATCGGAGAGACAGAGAAGTTCCGTTCTTACCAACAACGATCTGATCAGGTATGCCGGGGAGGTCCTGAAAAGGGATCCCGACTTCGGCAGCAGGTTCAGCCACATACTTGCGGACGAGTTCCAGGACACTGACGGGCTCCAGGACGAACTGCTGAAGGGGCTGTGGCAGGAGGGACGCAACACGCTCTTTGTGGTGGGCGACATCAAACAGTCGATCTACCGCTTCCGCCACGCCGACCTTAAGATCTTCGGTAGATACATAAGCACTGCAAAGGAGAAAAACGGAAAGGGTGCCTCTTATATAACGCTGGACAAGAGCTTCAGGACGAGGGACAGGCTCATCGGAAAGATCAACTCCGTATTCGGCTCTGTTTGGTCGGAAGGGATCGGGAAGGGAACGGGCATGGGATACGAACCCCTCGGATCTCCGACGTCGGAGGAGTGGCAGATGAGGAACCGCCATGCGCCGGAGCCTGAGTTCGAGGTCATGGTCTCGCGGCAGGAGAGGACGTTCGACGAGGGGACCCAAAAATACGACAGAGGAGAGACTGTCTATGATGCGAGGGTGAGGCTCTACAGGAGTCTTGCCCAAAAGATCAGGGAGATGCACGAAGCAGGAACGCAGATATGGGATAAGAACGCCGAAGGGGATGATAAGTTCAGGCCCGCAAGGTGGAACGATTTTGCCCTCCTGGTCCCGAAGAGGACCTTCTACGACGCGATCGGGGATGCGTTCGATGCCGAGGGTGTGCCATACGTCCTCTGCACGAGGAGGGATTACTTCAACAGGGGAGAGACGGCCGATCTGGTCAACTTCATATCGCTTCTCGCGGATCCCGCGGACCCGTCATATCTTGCCGGCTGGATCGCCTCGCCCCTGAGCGGTTTCCCGCCGCATATGGCCGGAGAACTGATGGCCGAAGGGCTGAATTTGCGTGAGGGCAAGGAACCGGTACCGCTTTCAAGGATCATCAGGGAGAAATATCCCGAGGTCCATGCGTATCTTGAGAATATGCGAAGAAAGGCGGAGCTTCGGGGAGTCTCCGCCCTCATAAGGGAACTGCTGCGCGATCCGGATCTGCTGAGGTCGTACGAACCTGACCGGAGGCGCAGGGTCAGGGCCGACATCTCATATATGGCGGAGATAGCCGCAGAGTACGAATCGTCACTGGGGCGCTCCCTTGCGGGCTGTGCCGAATACATGCGTTTTGCCGTCAAGGGGGCTAAGCAGCAGGAGGAACCTGAGATAACGGACGAAGACCACGATGCCGTCAATGTGATGACCATCCACTCGGCGAAGGGGCTGGAGTACCCGGTCGTCGCGCTCGGCGGCGCGGAGGGCGTCCCGAAGGGGCCGCCGTCGATCGATATATCACTCAGATACGGCGTCACGGCAAAAAAGATCCCGGAATTCCTGACCGGTCCCTCCAGAAAAGAGGTCCTTACGGCGTCATGGCATTGGCATGAGGAGGGCGAATCCGAGGCGCTTGCCGAAGAGGAGGAGCGCTTCTGGTATGTGGCCGCCACAAGGGCGAGGGACAAACTGATCGTCTGCGGTCTGCTGAAGATCTCCGGCAGCAGCGGCGAAGAGGTCCCGCCGTCCGGGAAGAGCTTCCTCGGAATGATAAGGGAGGCGGAGAAAGGAGACGATGGATGGATACGCTGTCTGCCTGCTGAGAATAAAACTGCCCCATTTGCTGTTAATGGGTCTTCGGGGACGCCGGATGAGACCGCACGGATGCTCCTTCCCAAAACCGTGTCGCCCGCAAAGCTTGCCAGGCTTTCGGCATCTGCCTACGCGATGTGGTCCTGGTGTCCCGCTGCCTACAGGATCGCTTACAGACAGGGAAGGGCGATGCAATGGACGGCAAGGTCCGGAGAAGGTTCGGGAGGATCGGAGTTCGGAAGCCTTGCCCACTGGGTGCTCTCCAAATGGGACTTCTCTCCCGGGACGCTCGACGAGTGGCTGCCGGAAGAGGCGGAGCAGACGGAAAGGGCTATGAAAAAAGTGCCTTACGGGGTTCGGGAGGAATTCAGATCCCGGGCTTCAAGGAACGAGATAAAGAGGATGCTGCTCGGGTATGCCATGAGCGAAGAGGGGAGGCTCCTCTCTCTGCTGGCATCGGGAACCCATCCGGGAAAGCTCTGCAGGGAGACGCCCTTCAGAGTAAACGACGATGGCCTCCTGATGGTCGGATCGACCGATATTTTCTGGGAGGACGGGGAATATATTGATCTCAGGGACTGGAAGACGACGTCTGAGGAGGATGCCCCTGCCTCGTACTACGAGGAGCAGCTCAAGTTCTACGCCTACGCGATGCATGTTTACAGGAGGGAAAAGGGACTTCCCGGGAAGAAGATAAGGATAGGCATAAATTATCTCAGAAGCCCTGAAAGGGATAGGATAAGCACGGAAATGTCCGCGGATATGATCTTTGAAACCGGCTGCAGCATACATAGGGCCGCAGTCTCCGCCCTTTCGGGATCTTTTGAGGCGAAGCCCGAAAGGTGTCCGGTCTGTCCGTGGCGCGATATTTGCTCAAAAAAACATGTTTAACGATGTTGAAAACTGCGAATATGAAAATTGAGATTAAAATATAACGAAATTATCCCCTTGCCATTTAATTTATTCTAATGTGTGAAAATTGACGCAATTTATGGCAGAGGTTAAAATCACCGAGTATGTGTCTGATATCAGTATCAAGGGTTTATGGGGGGAGGTGAGGTTGTTGACAGAGAATTTGGCGCAGGAAATACGTGAGCAGGAGTCTCTGGCAAAAGCTTTGATAGCAGAGGCGAAGGCCGAGGCGGCCAAAATGATCGCATCTGCCCAGGCGAAGGCGGAACAGTCGATAAAGGACACCAGGCAGCAGTGTCACAGACAGTGGCGCGAATCTGTGGCCAATGCAGAGAAAGAGGCGGAAGTGAAGGCCGCAGAGATATTGAAAAAGGGCCGGGAAGAGGCGCAGGCGTGCTATGAAAAGAAAAAAGCCGCTGCCGCCGAGGTGGCCGATTGGCTGGTGAAAGAGGTGATGACGACTTATGGCTCTTGCTGAGATGACCAAGGCGCAGATAGCTGTCCATAGATCTGTTGCGGATGAGCTTGTAGGGAAACTGCAGGCGCTGGGATGCTGCGAATTTACCGGAGAGTGCGTTGGTGAGGCCGACAGCGCGGCGATGGCCCGCCTGAGGGCCAGACAGCGCCAGATTGACGAGCTTCTCAGCGATGTAAGGTTTACGGTGCGCCTTCTCGAACCGTTTGAAACAAACAAGAGCAGCTCATTTGCCAGGATGTTGGGAAATGTCCCGACGATCGGGCTTTCCGAGCTTGAGGCCAGGACTGACGAAGAGAAGTTCAGAGCTTTTGTCGCCGACCTCAGGGAAAAGGAGAGGAAGTCCACCGAGATAAGGGCCGAGATCTCCAGGCTCAAAGGTCTTCTTGCGCAGTCGATGCTGCTTGGTTCCATCAAATATCCCCTTGAATTTTTTACTGCCGGCACTGAATTTGTCGGGGGAGCTGTCTATTCAGTATCCAAAGCGTCAGCTGACGCGTTCATTTCAAAGGTCGTATCTGAGCTCGGAGACCTTGCCGAATATCAGAAGCTTCCCGAAAACGATAAAGACACCGTCTCAACGTTCGCGATACTCTTCAGGAAATCAGACTTTGAAAAAGTGCAGGCCGCCGCAGCCGAATTTTATGCGGGAAGGATCGACGTGCCGAAAGATTTCGTTCTGACTGCCGAAGAGGAACGCAGCAGGCTTACCGCCGGGATCGAAAAGGCAGAGAAGGAAGAGGCCCTTCTGTGCGCCGAGATATCCTCCATGGCCGACGAGGGGCTTGAGATGGCCCGTTACTACGGAGACTACTGGGGCATCCTGAGCGACAGGATAGGCTCGATGATCTCCGGGATCCCAACGGAAGATGTTTTCATCTGGACTTTCTGGATACCCAAAGAGTATCTGGAGAAAGTGACGCGGGCCCTCAAACCTTATGAGGAGCTTACGGAGGCTTCTCTGATCGAGCCCGACGAAGACGAGGTGCCGCCGACCCTGCTGAAAAACCCGGGCTGGTCGTCCTCGATGGAGCCGCTCACCCTGATGTACGGAACGCCCACTTACGGGGGAACGGATCCGACGTCTCTGATGGCGCCGTTCTTCTTCCTGTTCCTGGGGATGTGTTTCGGCGACGCGGGATACGGCCTGCTGCTGAGCGGAGTATTCGGTTACTTTTTGGTCAGGCATCAGCTTAATCCCGTCCTGCGCAAATTTTTCGTCATGCTCACGATAGGCATGCTGTGTTCCGTCGTTGTCGGAGCCGTCACGGGATCATGGTTCGGCGACAGCGTTACGGCGTTCCCGTTCATGAGGCCGCTTGCCCCGCTGGCCGGCGCGATGCAGTTCCTCGATCCGATGAACGACCCGATGACGCTGCTCACTATCTCGCTCGGACTGGGGTTCGTACAGGTGATCTTCGGCCTGATCATAGCCTTCAGGAGCAGCTGGAAGAACGGCGACTACGTTGGGGCACTCGCTGACAACGGCGGGTGGATCCTCTTCCTGTGCGGTCTTCTCCTGACGGGACTTTCCGCTTCCGGCAAAATAGGCGGACCTG
>DBRW01000077.1:13168-19880 GCA_002306075.1 Synergistaceae bacterium UBA1358
TATCTCGGAGACGTGCTGAGCTACAGCAGGCTTCTGGCCCTGGGACTTGGCTCCGCCGCTGTCGGCATGGTAATCAACCTGCTGGCCAAACTCGTGGCCGGAACGCCCTATGTGGGAGTCCTGCTCGCGGTGCTGATCTTTGTCCTCGGACATCTTTTCAGTATAGCCGTCAACCTTCTCGGAGCGTTCATACACTCCCTGAGGCTGCAGTATGTCGAGTTTTTCGGTAAATTTTACGACGCGAACGGGAGGGACTTTGCCCCGCTTCGCAACGTGACCACATTTGCAAGACTTTCGGAAGAAAAACAATAGATTTTTGATAACAAAAAATTCAAAAACAGCATTAATCAACTGAGGAGGTAATGGTTCATTATGGAAACAATGCTAGCAACGATTTCCGAACAGCTGGGCCCCATGCTGGTAATACTCGGCGCAGCTCTGGCAGTAGGTTTTGCGGGATCAGGATCCGCATGGGGGATCGGTATCGCCAATGAAGCCGCAGCCGGCATCATGACTGAAGATCCAAAGAAATTCGGCTACGCGCTGGTCCTGCTCGCGCTTCCCGGCACACAGGGCATTTACGGACTGCTTGTCGCGGTCCTCTCGCTCCAGAAGGCGGGGCTCCTCGGAGGGGGCGACGTTACCCTTACGGTCTGGCAGGGATTGGGGATCTGCTTTGCATGCCTTCCGGTAGCGATCTCCGGATTCTACTCGGCGATATGGCAGGGAAAATCCTCAGCCGCTTCGATCCTGATGATATCAAAACGCCCGGAACAGATAGGCAAAGCCGTTATCCTCCCGGCAATGTGCGAAACTTATGCAGTCTTTGGGCTTCTTGTAAGTATACTGATGCTCAACGGCATTAAGCTTTAATACAGAACGGGGGAAGACCATGTCTTTGGCCCAGATAACAGAAAAGATCAGAAGCGACGCGCAGCGCGAGGCCGATGAAATACTGGCTAAGGCCAGGGCCAGGGCTGAGCTTATCGCACAGAGAGCGGAAGAGGAGATCGACTCGATAAAGTCCGGCTTTATCCGCCGTTTTGAAGTCGAGCGTCCCGAGATCTTCCGTCGTCGTGAAATCGTTGCGAATCTGGATGTCAAAAAGATGATGCTTCAGTCCAGCCGTGATCTGATACAGGATGTTTACGACATCGCCCTTGAAAAGATGAAGACAATGGACAGGGACGATCAGATAAAACTCTGTGAGGCGCTTCTTAAGAAAGCTATAAAGACAAAGGATGAGGAACTCGAGGTTTCAGCCAATGAAAAATACCTCGATCAGGCCTGGCTTGACGGTTTCAACAGGGAGAACGGCACGAATCTCGTCTTCTCCGAAAGGAAACCTGACATAGCCGGGGGATTCATACTGACAAGGGGCAGGATAAGCACGAACTGCTCATGGGACATGCTGATCCGTATAGCTCAGGAAAAGCAGGAATCCGACGTAGTAAAACGTTTGTTCCCGTCAGAAGCGGAATGAGGGAGGTGGACCGATGTCAAGTCAAGGGGCTTATGGTTATGCCGTAGCGCGTATACGCGCGATGGAGCATCGCCTTCTTGATCAGGGAGTTCTTCAGAGAATGATCGATGCCGAAGATTTTGCGTCGATCCTCAAGATACTTGGAGAGACATCCTATTCCTCCGCGCTTGCTTCCCAGACAGGCGGGTCTGACTTTGACAAGGTCCTCGAGTCCGACCTTCACAGCATATATGAAGAAGTCCGCACCTTTGTGCCCGACAAGAAACTTGTCGACATAATGAGGCTGCATTATGACTTCCACAACGTGAAAGTGCTTTTGAAGAGCATGTTCAACGTCAGGACGGGAGGAAAAAAGAGATGGGACCTTCTCACATCTCTCGGTTCCCAGCCGCTGGACGACATCATAGCCAACATCGAGACCGAGGAGTACAGGCTCCTTCCGTTCGGCCTCAACACCCTCATCCCCGCGTGCATTACCGTATGGGAACAGAGCAGGGATGTTCTCGAGGCAGAGCGGCTGATCGACAAAAGGATGTTCGAAGTGATGCTCGAAATGGCACGTGAACTTGATATGCCGGGAATAGTAAGCTGGGTCCGCACCAGGATCGACGGAGAGAACATACGGACACTGCTGAGGCTCAAAAGATTCGGCTATGATACCGCAGGCGCGCTGCCCTTCATGCATGACGGCGGAACGATAGACGTCGGGATGCTGGCATCCCTCATATCCGAACCGTTTGAGACATGGGGCAGGGCGATCGATTTCTCAGATATAGGGAAAGTGTTAGGCGGGATAGACGCATCGGGCGGATATTCCAACCTCATACTCTCGCTGGAGAAGCTCCTCGACGACCATTATCTGGATAAGATCGCGGCAGCCAGGTACAGCCAGACGGCTCCCGAAAACATTCCGGCCTATCTTTGGGCGAAGGAAACAGAGATAAAAAATATCAGGGTGATCGCGGTCTCCAAGAGGAACAAGGGCGACAAGGACCACCTAAGGAGGCTGATGCGCCATGGCTACATCGGATAAAGGTTCTCCGATGGCCGCGGTCGGAAGCTATGACAGCATACTCCCGTTCAAGGCCATCGGTCTTGATGTGGTCGAGATAACCGACGAGAACAGGGATTCCCTCGGACAGATCATGAACAGGTTCGCTCGCAAGGGATATGCGGCCCTCTTCATCGAGGAGGCCCTCTTCTCCGAATATCAGCAGGTCGTCGACGAGGTCAACGAATCCACTGATATGTGCATAATACCGGTACCAAACCAGAGCGGATCCATGGGAGTAGGTCTCAGCTCCATCAGAAGGAACGTGGAGCGGGCTGTAGGCATGGATATCTTTGGTGTGAAATGAAGAAAATGGAGGCGATGTGAGTGGCTACTCCTAATGCCATAGAAGGATTCATCGCAAAGATCTCCGGTCCGCTTGTAATTGCCAAAGGCATGGCCGGAGCCTGCATGTTCGACGTCGTAAGGGTCGGTAATGCGGGTCTTGTCGGTGAAATTATCGAACTAAAAGATGATACGGCCTCTGTGCAGGTATACGAAGAGACTTCGGGCCTAAAGCCGGGAGAGCCTGTCGTAAGCACGGGGGAACCCCTGAGCGTCGAACTTGGCCCGGGGCTTATCGAAGAGTTTTTTGACGGTATCCAGCGTCCGCTGGAGAGCATCGAAAGGACCGCGGAAAGCCCCTACATCCTCCGCGGGATAAGCGTCCCCGCGGTAAGCAGGACAAAAAAATGGGAGTTCGTCCCTGCGATCGGCGCCGGAGTGAAGGTCGCTCCCGGCGACATACTGGGATCGGTGCAGGAGACGGTGCTCGTCGACCACAAGATCATGGTGCCCCACGGACTGAGCGGCACGGTAAAGCTGGTCAGGCAGGGCGAGTTCACCGTTGAAGAGACTGTGGCGGTCATCACTGACGAGAAGGGGAACGACCATGATGTCACCCTCCTCCAGAGGTGGCCGGTACGTAAGCCCCGTCCCGTCGTCAAGAGGCTCCCGCCGGAGATCCCCCTCACCACGGGACAGAGGGTCGTCGACACCTTCTTCCCGATAGCAAGGGGCGGCACGGCATGCGTCCCCGGACCTTTCGGCTCCGGAAAGACGGTCATCCAGCACCAGCTCGCAAAGTGGGCCGATGCCGAGATAGTCGTCTACATAGGCTGCGGTGAGCGCGGAAACGAGATGACGGACGTCCTTCTCGAATTCCCTGAACTCGAGGACCCCCGTTCGGGCCAGCCACTCATGAAGAGGACACTGCTTATCGCAAACACATCGAACATGCCCGTTGCCGCACGTGAAGCCTCGATATACACGGGGATCACGATAGCGGAATATTTCCGTGACATGGGTTACTCGGTGGCACTCATGGCCGACTCGACGTCGCGCTGGGCGGAGGCCCTCCGTGAGATGTCAGGCCGGCTTGAGGAAATGCCCGGTGAAGAGGGGTATCCGGCATACCTCGGAACAAGGCTCGCATCGTTCTATGAAAGGGCGGGAAGGGCGATATGCTGCGGATGCGACGGAAGGGAAGGGGCCGTTTCGGTTATCGGCGCCGTATCACCTCCCGGCGGAGATCTTTCGGAGCCGGTCACCCAGAACACACTGCGAGTCACCAAGGTCTTCTGGGGCCTCGACGCTCAGCTTGCCTATCAGAGGCACTTCCCGGCGATAAACTGGCTTTCGAGCTACTCTCTCTATGCGCATACGATGGGCGAGTACTGGGATGCCATATATGACGGCGAGTGGAGCGGATACAGGACGGAAGCCATGAGCCTTCTCGAAGATGAGGACAAGCTCAAGGAAATAGTGCGTCTGGTCGGTATCGACGCGCTGTCCAAGGAAGAGAGGATGGTCCTTGAGACCTCGAAGTCGATAAGGGAAGACTTCCTCCACCAGAACTCATTCCACGAGATAGACACATATGCGTCGATGGACAAGCAGTTCAAGATGCTCAGGAACATCCTAACGTTCCACCACCTCGGGATGCAGGTGCTGAGCCGCGGAGGGATGCTCCACTCCGTTATAGACCACCCCATCAGGGAAGAGATCGCACGCATGAGATACACCGAAGAGAACGAGCTGGACAAGCTCGATGCTCTTGAGACCGCAATCAAGACCGAACTGGGAAAACTTAGCGCTGCCGGAGGTGGTATTGATGATGTTGCCTAAGGAGTACAGAACGATCTCCAACCTTTCCGGCCCGCTGATGATGGTTGAGAAGATCGAGGATGTAAGCTACGACGAACTTGCAGAGATACGCCTCGCCTCCGGCGAACGCAGGCGCGGAAGGGTCCTTGAGATAGCGGAGGGCAAGGCGCTGGTCCAGGTCTACGAGGGAAGCACCGGTATCGACGTAAACACGACGCAGATAAGGTTCCTCGGCGATGTCCTGAAGCTGCCTGTCTCAAAGGACATGCTCGGCAGGATATTCAACGGAAGGGGAGACCCAGTAGACGGCGGTGCGCCCATAATCCCGGATGCTTATCTCGACGTCAACGGCAACCCGATGAACCCCTATTCCCGCGACTACCCGTCTGAGTTCATCCAGACAGGTATCTCCACCATTGACGGAATGAACCCGCTGGTCAGGGGACAGAAGCTGCCTATCTTCTCCGGAAGCGGTATGCCTCACAACCAGATAGCCGCTCAGATAGCCCGCCAGGCAAACGTCCTCAGCGGACACGCGAATTTCGCCGTTGTGTTTGCCGCGATGGGCATCACATTTGAAGAGGCATCCTTCTTCATGGAGGACTTCAGGAAGACCGGAGCCCTCGAACGCACAGTCATGTTCGTCAACCTCGCCGACGACCCGGCGATAGAACGTATCTCGACTCCGCGCCTTGCGCTGACGGCCGCTGAGTATCTGGCATTCGAAAAGGACATGCACGTCCTTGTCATACTGACAGACCTCACGAACTACTGCGAAGCGCTCCGCGAGATCTCGGCAGCCCGTAAGGAAGTCCCGGGCAGACGCGGTTATCCCGGCTACCTCTACACCGACCTTGCGACCATGTACGAGAGGGCCGGCAGGCTTCGCGGCAAGAACGGATCCATCACACAGCTCCCGATCCTGACGATGCCTGAAGACGACAAGACCCACCCGATCCCCGACCTCACGGGATACATCACAGAGGGCCAGATAATACTGGCGAGGGGACTCCACCGCAAGGGCATCTATCCGCCTGTCGACGTCATGCCGTCGCTCTCGCGACTGAAGGACAAAGGGATCGGAAAGGGCAAGACCCGCGAAGACCACGCAGACCTGATGAACCAGCTCTTTGCCGCTTACTCCAGAGGTAAGGAAGCAAAAGAGCTCGCAGTCATACTCGGAGAGGGAGCCCTCTCTGAAGAAGACAAGGCTTTTGCCAAATTCGCGGACCTCTTTGAGGACAGATATGTCCGTCAGGGAGAGTATGAAAACAGGACAGTGGAAGAGACGCTCCTTCTGGGATGGGAACTTCTCACCGTCGTTCCCACAAAGGAACTCAAGCGAGTAAGGGACGAGTATATAGAAAAATACCTGAAGCCTCTGTTGGAAGTCCATAAAAACGAGACGCTTGAGACAGAAGAAGCATAGGAAGGGGTGACCTCTTATGGCGAAGGCGCTGAACGTCAACCCCAACCGGATGGAGCTTTCAAAGCTCAAGAGACAGCTTGTCGTAGCCAAGAGGGGGCACAAGCTGCTGAAAGACAAGCAGGACGCACTTGTCAAGGCGTTTCTCGAGAAGGCGAGAGCTGTCTGGGATCTCAGGCAGGAGATCGAAAAGGAGATAAGCTCATGCTATTCGGGCTTCCTTCTCGCAAGAGCCCAGACATTGCCTGAAATGCTCGAGCAGACTCTCATGAACGCCGGAGGCGACATGAGGGTAAACGTCAGGTTCGTCAACCTGATGAGCGTGCGCGCCCCTTCGTTCGAACTGCCTGAACAGAAAGTGGAGCTAAGCTACGGTCTGGGGACATCCCCCGGAAGCCTTGACATCGCGCTGGAACAATTCCTTAAGCTTATGCCCAGGCTCGTCAGGCTTGCCGCGGAGGAGAAGGCCCTGAAGTCGATGGCTCTTGAGATAGAGAGGACAAGGAGAAGGGTAAACGCGCTGGAACATGTTATGATCCCCTCGTTTACCGAGACCATCCGCTCCATCTCGATGAAGCTCGAGGAAATGGAAAGGTCGACCCTCTCGAGGCTGATGGTCATAAAGGAGATCGTCCGCTCCCACTAG
>DBRW01000020.1 GCA_002306075.1 Synergistaceae bacterium UBA1358
CTCCGGAGAGGGCTTTACCGTCGACTGCGGCGAGAGCCTGAGCCTTTCACTGGGATCCATACTAGGTAAGGAAGAGAGTGCGCGTAAAGAACAAAAGGCACGGCCTGAAGGAGAAAAATCTCCTGCGCAAAAAGCTTTGGTCAAAAACGACGGAGAGAGCGGCATTTCCGGCCTCCCAAAGGTCACACTGCAGAAGCAGACTGCAGGCAGGGGCGGAAAGACCGTGACTGCCGTGATAATACCGGGAAAAGCCGCTGTAGACAGGGAGAAGCTTGCCAGGGAGATGAGAAAGGGCCTTGGCTGCGGATCTTTTGTGGAAGGTGGCAACGTGATCCTTCAGGGAGATATATGCGACAGGGCTGCCGAATGGCTGCTGAAAAAGGGCGTGAAAGAGGTAGTTTCCGGCTTTTGAGCCGCAGGATCTCATATTTTCTTAATAAGAGGACAAAGCATATCATGCTGGGGCGGAGAAGGATCTTTTTTCCGCCCATATTTTTTACTTTTGTTCCTATGGGACAGTTAAAAAGAGATTAAAGGCAATGACTTAAGCTGACCTTAAAATGACGGGGGACTGTCATAAATGCCGCGGAAAGGTCGGTCACTTCCTGTTGACCAGCCAGACTCCGCTGAGTATCATCGCCCCTCCGGCAAAAAGCCACGGGGTGAACCTTTCTCCGACAAGGAAATATGCTATGACGACTCCCGCTATGGGCTGAAGGAACTGGAACACGGCAACCCTTGCAACTGTAAATATAGAGAGGGCCCTGAACCATAGGATATATGCAAGGGCGGAGGAAAATGCCCCAAGAAAGATCAGCGCGCCCCAGGTGCCGGCAGTGAAAGTGGGGATCGCAGAAAAATCGCTCCCCATGATGTATGCGAAGGGGATCGCCGACATAAGAGAGAACAGCATCTCCCAGAATATGGCAAATGCGGGAGGGAGATCTTTTTTGAGGACGCGCCTCGAGATAACGAGGAAGACCGCCCAGTTGAGGACCGACAGAAGCATTATCGCATCGCCCCAGGTCCCGAAACCGCCGGATCTCGACGTGACGATCGTGCCGCGTCCTATGACGATCCCTACGCCGACCGCCGCAAGGATCATCCCGCATATCCCTTTTGGGGATATCCTCTCCTTCAGGAAGATCCTGCCAAGTATGGCGACAAGCGCGGGCGTCGCTATCATCATCCAGTTCGCGTTCGCAGCCCCCGCCGTTCTCATTGCATAGCTCTGGATGGTCTGATGGAAGAAGATCCCCTGAAATCCCATCAGAAACAGCGCCGCGGCCTCTCCTTTTGTCGGCAGCCTCAGTGATCCCTCCATGAGAGAGCCCGCAAGGAGCACGGGCATGCCGATAAGGAGCCTGAGGCACATTATTACCAATGGTTCGGCCTGTGCAAGAGCGTATTTTGTTGAAGCGAAACTGCCGCCCCATATCGTGACTGTCGCAATGATCATTGCGTAATTGCATAAAGATATTTTTTTCGTCTGTCTGTCTTCCGTTGCTGTATCAGCCATTGCCCTGACTTGTCCCTCCTGTTGCGGCAGGTCGTCCTGTCATTTTTTGTTTACCAGGTATACACCGTATATTATCGTTATCCCTCCGGCAAAAAGCCATAGGGTGAATCGTTCTCCAAGCAGAAGAAATGCGATCATCGCCCCTGCGAACGGCTGCAGGAACTGGAAAGCTACGATCCTTGAAACAGGCAGTACGGAGAGTCCGTGAAACCAGCAGAAGTAAGCTGCAGCGGAAGCCCCTGCTCCCAGGAAGGCTACGGCGGTCCAGGTCCTGTGAGTGAATGAGCAGATCACCGAGATATCGGATCCGATAAGGGGCAGCGACAGGGTCGCATAGATAAAGGAGAAAAACATCTCCCAGAAGAGGACAAAGCTGTAGCGGAGGTCTTCCCGCAGTACTTTCCTTGAAAATACGAGGAATATGGACCAGTTCAGAGAAGAAAAGAGGATCAGCAGATCGCCGACGGTACCGAAAGATCCCGTTTCATTTGGCCCGGAGACCGTTCCGAGGCGCAAGACCACCATGACACCTATCGCTGAGAGTATAAGCCCTGCAAGACTCGTCAGGGACATTTTTTCCTTCAGGAACAGCCTCCCCAGAAGGGCCACAAAAGCGGGGGAACAGATTATTATCCAGTTCGCGGTCGCCGCGCTTGCCGTCTTCATGGCGAAATTCTGCAGGCCGAGGACCAGAAATATGCCCTGGAAGCTCATTATCAGAAGCGGCAGAAGTTCCTGCCTTGTTGGGAGGCGGAACGATCTCTGCAAATATGAGCCGGCAAAGAGGAATGGGATGGAGATGCCGAGCCTCAACCAAAGCACGACCAGTGGATGGGCCTGCTCCACGGCTACCTTCATTCCCGCAAAACTTGCGCTCCATATCGCTATGGCGGCAAGGATAATAATATAATCCCGGGGCCTCGCTGTATTTGCGGAAGATTCGTTCTTTTCTGGCATCAAAATATCTCTTCTTTCCCAAGATGCTTGTCCTGGACGGGCAGATCGTTGACGGATAAATTCGGAACAAGAAGTAGTATAGTCCAAAGTATAGGCCGTGTGTGGGGAAATTTGCGGCCCGTGTGTAGTAAAATGTAAGCGGCAGTGTTTACCCGTATAAAGACTGAAAGAGGTGGGTCGATGACGGACCGTCGGACAGTGAAAAGAGAGATCTCGAGGATGTTCAGCGACGGGACCATAAAAGTGATAGATGATGATATGGTAGTCGAAAAACGGATGGTCCTGGAAGTAGACGGTTCGCGTGAAGCTGTGGTGATCTTCACGCCCGGCGAAGAAGAGCTTTGGGTGCTTGGCAATCTTTACTGCCGGCGGATGATCGAGCGCATGGAAGATATCGCATCTCTCAGAACAGAGGACGGCAGGATAATCGTTGAACGAGCCAGGAGACATGAAGGTTGGAGACTTGAGGCGAGATTTCTCCACACGGCTTCAGGGGCTTTTCTAAAAGAAAAAAGGGATGCCGGCATCCGGCCCGATCCGCTTCCCGTCGATTGGCAGATATCCTTTGAAACGATCATGTCGGGGATAGAGTGGATAGGCGAAGCACCGCTCTTCAAAACAGCGGGAAGCGTGCACGTCGCTGCTCTTGTTTCACCCGATGGGAAGCTGCTTTTCAGAACTGAGGACGTCGGCAGGCATAACGCGGTAGACAAGGCCATAGGCTGGATCCTAAAAAACAACATGAAAACGGGCGAAGTGGGACTGATCACGTCGGGACGCCTCCCGGAGGACATGGTCCTGAAGGGGGCGGGGGCCAGGATCCCCCTGATGGCAAGCATTTCAGCTGCGACAGCAGACGGAGCGGATGCTGCGAGGCGCTGCAATATGACGCTGATAGGCTTTGCAAGGAACGGAAGGTTCAACGTGTACAGCGCCCCGGAACGGATAAAATTCTGAGGTCGGAAAGAACAGATATCGGAGGTTGAGTGGATTTGCTTGAAGATCTTTCAGCACATATGCTCGATATAGCGGAAAACAGCGTAATGGCAGAGGGCACGGAGATCAGGATCGAGGTCCTTGAGAACAGGGAGGCCGGCATGCTCTCCTTTTCGGTAGAGGACAACGGAAGGGGCATGAGCAAAGAATTTTTATCAAAAGTGACCGATCCGTTCACGACAACGAGGACAACAAGAAGGGTCGGCATGGGACTGCCCTTCCTCAAACAGTCTGCCGAACTGTGCGGAGGAGGACTTGATATAGTTTCGGAGCCCGGTAAGGGGACAAAGATCACCGCTTCTTTTATCATGGGCAGCATAGACAGACCGCCCCTCGGGGACATACCTGCCACGCTGATGACCCTTATAATGGGTTCCCCCGGGATCCACTGGATATACCGCCACAAGACCGGCTGCGGGGAATTCATTCTGGATACCGATGAGATAATCGAAGCACTGGACGGTGACAGGGAGATGCTCCGTTTACCGGAGGTCGGGCTGTGGCTGAGAGAACATATCAAAGAAAACCTTGATGAGATACAATGGGAAGGTACCCGAACGGGGATCTCGCCTGACAAGTAGATGATCATCAAAAATATGATCTTGGATAATAATAGGAGATCATACTTAAAATTTACAGCAAAAAAACATTACAAAAGAGGCAGAATAGTCTTATTTTTAAAGCTTGTTATTTTTTGCGCAAAATAGTAGAATTAATATAGTCATATCAATACAATATCAAAACAAAAAAACAAAGAGAGTATCTAAATAGGAGGATGTCAAAAAATGAATTTAAAAGAATTGGCCGGGATCATTGATGCGGAGGTAATCTCTGACGTAGACCTGAGTGAGATAGACGTACCCAATGCATATGCCTGCGACCTCATGAGCGATGTGCTTGCCTTCTGCTCGCCGGGTTCGCTCCTTCTCACGGGACTTACAAACATTCAGATAGTAAGGACAGCACAGATGCTTGACCTTCCTGCGGTAGTATTCGTAAGAGGCAAGATCCCCCTTGAAGAGACCGTGAGCCTTGCCAAGGAGAACGGTATACCGGTGCTCCTGACCAAATACAGCCTCTATGAGGTCTGCGGAAAACTTTATGCTGCAGGTGTAAAACCCAGTTACGTGCCACAGCCGCGGGAGGCATAGCAGTATGGCTGCTCCTGTATGTCTGGAATACAGGATCGAGGGTAACAATTTTATGACGGCGGGAACCGCCTCAAACAATATAAAAAATACCCTCAAGATGCTTGGCATCCAGTCCGAGGTATGCCGAAGAGCTGCCGTGATCGCATACGAAGCGGAGATAAACCTGGTCATCCACGCAAACGGCGGCATACTTAAGGCCGTGATATCGGAGGACAGGCTCGAAATAACAGCCAAGGACGAGGGACCAGGCATACCCGACATAGAACAGGCCATGACAGAGGGGTATACGACTGCATCCAACCAGGCCAGGGAGATGGGTTTCGGCGCAGGCATGGGCCTTCCGAACATAAAGCGGAACTCTGATCTGTTTGAGATCGAGTCGACCCCCGGAGAGGGGACTATGCTTAAATCAACGGTATTTTTCAACAAATAAGGATCAAGCATCACCCGGCCAAAGGCCTGGTCTGACAATATACAGGATCCCCGTTACATCAGACCCGCAGGATCGCCGTCGGCCGGTCCCGGGGATCTGTGAAATGCAGTTATTGAATCCAGCCGTTACCAGATATCCAGCTAGACGCCGGCTGTTACGGAGGAGCGAACCGCATGGAACATAGCATAAAAGTATCAAAAGACGCATGTCAGGGTTGCGTGAACTGCATAAGGGTCTGTCCCACGGAAGCGATACGTGTCGTTGACGGAGAGATAGATATTATCGAGGAGCTCTGCATCGACTGCGGAGAATGTCTGCGCTCATGCTGCCGCTCGGCCCTGGGCATTTATGAAGACGACTGGAACAGGACCAAGGAATCGTCAAGGGCTATGATAGTCCCTGACCCGGTCTTCTTTTCGCAGTTCAGCCACTACGGAAGGCCCGATGACCTTGAGGAAGTTCTTTCGTCACTTGATTTAAAGACGCTGATAGATGAGGCTGAGGATGCTTTTGACCTCTCGGCATATGCAGTCGCCCAGCTTATAAACAGATCGTCAAAGACGGCACTGCCGGTAATATCGGTCTATTGTCCGTCAGTCCTGAGACTTATCCAGACAAAATTTCCCGAGCTGCTTTCAAGGGTCGTTCCCGTGCTCTCTCCGCTTGAGATCGCCGCAACACTGTGGAGGATGAGGACGAACAGCGATGCGCCGCTTACCCTTCTTGCGCCCTGCCCTGCTAAGATAACGATGGTAAGGGAACCGTTCGACAAGACAGCTTCTCCTCTTACCAGCGCCGTGACTGTCAGGAAAGTTGCAAGGAGCATAATGGCAGAGGGAGACATAAACGTCGAGAAGGGGCCTGCGCCCAAAAAAAGGAACAACAGGTGGATACAGTGGGCAAGGCGGGGCGGAGAGTCAAGGCATGTCCAGGCCTTTTCTGACAGGAAACTTACGATCCTTGCCGTGTCGGGAATGAGGAACACGCTCGACACACTTCAGGAACTTGAGCTAGGAAGATTACGGGGCGTTGACTTTATCGAGTGCCGTGTCTGTGACACGGGATGTGTCGGAGGCGTGGGCACTGCCGATTCCCGTTTTCTGGCCAACCTTCGCATGGGAAGCATCGAGACGGACTGGAACATTTCACCAAAGGAGCTTTCAAGGGCCGAGGAACTGTTCACTATGGGCATCTGGCCTGTCAAGAATGAATATCAGCCGCGTCCGAGGCTGCCGCTCTCAGACAACCTTGCGGATGCGATGGTCAAGCTTCAGCAGATGAAGGAGATCTACAACGGACTTCCCCATATCGACTGCGGCTCATGCGGAAGACCCTCTTGCCAGGCCATGGCGGAAGAGATCGTAAGAGGGCACGGATCCGTAACGGACTGTATCTTTAAACTCAGAGAGGGCATCTCCGCGCTTGCGAACCAGATAGTAAAACTTTCGGAATCTCAGCCGCACACGCTGAAGAGAAAGGGAGGAAAGTGTTGAAGATAAAGGAAATCTGTGAAAAGCTCAACGCTGAGGTACAGGTGGCCGGCGATCCGGAAAGAGAAGTGACCCAGGCTGTTGCGGGAGACCTGCTCAGTTTCATAATGGGGACCGCCGCTGAGGGATCTGCATGGGTAACGATACAGGCCCATCTCAACGTTGCCGCAGTGGCAGTTCTGAAGGATATGCCGCTGATAATCCTTGCCTCGGGCAGAAAGGCGCCCAGGGACCTTGAAGAGAGGTGTACCGCGGAAAATATCTGCGTTGCCTGTGTCGCCGAGTCGATCTTCCGTACCTGCAGCAGACTCTCGGAGCTGGGTATAGAGGGTTAACACAACATGCTCAAGCCTTTCTGGGTCGATCTCCACATCCATACGGCCCTCTCTCCCTGCGGAAGCCTGGAGATGGGTGCGCCTGAGATAGTCTCGGCCGCCAGGAAGGCCGGAATTGATGTGATCGGAATAGCTGACCACAATACCTGCGATAACTTCCCCGCCATTTCAGAGGCAGCCCATGGAGATCCGGTCGTAATGCCATGCATTGAGACCCAGAGCGCAGAAGACATACACACCCTATGCGTTTTTCCTGATTTCGAAACAGCAGTGAATTACAAATCCTGGCTTTGGAAAAAGATGCTGCCGATAAAAAACGATATTGATTATTTCGGGGATCAGGTAGTTCTTGATCATTGCAACAACATTCTGAGGCAAGAGGACACTCTTCTCATTCAGGGATCGGGATATGAGGTAGACCAGATAATATCAAAGGTACAGGAACTCGGAGGGCTCGCCATACTTGCACATGTTGACAGAGCTTCTTTTTCCTACCCTGTTGCGCTGGGACCCATGCCGGTCGACTACCCTGCCGACGCCTTTGAGCTCTCCCGGAGGATAAATTCGGAACAGGCAGCAAAGTGGAGGGAAGATTACCCCGGAAGGATCTTTATAAGGTCTTCTGATTCCCACACACTTGATACGATTTCAAGAGCAAACTGCACGAAGATGATGCTCGAAGCCCCTGCCTTTGATGAGATCAAAAAGGCCATTAAAGGAGAGGATGGAAGAAGGATCTCCTGGCCTTGGGGCTGATCACTTTTTGGGATCAAATCAGGA
>DBRW01000014.1 GCA_002306075.1 Synergistaceae bacterium UBA1358
ACGTCCGCCGGCAATAATCAACAGCGATGCCGGCGGTTTTTTGTTATATCAAGGGAGTTGCTGAGGACCTCAAAAAACCTTCTGAAAATTATTGGAATTATCAAGATGAAAGAGGAGAGGATAATCTTGAAGGAAAAGCTCTCATTATCGGATGAAAAACATGGCATTGTCTGTCTTACGGGACATGTGGGCATAGCCCACGCGCACGGAGCCAACAACTACCAGCAGGATGACGGAGGCGGTTTCTGCGCGGCCGGAACGATAGTCTCGCATGCCCTCTCTGTCGACACAAGGATCAGGGAGGTCTCCTGCACCACTGAAAAGATAACGGTCAAGCTTATGGGCGGCGGCAGCGCAGTGACGATGCCAAGGAGAAGGGTCACGCCACAGGAAGCCGCCATGATGAAAAGGGCGGAGGGCAAAGACGCCCTCTTTTCGCAGGGAGTAGCAGCGGAAGTTTTTGGACGGGTGTATGGCCAAGGAGTTGCGGAGACGGCTGCATGCTTTCAGGGTGCGCTGGCCCTCTCAGTGCTCGATTCCTTCAAAAAGGCCGACCCGGAAAGGGTCTTTGTGGTTCCTGAAAGCGAAGAAAACGCAGGCGCGATACTGGGAACAGTCATAGATCTCGACGGCATGCCCGTTGCTGTAGTGATGCCGGTCAATTTCACCGGAGGCGGACTTGGCCCCGATGAGGATTATGAGGGAAACTTCATGCACGGCATGAAGGGAGAGATGATGAAGAAGATCGGCTGTCCGCTCCCCACCATAGTCGCGGAGAGCAAGGTGAGCAGCGTCCTTTCGGAAGAGTCAGACCATAACAGGTTCCTCATCCGCTACTCCGAAGAGAGAGGAGATCCCTCTGTGGCAAGAGCTCTGGAAGAGTCATGCAAAGAGCTCTCCGTCCCATATTTTGTGAGGAACGATCTGCTTAATTATGATGCCGACTCGTTCCAGGCACTCTCCTCGAATTTCGCGGACAGGCTCGAGAACATAGCGGCTGAACTGAGAAAGACGGAGAAGTCGTCGGTAAAGGTTAGGCTGGTCGGAGAGCTGGCGAAACTGGTATCAGAGGACGCTGCAGGCTTCACCTACATGAGCAGGCCAGTCTTTGCCGAATCATCAAGCCCGGGACTCCATCCCGGAACATCCGCAGTCCTCTCCATGATCGTCGGAAAAAACTACATTAAGGACCACGTCATACCTTTGATCACCGGACCCGACAGGGATGATTACGTGAGGATCATACTTTCGGCCTTGAAAAAGATCGGCTGGAGATAACGAAGGAGGGTGGAGCAATGAAGATACTGCTCATATCTACCGGGGGCACGATCGCATCCCAGCAGAGTGCAGAGGGCCTCGTGCCGATAGACCAGGGCGAGGCACTGGCGGCTCAGGTACCCGGTATTTACGAGATCGCCGACATTGATATCGCCAATGTCTTTTCCAAAGACAGCTCCAACATTGATCCGGCCGACTGGAAGGCCATCATAAAATGCGTCAGGGAGAATCCTTCATATGACGGCTATGTGATAACTCACGGCACAGACACGATGGCATATACCTCGGCCGCCCTTTCCTATGTCATGAGGGACCTCGAAAAGCCGGTAGTCCTGACTGGGTCGATGATCCCGATGTCTGAGCCGGGAACGGACGCCAAAAGGAACCTTGAGGACGCCTTCAGATTTGTCGAGGCCCTTCTTGCCCAAAAGCAGTCGGGGATCGCCTTAGCCTTTGCCGGGAGGCTGATCCACGGACCGAGGGCTAAGAAGATGTCGGGCAAGAGGATCGAAGCGTTCAAGTCCGTCTACTACGATGAACTCGGAGTATCGGACGGCAAAAAGGCATCCCTGCTTAAAGCCCCACTCATTGACAGGAAGACACTTTGCAGTCACGGCACAGGATGCGAAGGGGTATCTTTTTCAAAAGAAATCATCCCGGTGAAGCTTTTCCCCGGCTTCAGGGCGGATTACTTCGACAGGATAGTTGAAATGAAGCCGAAAGCGATAGTCGTCGAGTGCTTCGGCCTGGGAGGACTGCCTTACATGGGAGAGGATCTTCTACCCGGCATCAAAAAGGCCGTTGACCTTGGCATACTGCCCGTCATAACGACGCAATGCCCGGAAGGCGGAGTCGACCTCTCGACCTACGATGTGGGACAGAAGACATTGAAAACAGGCGCGGTAAGCGCCCTCGACATGGGGTTCGAGGCGATAGTGACCAAACTGATGTGGCTTATCCCGCAGATGCCGGTCAGGGAGGCCGCAAAATATCTTACCGTGAACCTCTGTGATGAAGTGGGATCAAAGTAGGATATCCGCTGCACAGCGGAGTATAGCCGGGCGCATGCGTCCGGCTATACGTTTCCGATAAGCACGTCGTCCAGGTGTTTCTCCGCCGTGGAACAAAGCCTCTTCAGCAAGCTGATGTCTGTCGGCATCCGGTCAGACATCCTTCTTCTTGGGAAAAATCTTGTTATATGGAGCGGGATGGAACGGTCGACAGAGCTGATCCAGGCTGAGAGAGCTTCGATCTCTTCTTCCGAATCGTTCATGCCGGGCACTATAAGGGTTGTAATTTCAACATGAGATCTTTCGGCAGCCCTTTTTATGAAGTTCTTAACCGTTCCGAGGTCTCCCCCCAGTTTCCTGTATGTCTCCTCCGAAAAGGACTTCAGGTCGATATTGAAAGCGTCGACCGACGGCAGTACCTCTTCAAGTATATGCGGCATAACGCATCCGTTCGTGACCACCACATTTTTCAACTCGCGTTTTTTAGCCTCCAGCGAGGCATCCCTGACGTATTCATAACCGATCATCGGTTCGTTGTAGGTGAAGGCAAGCCCGATGTTTCCATCTTCTTTCAGTTCTTCCGCCATCAGAGCCAGCTCTTCGGGAGAAACGCGCCTTGTCCTGACATCATCCTCAGAAGCAGAGGCTATAGAGCAGTTCTGACAGAATGGACAGTCCATGTTGCAGCCGAAGGATCCGACAGAGAGGATCCTGCTCCCGGGATGGAATCTTGCGAGCGGTTTTTTTTCGATCGGATCCAACGCTATAGATGTCAGCTTGGCGTAACTGAGGGAGACGATCCTGTTCCCGCGTTTGCCCCTCGCTTTGCAGGATCCGTTTTTGCCCTCTTCGATATTGCATCTGCGCGGGCATACGTCACATATCATTTCAGTGATACCTCACGACCTCGAAGCGCTGCAGTCTGATCCTTTCGCCTTTTCTGATCCCAGCCTTCTGCATGGCTATCCATATTTGTTCATCAACACTGTCTATCCCTTCAAGGTTTGGAAGGAGCAGTCCCTTTTTATATCCGCTTGAAACTATTACGCCGTATTTTTTTACATCCAGTTCTTCGGGAGAATCGATATCCTCCGTCTCGCCAAGTATATCGACGCTGTAGACGAGGTCTTTTAGCTCTGAGGATGTGACGGGGGGGAATCTAGGATCTCTCACCGCGGCGCTTATCGCATTCTGGATTATCTCTTTTGCGATGTTCTCCTCCGTTGCCGATATGGTGCCGATGCATCCCCTGAGCTGACCGAATTTTTTGAGAGATACAAAGGTCCCGGCCCTTCTTGTCAGGGCCTCTTCAGGCAGGTAGTCGGGGACAGCCATCTTCTTCCCTGTCGACACGAACTTTTCGATAGTCTCCCTGGCCAGGCGCACATAGGGGCTCTCTCCCTTACCGGCATTATCTGTCTTCTTCTCGTTCTCCCTTTCGGGCATGGATAAGAATTTTCTGGCTGGGTCGGCCTCACCGGGCAAAAAGGTGCAGACCCCGTAACCCACGCCGAAGGGACCCTCATATGAGAGCATCTCGGTTTTTACGGAGAGCCCGTCAAGGCATCCGGCCATTATCGTGAATGCCCTGTGTCCGCATTCAGCCGCCTTTTCACAGAATGTATCGGAGAATTTGAAGAGCTCACCGAAAGCGGCGCGTGACATCACATCCATGATCCTTTTATCGTATTCGGGGCCCTCCGCCCTGTAGCCGTAGGGGCCGTCACTTTTGAGAACATGGGAAAGGTCTCCGCTCGCTATGACACAGACGTTCCTGCCCAGCGCTTCCGCGGTCTCTTTGATCACTGTGCCTAGCCTGTAGTGTTCTTCGAGAGGCAGTCCCGAAAGGCCGATCCTTATTATTTTGCATGGGATGACCCCCCCGAATGCCTTCTTCAAAAAATAGAGGGGGACCATCGTGGCGTGGTCAAGGCTTTTCTCTCGTTCACCCATCGTTCCGGCTCTGATCTTTTCCCTTTGGGCCCTTTTTTCGAGCTCAAGGACGAATTCAGAGTCATAGCGGACATCGAATGTGACTCTGTGTGCGCCGAATTTGGACAGGTCTCCCGATGCGGACTTCCCTGGTGAAATGTGGAAATAATCGGAATAGAAGGTGCTGTGCGGAGAGATGACCACGACCGTTTCCGGATTTAGTCCTGCAATGAGTTCGGAAGCCTTTGTAAAGCCTCTTGTCGTATCTTTTATCTTTTCTTCTTCACCCCAGCCTACCTCAGGAACGATCAGCGGAGGATGCGGGACCATAACAGCAGCAAGAATACCCATTGATACAGCCTCCTTTTTCAGCATGGCAATCTCTCTATTGGTTAGAATTTTACCTCTTTATTATAATACCGAAGGGCCAAAAGAACATGGGCCGCCCCACGAAGGGACGGCCCATACGCCATCTTATTTCTTAAATGTTTCTTTAAGTTTTACTCCAGCTCGTAGGCGAGCCAGTCCGGGATGCCCTGCTTAGATTTTTCATCCTTTACTGCCGAGTAAAGCTGTTTTATCGAGTATGCTTTTGTTCCGTCTGCGATGTTGGGCTCACATTTGAGGTAGTACCATACGGTGATAGCGTTCTTTTCCTTCTGTCCGTCTTCGTAGTATCCGCGGAGCTTTACCACATGTCCATCGTTTTCATTGTAATAATATTCCCATTTCGGTTTAAGTATGAATTTGCCCACTACCTCGCCCCATGGGAGCCTGTCTTTGGCATATCTCATCTTGCCCACCATCTCTATTGCCATTTCAGGCTGAATTGGATCTTTGGCCATTTTTTCGGTCAGGATCATCTTAGCCTCTTCATTACCTGCCAGTGCTGACTTTTTGTACCATTCCCTGGCAATGGCGTCATCCTGGGTCACGCCGTTTCCCTTTTCATAAAGTTTTCCCATGTTGAGCATGGAATAGGGAAGCTCCTTTTCGGCTGCCTTTCTGAACCATGATCCTGCTTCAGAGTAGTCCTGTTTAACGCCGATGCCGTATTTGTACATGGTTCCCAGAACTTCCATTGCGTCTGGATTTTTGTATTCCGCTGACTGCTTCAGCGGGGCAAGGGCATCCTTCGGTTTGTTTTTTACAAAGGCCTTTCCTGCTTTGACGTAGTCAGCATCATCCTTTGTGTAGCCCGCCATCTGCTCACCCATTACAATGGTAAGGTTATTTACGGGGAATTTGGACCAATCCTTGTTTGACCACCCCGATTCTACGAGTTTTTCAAAATAATGCCTTGCCTGAGCAAGGTCCTTTTCCACGCCATATCCCCCGGCCATATAGATTTCGCCCAAGTCCTGCATTGCATATTCTTTTTTGACAAAGGGAAACTGCAGATAGTTCTTGTACCACTTTGCGCTCTCGGCGTACATCGTATCGAAGTTTGACTGGTTTTTGTAAATATAGCCAAGCATCCACATTGCATCAGGGTCAGGTGTCTTTTCGACTATCTTTTTGAAGAGCGGAAGAGCTGCCCCCGCTCCCTGGTTCTGATAGACTGCATAGGCCTGGTCATATTCGGGTCCGGCAGCGTGACTCAGACCGGCCGGTACTGAAATAAATAGGAAGATGGAAAAAAGGAATAATGTGATCATTTTTTTCATAAGATGCGCCTCCCCAAAGTGTCATGACGGTGACATTATAATTCGCTAAAGTCATAGTGTCATTACTAATTTTTAATAATTTTTATGCTGATCAGGGGTGAAAAGTTTTTGATGTAAGTCCCTAATGCAGAGGATATGGCTGCCATGTTATCATCTCTGTCCGTTCCCGTTTATAATAGGATCGCCCTTCGCTCAAAATGTAATTTGACCGAAACCGACAGTCCGCAGAACTTTCGGCTGTTGAACACAGGGAGGAGATAGCGGTGAAAAAGATCGTTCCTGAGTACAAAATCAACAATAAGGGCCATTACAGCCCGGGAATATTATCGAACGGAATGCTTTACATCTCGGGACAGCTGTCAAGAGACCCCGACACGGGCGTGGTAGCCTCCGGAGGAGCCCGCGAACATGCACAGCTTGCGCTCGCCAACATGGAGAGGGTCCTCCTTGAAGCCGGACTGAGTAAAGAAAACGTTGTACAGTGCCGTGTTTTTATATCTGACATAGATATGTGGGATGAGGTAAACGAAGCGTATTCAGAATTTTTTGCAGGGCACAAGCCGGCAAGGTGCATTGTGCCCTGCGGAATGCTCCATTTCGGATGCCTTGTGGAGATCGAGGCGACAGCTGAGGTGCCCAAATGAATTTTATCTGCGGCAAATGCGGCACAAAAGAGAGCACACGGACCCGAAAACCGAAGTGCGGGTGCGGCGGTCTCTGGAAGCTTGATTTCTCAGCGCCCCGCTATGACCCGTCCCGTATAGACAAGAGCATCTGGGGCATGTTTCGCTACAGGGAGTTCATGGCTCTGGAGGATGAAACATGGCGCGAAGTGACTCTGGGTGAGGGAATGACCCCGATAGTAAACTTCAGTGATGATGTGCTTCTCAAAATGGACTATTTCATGCCCACCCTCTCCTTCAAGGACAGAGGGGCCGCGGTCCTGATAGCTCACTGCAAATCGATAGGTGTGGATTCAGTCGTGCAGGACAGCAGCGGGAACGCCGGAAACAGCGTGGCTGCATACTGCGGCAGAAGCGGGATAAAGTGTGAGATCTTTGTTCCGGAAGGTACATCGCCTAAAAAAATCGATATGATAAGGGCGCACGGGGCGCGCGTAAACATAGTTCCTGGATCGCGCGACAACTGCGCCGATGCCTGCAGGGCCAAGGTGGAAAAAGAGGGGAAATATTATGCGAACCATGTGTATAACCCATTCTTTTATGAGGGGACCAAGACCTACATCTACGAAGTTTACGAACAGAGGGGGAGGATCCCCCGGAATATTTTCATCCCGCTTGGCAACGGGACGCTCTTCATAGGCGCGGTAAAAGGGCTCGAAGAACTTCTTGCATCGGGTGCGATCGACAGTATGCCCAACATAGTGGCGATACAGAGCGAGAGCTGCGATCCCTTTGTGAGAGCGGCTGAGAAAGGCGAGAAAGTTCCGGCAGCGGTGGATCTGAAACCCACTCTTGCCGAAGGCATAGCCATAGGGCGTCCTGCGCGCGGCGAAGAGATACTTGAATACATATACAGGCACGACGTCAGGCTTATAAGGGCGCCGGAAGACAGGATACTCGAAGCGAGGTCCCTGCTGGCTGAAAAGGGTATCTACTGTGAACACACCACAGCCGCAAATTACGCGGCATACCTGAAATACTGCGAGGTGTACGGAAAGACGCCCGACAGCCTCCTTACGATGTGCGGCGCAGGGCTCAAGTCAGACCACTGAGAACGATGAGGTCCTCCTGATGGAAACCTTGCAGTTCCCGTCAGGAGGACCTCATATACATTACAGTCATCCAGTTTACTTAAGCTTCCTTACCAGGGGCTGCGTCGCACACCTGAGTGATCCGCCCTGTCCGTTGTGGGTCCCGAAAAATACCCGATGGACCCTGATGTCTCTTTTCTCGAGCTCAGACTGAAGATATCTGTTGTCGTTATGCTCATTGAAAGACATAATGTAGTTTTTGCTGTCGACCGGTATTCCATTGACAGCAAGCCTCTGAACGCTTTCGATATCGACCTTGATCAGGTCCCAGCCCTTGATGTGGTGAGGCAGGCCCTCAACGAAAGCATCTTCACAGACTATCGCAAGGCCTTCTCGCGGTACGGAGAGCACACAGTCAAGATGAAGGACGTCCTCCCTCAGAGGGACCCGTACGACATCGTAGGAGCTCCCCAGTATGTTTTTGAGCCATCGGTATCCTGCTTGATTCGATCCGACGCTTGGGTTCATCGTGTTTCCGACGAGGATCGTCTTCCCCAGTACGATGACGTCGCCGCCTTCCAGGAGAGGGGTATCGGCCTCAGGTGGAGCAAGGAGCTCCGTGTGCGGCATCGAGAACCATCTTACATCCTCATTTGAGCATTTATCCAGAAGAAGCTCCCTGAATCCTGAAATGTCTACCTTTCTCAGCGGCGTGCGAAGGTTGAACTCTATCAGGCTGTTCCCGATCACCGCCATGTTGTCACGTGGAAAATCCTGGCTGAATCCATTGAGGAGAACGTCGGAGCCATAGTTTTTTTTGATGAAATCGACAGTAATTTCTTTTGGTCGATATACTTTGACTCCAAGGGAATTCAAAATACTTATAAGCGCAAGATTTTCCTCCTCCAGCATCTCAGACTCGCTTTTGCCGGTTTCGCGATGGATCATATCGGTCCAGAGCATCCCGGCGGTCTTTCTGGCATACTCTGCCTCATCAGCCGGCAGGACTTTCATCGCATTTTCGAACCAGGGCTCGCTGAGTGAGGGAATCATTCCGTATGGAAGACCGACGATAACTTCCTTCAGGTCGCCGTACTCGCAGTCAACATATACCGTTGGTTCGCCTGCTTCCGCTGTTGAAAGACTGCAAGTTAATAATAAGCCAATGATCGCTGAATAAAGTACAGAATGCATCAGGTCCATTTATTTTCCCTCCGTGAGACAGGCGGATGATAAGATCAGTGTAAGTATAGATCGAAAGAGGGGTTATGGTACAGCATCGTATTTCAAAACTTAAAAAAAGTCTGACTTCCGGTTTATTACAACGTCATGTAAGTCCATGGAAAAAGCCGGTGATATAATGGACTGGCAGGAGAAAGAGTGGGATGGATGGGCATACTCGGAGAGTTTTTCTCATATGAAAAAAAGCCGGAGAGAGAGGAAGACTTTTCTCCCTACAGGTTGGTCTTTGAAAAAAGAGCCACCCTCCAGACCCTTCTCATTACGGCCGTTACCCTGCTGTTGCTGACTGTTGTCGCCATGGCCTGGCCATGGGAGGAACTGCCGCGAAGCAGACCCCTTGATATGATACTGAAGCTTGCCCTCTCCGGCCTGGCCGCTGCCGTGGCAGAGGAGATATTTTTCAGGGGCTGGATGCAGCCAATGCTGAGAAAGAGATATTCAGCCACAATATCCATCGTTGCTGTCAATCTGGTATTTGCTCCTCTGCACCTTATTGCTGCGCCCTATCTCATTTCGCTTCTGACCTTCTTCCCCGGTCTGATAATGGGATGGCTGCGCGAGAGGTACGGAAATATACTTCCTTCGATCATTTTTCATTTTTTAGGCAACGTATGGGCGATCTGGTTTTTTCCGTCGCCCTTTTAAAAATCGCAGATAATGGCAGTTATGCATAAAAATGAATGGTAATATATTAAAGATCATAAAACTTGAAAAACAAAGGAGATGGGCAGATCCTAATGGAAAAGAAAAAAATCATTGATAAACGGCGCGGTTTTACCCTGATAGAGATAATGGTCGTCGTTGTGATCATTGGTCTCCTTTCGGCTCTCGTAGGCCCCAGACTGATCGGACAGAGCGAAGAGGCAAAGATCAAGACAACCAGGACTCAAATAGCGCAGCTGGAGCAGGTGCTTGGTCTTTTCCATCTGGACAACGGGTTCTACCCGACAACAGAGCAGGGACTAGACGCGCTCGTCCGCAAGCCGGCGCTTCCTCCCGAGCCTCTCAACTACAAGGAGAACGGATATATGAAAAAAGTCCCGAAGGACGCATGGGGCAGGGATTTTATATACTTCTGCCCCGGTCAGAACGGTGATTTCGATCTCATATCGCTCGGCGCTGACGGTGTGGAAGGCGGAGAAGGGCCCAACTCCGACATAACGAACAGGGACTAAAAAAGGCACAGCCTGATCGGGTTGCACCTGAGTTTATCCTGCCTTTCTTATCCGCATCGGCCGGTAACTGCAGCCCGATGCCCCGATGTGATCTACTGTTTACATGCTGATCCTTTAGTGCGACCGGGCCGGGTCGAAATGGCGGTGCCATTTTTTGAAAGGCACAGCAGAGGTATGGTAAGTGCAGCTGAAATGGTAAAAAAGAATAAGAGGGCGATACTGTTCTTTACTCCGTTGGCTGTCGCAGCCGCCGCGGCACTGTTGTATTATGCGTCAGAAGCGCTGTGTTCCCGTAACACAAAGAGCGCCTCGGGCGAAGAAGTGATACCGATGGGCGGGAAAGACCTGCTCAACATGTCCAACCTCTACCCCGCCGAAAGGGATCTGTACCGCACTCTGTCGAAAAACGGCGGGGCGGTGACCGATGAAATGATTTTGACCGTGGAGGGGAGCAGACATTGGGACGAGCTGATACTCAAAAAGGACGGATCTCCCGAAAATATCGCAAAAAAATACGGTATCCCGACAGAGGACCTTCTGAGGATAAACGGCATCGACGGAGGAAAATCGAGAGACCGGGATGTGGCGATATATGTGCCAAGGGGCACGGAGCACATTGAAGAGACGTCGGCCTTCGTCAAAGAAATGAAAAGACGTGAAGCGGAATTTTTGACGCAGAAAAAAATGGTATCTGTGACTGCGTATATAGTGACAGATAGGGATACTGTCTGGTCGATCGCTGAATTGTTCGGCCTGAACGCCGAAACGATACTGGGATCGAACAGTCCGGAAAAGATCAGCAGCCTTTTGCCGGGCACAGTTCTGCGAATACCCGACAGAGACGGGATCTTTGTCAAAGTCCGTGAAGGAGAAAGCATCGAAAGGCTTTCATCTCTCTATGGTACGAAAACAGACCAGGTTTGCGCCGCAAATGGTATCGCCGCTGATCGACCACTGCCCTCAGGTAAAGAGTTATTTTTGCCTGGTGCAAGTTATGCCGCTGTAATAGAGACAGAAGACGGAACGGTAAGGATCGCGTCAGGAAGAGAGCACCTGCTGCGCGATACCCTTATCTGGCCGGTCAGGGGA
>DBRW01000070.1 GCA_002306075.1 Synergistaceae bacterium UBA1358
AGATCTTTGTAGGTAAGGCCCGCAACTCCGAAGATGGCCTGTACGTCGCCTTCAACGCCTGAACCCGGTGCACCTACGCCTACGCGCTTGCCTTTGAGGTCATTGATGGATTTGATGCCGGCATCCTTCGCGATAACGACCTGAACGTGCTCAGGATAGAGGGAAGCAACCGCGCGTATGTTCTTAAGGGGTTTGCCCTGGAACATAAGCTGTCCGTTTACCGCCCAGTATGTGATGTCGTTCTGAACGAACGCGATCTCAATACCCTTTGTTGCAATTAGGTTTGCGTTGGCAACAGAGGCGTTTCCTGTTTCTGCCGTGCACTGGATCTTACCGTCCTTTGTGACCGCTGCCGCAAGGGCTCCGCCTACTGCGTAGTAGGTACCTGATGTTCCGCCTGTAGCAACGGACATATATGTGGCTGCCGAAGCTACTGCTGTAAATGAAAATGCTGCAAGAAGCGCTACAAGTGTTACGATGATGACTTTCTTCATTACTTGTTCCTCCTTAATGATGATTTATGTTTGTTGGACGAGCTGAGGCCAGTCCGGATACAGCCAAATTTTAGCTGAAAACGACACTGTAAGAATCAGTATTTAGTACAGATATTCGGTGATCACTGCATCTGGCCACCGGATGGTCCGGTATTCTCCTCCGCTTTCTTTTTTGCAAGGCTCTTCGCTTTCGCTGTCTGTATGAAGAATATCAATACCAGAACACCAAGTCCCGCAAGGTCTGAAACAGTTCCGGGGATGAGAAGTCCCAGTGCTCCGCCAAGAGCCAATATCCTCATATACCACGGCAGGTAGGCCTTATAGAATCCTATAGTAGCCATCGCAAGGAGGAATACTCCAAGCAGTGCAGTAAATATTGCCTGGACCATTTCCAGAGGCACCGGGTCAATGAACAGAAGCATCGGGTTGTAGACATATATATACGGTACAAGGAAACCTGCCAGGGCAAGCTTGAAAGCGGTAACTCCGGTCTTCATCGGATCAGATCCGGCAATACCGGCCCCTGCATATGCCGCCAGAGCGACAGGGGGAGTGAGGTCGGCCGCGATCCCGAAATAGAAGACGAACATGTATGCCGCCATTGGCGGGACTCCAAGCTTAAACAAGGCAGGTGCCGCCATGGTGCTGGTAACGATGAAGTTGGCTGTCGTCGGAAGTCCTGTACCGAGGACGATGCTGGCAAGCATGGTATAGAAAAGGGTGAGTATCTTGCTGCCGCCGGCAAGGGTGACTATAGCATTTGCGATACGGAGAGCCAGACCTGTCAGTGTTCCGGTGCCGACTACCATTCCTACCGTAGCACATGCACATGCCACTCCGATGGCCCCTCTGGCTCCGGCTTCAAAGGCTTCCATTATGCGCGTCGGCGTCAGTCTTGTCTCTTTGTTGAGCCATGAAAGCACAAAGCTGACAAGAATACCGTTGAAAGCAGCTTTAAGCGGTGTGAAGCCTGCAAGCAGGAAATATATGATAGCGACGAGCGGGATAAGAAGGAAACCCTTTGATTTAAGCAGCGGCCAGAGAGGAGGAAGCTGTGCCCATGGAATACCCTTCAGTCCAAGCCTGCTGGCTTCAAAGTGCACCTGGACCATTACGGCGAAATAATAGAGAAGTGCCGGAACAACAGCGGCAAGAGCGACTTCGATGTAAGGTACGCCAAGAAACTGGGCCATGATGAACGCACCTGCGCCCATAACAGGAGGCATGATCTGTCCGCCTGTAGATGCCACTGCTTCAACGGCACCGGCAAAGTGAGGCTGATATCCAACGCTTTTCATAAGCGGTATCGTGAACATACCCGTTGTACAAACGTTTGCGACCGATGAACCCGAAACTGTACCCATAAGACCCGAGCTGACGACAGCGACCTTTGCCGGGCCGCCAGTGGACCAGCCTGCGAGTGCCATTGAGAGGTCAATAATGAATTTTCCCAGACCGGTCTTTTCAAGGACTGCTCCGAAGAGGATGAACATAAAAACAAAGGTCGAAGATACTTCAAGCGGCGTTCCAAATATACCTTCTGTCCCCAGATACATGTGGTTTACGATACGGGGGACCGAAAAACCTCTATGGGCGATCATATCGGGCAGCGAGCGCCCGAAATAGCAATACAGCAGAGCGACTATAGCCAGACACGGCAGTACCGGGTTAGATATTCTCCTCGTCGCTTCAAGCAATGTAACTATAAGCAGGAATCCCATGATGAGGTCGGTCCGGGTGGGAAGTCCTGCCCTTGTGGTCAGGTCATTGAAAAACACGACCAGATACATTGCAGAAGCTACACCAACAGCACCGATGATAAAATCATAGAAGGGGATGCCGCTTGTCTTTGATTGTTTTGAACTTGCCGGATAGAGAAGAAAAACAAGGCAAAGAGTAAACGCAAGATGGACAGCTCCCTGTTTCTGAGCAAGCAGAAGGCCAAAACCTGAAGTATAAAAATGGAAGCAGGACATTGCAATGGCTATCAGGGATACAAGTTTTGCTTGCCATCCTTCGAGCGCCCTGAATCGCGCTTCTGTGTCGTACTTGCGCATAAGATCATCAAGATCTATCTTCTGATTCTCCTTTTCCATATTTTCTGCTGTTTTAATTTCTGTTTCACTCACTATAAATTCCTCCCTTGTGGAGACTTTGCATAAGCTATTCTTTAAGCAAAAACGACTTTAATAATCGTTCATTTTACTTCATATGTCAAGGCTTCTCTAAGAAAATTGAATATTTAAAAATCTGACTATTTCTGAATTATCCGTTATCCGCTGATCTGCATATCATTACCGACCGGGAAGTTCCAAGTCTGTCGGCACCTGCTTTTATCATCTCTTCTGCGCTGCCGCGGTCTTTGATCCCTCCGGAAGCCTTGACACCCATACCTTGAGGCAGGTTTTTTCTTATAAGTTCAACCACCCTGACTGTTGCTCCTCCGCAAGAAAATCCAGTCGATGTCTTTACAAAATGGGCTCCGGCCTCGCAGGCTGCCTTGCATGCCTCAATTATTTCAGAGTCTTCGAGCAGACAAGCCTCGATAATGACTTTGACTTTACACCTTGGAACAGCTTTTACAACTGCAGCTATGTCGTCTCTCAGAAGACAGAACGATCCATTTTTTGCATGAGATATGTTCATCACCATGTCGATCTCTTCCGCTCCGTCCTCATAAGCCCTCTCAGCTTCGTAAGCCTTGACCGGCGATATGCCAGCCCCAAGGGGAAATCCGACGACCGAGCAGACCTTAACGCCGCTACCCTTAAGTTTTTCCGAGACAAGGCGCACATAGCACGGGTTTACGCATACCGAAGCGAATCCCATTTCCAATGCCTCGTCGCAGAGTTTTAATATATCCTCCTTCCTGACCGCAGGATCAAGGTTAGTGTGGTCTATAAAAGGTGCAAGGTCCAATTGTATCACTCCGCTATTTAATATAATGATCCAAATCCGTGCCGTTGTACGATTTCGTCAAAAATCGCCAGTCCCGGAAGCGCGCTGGCCCTAGGGTATCTGTGTGTGATTCTGTAATAGAGGAGATCGGGCGGAGCCTCAGATATCCTTTGAAACACTATCCTGTCGTTACCCAGTTTCAGTTCTTCCATCGCAGAGCATGGGACCATGCACCACTGACCAGGCTTATCCATGAACGAACCTACCAGATTGACTGAGTCCAGCCGCATTTTCGCAGTTCTGATAGGATCCCAGATGTGGTCATGCCAAAGTCTGTAGCCGCTGCTCCACTCAATGTAATATTCCAGCTCCGGCATCAAACACTCCGGCTTTATCACATCTGATATATTCTCATCTTCATTTGGTATTCGGGCGACCACCAGGCTCTCTTTAAAAAATGGATCTATCTGAACATATCTGGTGGTCTCCTCATGAAGGACTATGGCAAGATCTATGGCCCTGCTCTCTACTGCCTGGTACATCTGGTCAGTGGGATCTGTCAGCAGCCTTAGGTAAACAGGTGGGTCATGCTCGAGAAGATCTTTGTACACCTTTGGCAGAAGTCTGTAATTTACTGTCTCGGACCCGCCTATAGCAAGTGAGTAAGCTGAACCTGGATTTCTGGCATTTGCTATCTCCCTGCACACTTCCTGCCACTTCAGTGCAAGAGGAAGAAAACTTTCTCCGGCAGGAGTAAGGCTGACAGATTTCATTCCCTTCTGCCGGTCCACCAGCATCATACCCATTTCATTCTCCAGCTCACTCAGGTTGTAGCTTACCGTTGACTGGGTCACATTTAAGAGTTCCGCAGCTTTTCCGAGGGTCCTTGACATCGAAACAGCCAAAAATGTCTCGATCCCTTTTTCGTGCACCATCAGTCACCTCGACATAAAGAATCTAATTTTTAGACTATAATATTTATTTAATAAAAATGCAAGTTCTTCGAGAAATAAAATTGACACTTTCAATAATTTCCCTAAGAACTTGCGTTTATCTACACGGCACAACTGGGCAAGTCTGGCTTAGGAGGCCATAGGAACTTGCCGCCATTAAGACACTGATCGGATCTATCCCTGCCTTTGTCCTTTTCTTTTAACCGGCTGTGTATGGACAGACCAGGTCGCATAAAAAAAGACCGCCATAGCTGCTGCTGAGCAGAGCATTATCTCAATTATCCGCATAATGTTGACCGACCTTTAATAAAACAGGGTAATCTATTGGTGTATCAAAGTAAGGCAACTTGCCTGAACAGCATGTAAAAACGGTACTTATAGGAACAACTTCCGACATATTGATGACCTCCAACTCTATATACAAATTGAAAGGCTGCCATGTTCCATGCATACTTTGCCATAATAAATATGCAGACACCTTTCAAAACGACGGGAATACAAGGCAAGACATGCGTCGCAAGATAAGAGCGCATGACTCTGCTAATTATTTAAAAAATTTCAGCGGACACTGTTTATTCCAGTTTTCGAATAGTCTTGATCGTATGAAAGGCTGACGGAAAGAGATCTTCTGATATCAAAAAATATGGTTTTCCAAGGATCCGGGGGAGGAAAAACATTGCCCCGACATTGAAAAGACGATCTGCGTTTGAAAAAAACGTCTTATTCCTCATCCTGAAGTTAATGAGGCTTGCAGGACCTGTCGGCTCGGTCAGATTTACCAGCTCCGCAGGAAGTCCGCCTGTCTCAGGGTCACTTGAAGAAAAAGGACCGTTCCCTGCCGTCAGGGTACCAATAGGAATAGGACGGGGCCCTTCCCGACAAAGGTCAAAGGGCACACCTGAATGACCCTGCGTGAGTAAAAAAGCGGAAGGGGATACGCAGCAGGAGACAATTACAATAAAAACTGTGACTAAAGGAATCAGCAACTTTTTCCCGGCATAGCCAAAAGAAACGCAGCGCATTGCCATTTGCCTCCAACTTTATCCGGCAGTATATCCCGGACCTGACAAGATACAAAGACACATCTGTATTAAACTACGATATCAGGGTGTCTGTGACGTTATACCACTTTGTGAAAAAGAATGCAAGACTTCAGTCACCACTCATAAAAAGGCAGTGCCTTAATTTTTACGTGAACATTTCCGAACCGGTGCTTGACCATGGATCTTGGAAATAATAATTGGAAAAAACCTCTTTGTTGTTTCCCTTCATCAAAGCTGTCCATAAATTATTGTTATGATCCTAGACACCGTCAGATATTGCGAATGCCGCCACTTCGACATCCTGTTCTTCCGTCCCGCCGCTTATTCCAAGCGCGCCGATGATCGACCCGTTTTCTGTAATTATTTTGCCGCCGCCTATCAATGAAATAGATCCTTCATAACGGACATTGGATAAAATGCCGGTATTTTTTGTTACCAGATAGGAAAATTTATCTGTATCATCCTTTAATTTCAATGCGGTCAATGCTTTTGCCTGCGACAGTTTAACGCACAGCTCGGGAGTGTCGTCCATCCTTTGAAACAGCACAAGCTCGCTCTCGGAGTCAAAAATTGCGATCGCCACGCATATATCCAGTTCCTCAGACTTTGATACGGCCTTCTTCAAAATAGCTTCCGCCGTTTTCAGATCCATCCCCATTTGTCTTCCCTCTTTCTGTCAGATAAATATTCATGCTCATCCTGCCGGCAAGTACGCAGTAGGATACCACCATGACCGGGGCAGCGGCAAGGATCCTGAGATCACTTCGCAGACGTCCTATTTGTGCCGCCGCAACAAAAAAGAGGGCGGAATTTGCATCCGCCCTCTTTAAACATAGTCTGTCCGGTTTTAAATGAATGCCGGTTCGAAGAAGAGGTCGTTCTCGGCAAACCTGGAAAGACGAAAACGGTGAAGGTCTACGAACGGTTTCTCTCCCATGAGGAGTTCCTTGCAGACTCTTCCGCCTGCAGGGCCGAACTGAAGTCCGTGTCCGCTCCATCCGCAGTCGACCAGAAGGCCCTCAACAGGAGTCCAGTCGATTATGGCATTGTGGTCCGGGGTGTTGTCGTAAGGTCCTGACCACTGGCGCACTACCCTTACTCCGCTGAGTGCCGGTATCCTTTTTAGTACGCTCTTCGTTACGCCCTCAAGGAACTTGGCGCTGTTTGAGCACTCAGTCGTATGGGGTTCGCCCGGATCGTCGCGGCCGAACATAAAGGTGCCGTTCGGGCACTGCTTAAAGTAGGCGCCGTCGTCGAGGCAGAGGACCATCGGGCAGTCGAAAACTTCGACAGGCTCGGTTATGAGCAGATTGTGACGCTCCGGATATACCGGCAGTTCCACTCCGACAGTGGCTGCAAGAGGTGTCGACCAAGGACCTGCAGAGAGGAGCACTTTAGGCGCATGCCACTCTTCGCCGTCTTCGGTCACAACTCCCTTGATCTTTCCATTCTCTGCAAGAAGTTTCACTACAGGGCAATATGTTTTGACCGTTGCGCCGAGCCTGCGTGCCGCATGGCCGTACGAAAGAGTCAGCGTCTGCGGGTTGATGTGTCCGTCATCGCCGCAGAAGGCGACTCCGATTATTCCGTCCATGCAGAGATAGGGCCAGCGTGCTTTTACTTCGTCAGGCGTCATCATCACAGAGGGAATGTCAAGGCTTCTCTGCAGGTCAACGTTCTTCTGGAGCTGAGCAAGGACCGAGTCGGCATATGCGACCCACATATATCCCCACTGCGTGAACTCGAGCGGCATACCTGTGTCAAGTTCTTCTTCGAGGGTCGGGAAGACCTGAAGATTGTACTTGGCCATGTGAAGGTTCGTCTCGGTCCCGAAGTGCTGGCGCAGACCAGCCGCCGAACGGCCTGAGCCGCCTGAGCCGAGATATTCCTTTTCAAAAAGGACTACTTTTACACCGGCTTTTGCCAGTTCATATGCTGTGGATGCTCCGTGAACTCCTCCGCCCACTATAATTACATCAGCTGTTTTTACAGTCATAGCACCCTACCTCCTATTCGTTATCTTCGGCCAATAGTCTGGCTTTGACCGGTTTCACCGGAGGCCTTATAACTCCGGGAAGGAGTTCTGCTATGGGCTTGCCTGTTGCCTTTGAGAGCTCACGAAGGATTATGTCGCGGCAGCCTCTGCCCTGGCAGGGGCCCATACCTACACGGAGTATCCTCTTCAGCTCTTCGAAATTCGTGTAGCCGGCGTTGATCCATTCGCGGATCTCGTCTATTTCTATCTCTTCGCAACGGCAGATGATATTCTTTTTCTCAGTCATGGCTAGCACACCACCTTGATGGCACGGATCTCTCCGACCAGTTTTTTAGGAATGACCACGCTCACTACCGTAGTCTGATCCTTAAGGGGTTCCGTTACGGTATATATCTCTCCCTCGGAGACCTCTTCGCCTGTCCTGTTCAGGCACTTTACCTTCTGTCCCTTCGCAGGCTTCGGCTCAAGTTCGTACGGAAGCTTGATGACCGCTTCGTCCGCTCCGTAGGTAAGGTCCACCACAAAGCAGGCAAGTCCAGGGCATTTCGCTACGCAGAGACCGCAGCCCGTGCATTTCTCATAGTCTATCGACGGGACGTCGTTGATGTCCGCGAACGGCTTGACCGCTCCCGTAGGGCAGCTGGTCGCACAGGGGTTGCAGGGGATGCGCTGCGGACATTCTATTACTACATATCCGCCCTTTTTCTTCTCCCACGCTTCCTGCGGGGGAAGGATGGCCCCGGGCCTGTTCTCTACAAGGACTCCGCTGCAGAATAGTTTCTCTTTGTCATTGCTGTTGCATGTGCAGCCCATCTTTATGCCTCCCATCCGTCAACAAGTACCTGACAGATCCCGCCGCGGATCTTTTCACCGACTTCGCCTGCGCGAAGGTGGTCGAGTCTTGTCCAGTATTCTTTGAACGATATTTCGTTTACTTTGCAGCCAAGTGCCTTGGCCGCGCCGAATCCGGCTATCCTGCCCTCTACCATGGCAGCCGATGCCTCTTCTATTCCTGATGCGTCTCCCGCTACCCAGATGTCGGGGTTGCTGGTACGCATTGTGTTGTCCCTGAAGGGTACGTGGCCGCAAAGCTGCGGGCAGTACTGCATCTTCGCCCCTGCCTGCCAGAAGAGCTCGGTGGTCGGGGTGAGCCCTACTGCCATGCAGATAACGTCGCAGTCGATCTTCTTTGGTTCGCCGATAAGCTGGAATTTGTCG
>DBRW01000034.1 GCA_002306075.1 Synergistaceae bacterium UBA1358
GCTTCGAGAGAAAGCATTTTCTTCTGAGAGAGGGACTTTATGAATCTCCATATCCACCACACAGCAGCTGAAATGAGCATTATGACTCCAAATATGCCAAACTCGGCAAACCACTGCAGATACTCGTTATGTGCCCAGTATGTGAACTGCCATTCCATATCGGGGTCCTTCTGGAAAGCCAGCCTCTGTCCTTCAAGATAGTGCCACTTATAATGGCCTATGCCCACACCTTTTATCGGGTGCTCCATAAATATCGCCCAGCTCGTTTTCCATATCCCGTGCCTTTTGCCAAAGGTACTGGTGTTCATTACCATGTCCATTGTCTTGTTGATAAGGGCATAGGCACGGCCAAACCCAAAGTAACTCATTCCTATGTTAAGTGCAAGCATCAGTACGACTATAGCAACACCCTGTCCTACCTTTTTCAGCATCTGTTTTCTGTCGTTCTGCTTAAATATTAGAGATATGATCAAAGTTCCTGTGATGAGGGAGAGAAAACCGGCCCTGGTAGTGGAATTCCACATGCCCCAGGAATTCAGCGCCAAAAGTCCAAGGTTCATGTACCTGATCGTGCAAGCCCGTCTCATGTTGCGTGTCAAGCCATCCGATACTTCTGAGTATGCTGCATTGAGGTATATCCCGTTCATTACGGCCATTGCCATCCACAGGCCGAACATCTCCTGCTGGCCCGTGTTTCCGATGTAGTTGCCCGGGACGTTCATTATGAAAGGGAAAGGTCCGTTCATATTTCTGATAAGCAATTCTGCAAATATTACATTTATGCCCGCGTTGATGTTCGCGATCCAGAGGACCGTCCTGTGAGCTCTCGCATCCTTAAAGAGGTTGAAGGAGAAAATATAGATCGCGGTCAGTGTCGCGAAGAAGAACCATTCCTTCATGAACGTGGACCACGAGGTAATATTCACCCACACAGCCTGGATCGAAATATATCCAAGCATAATGAGCCATAAAAAACCGAAGAGATCTATCTTGAAATCAGTACGATCATTGCCGTACAGGGCAAGGGAAATGCCTCCGACGACAGAAATTATCGCTACGGGCACCATCGCGAAGGTCCATTTCATTATGTGAAGGGTGTCAAACCAGGAGATCCCCGAATATATGAGATTTGGCAGCCCCAGAGAGACAAACATCAAAAAATAGAAGATCATCGGATGGACAGCATGAACATCACCGGTCGATGATCCGGGTCCTGACAGAGCCTTTGGCTTCACTTGCAGCTCCCCTTCGACGAGAAGTGCCACGGGCAAATGCACATGGACAATATGACAAAACAGAAAGGGGGACAATAAGTCCCCAAACTGTCAGTAAATTCCGCTGAGTTTACTTGCAAACTTCGCATACTCTTTGAAAAATATCAGGTCTACCTTGCCGGTCGGGCCGTTCCTGTTCTTTGCCACGATGACTTCAGATGTGGGATCGACCGTCTCCCCCTCCTGAGCATAATATGCTTCCCTGTACAGGAAGATGACCATGTCCGCGTCCTGTTCTATCGCTCCGCTGTCACGAAGGTCTGAGAGCTGAGGTTTTTTGCTGCCTCCGCGCTTTTCCACGTCTCTTGAAAGCTGCGAAAGCGCAAGTACCGGCACTCTGAACTCCCTTGCTATACCCTTTAACGCCCTTGATATCTCAGAAACTTCCTGCTGCCTGTTTTCGATCTTACGTGCAACGTTCATGAGCTGGAGGTAATCAAGCACTACAAGTCCCTTACCTGTTCTATGCTTTGCAAAAAATCTCCTGCACCTGCCTCTGAGGTCAAGTGTGTTCAGCGTGGAACTGTCATCAATATAAATGGGGCTTTTTGAAAGTTTCTCCGCAGCCTTTGACAGTTTCTGCCACTGCTCGTTCTGGACCTTGTGCGATTCGAACATCCCCCTCAGATTCACTTCAGATTCAGCTGCGAGCATCCTCTGAGCTATCTGCTCTGCCGACATTTCAAGACTGAACATGAGGACAGGTATGTTTTCCCTAAGTGCAGCATGCTGAGCGACATTGAGTGCAAAGGCTGTTTTACCCATCGAAGGCCTTGCGGCCAATATATAAAGACCCCCTGGCTGCAGTCCGCCCGAGAGTTTGTCAAAATCGACAAATCCAGACGGGACCCCTGTAATTTCAAGGCCTCCTGCAAGTCTCTTCTCTATCTCGCCGATGGCCGAAGTAACAACTTCCCTTGCGTCCCTCAGTCTGGCAGATCTTCCCGTTCTCGCTATCTCAAATACTTTTTGTTCTGCTGTCTCAAGTGCCTCGTCTATTCCGATCTCTTCGGAAAAACCCATCCTGGAGATGTCGCTTCCTACGGTGATCAGTCCCCTGTGTACAGACTTATCCCTGACAATGTTTACGTGATACTCAACATTAGCGGTCGTTGTGACCGCATCCATGAGTTCCGCAACGAAAGGGAGGCCGCCCAGACGATCTTCAAGACCGCGTTTTTTGATCTCCTCCCTGAAGGTCAGCGAGTCGACGGCGCAGTCCTGTTCAGCCATCGAAGCGATCACCTCAAAGGCTGTCCTGTGTCTGGGATCATAGAAGTCATCGGTCCGAAGGCTTTCAATGACTGTCAGCAGGGAATCCCTGTCAATCAGGCATGAACCGAGGACCGAACGCTCAGCCTCGAGATTGAAGGGAGGTATCCTGTCAAATTCCCTGTTTGTGCTCAACTTACTCCGACTCCACCTTAAGTATCATCTCGGCATCCACGCCTGTGTAAAGTCTGACCTTAAACTTATATTCACCGGTCTGTTTGACTGTATCTTCCATTTTCAGGTCTTTCTTGTCGACAGGCACACCGTACTGTGATGTGAGGGCATCTGCTATCTGTGCATTTGTCACGCTCCCGAAAAGTTTGCCTCCCTCTCCGGTGTTTACCTTTATTTTTACGACTTTGCCGCCAAGCTTCTTTTTAGATTCCTCGGCGATCTTAAGTTTTTTGTCATCCTTGATCTTCTGAGTCATCTGCATCTGCTGAAGCTCACGGATCCTGCCCTCCGTCGCCTCCTCAGCTAGACCTCTGGCAATCAGGTAGTTGCGGCCGTAACCGTCGGCAACTTCAAGAAGTTCTCCCTTTTTTCCTATTTTATTTACATCCTGTTTAAGAATCACTTTCATTGTTCTTCCTCCTTATTCGAGCACGTAAATCGTACCAGATATCAAAGATACCTACCATAGACAAAATATAAGATACAGGGGAAAAGAGGGCACCGAAGAGCGAAACAGGTACTTTGACAGCTTTTGGGATACCTCTGGAGGTCATACAGTACCAACAGAGTGAAAGGCCCTCCACCATGAAAATTGCTCTCAGGACCTCCATCAGGTTAGCGGATATCACAGCATAGACTCTCTCATCTGGGAATGCTTTGCCTGCCAGGTCCATTATCACCGCCGCAACAAGCGCCCAAAAAAGATTCCTGGGAAAGCGCCATGTTCCGAATCCGGGCAGCGCAGGGAGCTCTCCCCATCCGGTCTTTCTCATTATGTACGAGGCGGCTCCGTAAGTGGCCAGAGTATCTATCGCGGAAAAGAATATGATCATTGACGGCATCAGCAGCGAAACTGTTTCGACCATTGCCAGAGAGTAATTTTTTATTACCTCTTCGGATGTGCCGATACCGCCGGATGAGAGCACTTTTGCCAGGGATGAAACGATCTCCTCTGCCATTTCGGGCGACATCGTAAGAGGGTTCATCCCTGAAACAGCAGTGAAAGCCATAATAAGGACCATCTTCGCGATTATCGAAGCTGCTACGGAGATAAGGACAAAATCGACACCTTTTTCGACCTTGCGGGCAACATACCCAAAAACGGCCCCGAGGATCCCGAATTCCAGGGCATACATGAAAGCCGGAAGGTATCCGAACATCATAAAAGCCGATACGGAACCGAACATCACACCGAGAAGCGACTCACGAAAACCCTGCCTTATCCCGAGGACCATAAACGGGAGAGGTGCGATCATAATAAGAAACGGTGCTGCAAATGCAACATACATGCCGGCCGAGAACATCACCAGGCTAAACAGTATCCAGGACAGCCATTCAAACATTATCTTTGATCTCACATTCCGACCCCCGTATATACGCAATAAAAAAAGAGAGAGCCCAGCGGCCCTCTCCAATTATACAGCACAGATCAGTTTTTTTAATCTGACGTGAAGGGCAGGAGAGCGATAATTCTTGCCCTCTTTATTGCCCTTGTGAGCTGGCGCTGATGTTTCGCACAGGTCCCAGTCACACGGCGCGGCACGATCTTACCGCGTTCTGTAACATATTTCTTGAGTTTTTCAACTTCCTTGTAATCTACGTGATCGATCTTATCTACGCAGAAATGACAAACCTTCGGCCGACGTTTGCGGCGTTTGCGGTTAAAATTCGAACTGTTTTCCATCAAAGACTCAACCCCTTCCTAGAATGGTATCTGTACGTCTCCAGGTCCCTCGGTCCCGCCCATCTCAGAAAAATCAAGGGGGAACTCATCTTCGAACCCTTCCTCTTCCCTCAGGCTTCCCATGTCCCCGCCGGAAACGGCGTCGGAATGCATCCTGGCATTCCCGAAACCGGGTTCTGAGTCGGAAGGCATCCCTTCATCATCCCTTCGCGGTGAACCAAGGAGAACGATATTGTCAGCGACGACTTCGGTCACCCAACGGTGCTGTCCCGTTTTGGCATCGTCGAAATCACGGACGCTGAGGCGTCCTTCCACCAAGACAGGACGTCCTTTCTTCAGATAGCGGTCACAGATATCAGCAACGTAGTTCCATGCGGACACGGTTACAAAATCTGTGTGGCTCTGCAGCTCTCCCGACGTCTTATTTTTCCACTGACGACCTATAGCCACCGTGATCCTGGCTACCTTCTGCTTGCTTGGAGTAAACCTCACATCAGGGTCTCTTGCGAGGTTGCCCATAATGATGACTCTGTTGTATCCGCGAGCCATGATGCTTACTTCTCCTCCAAGTTGACGACCATGTGACGTATAACCTGGGGTCTCAGGCTCAGGAGACGCTCCATCTCCTTTACCTGTGCTGGGTCGAGTTTAAATGTATACAGAACATAGAAACCCTCGAGCTGTTTTTCGATGGGGTAGGCAAAACGCTTTTTGCCCCAGAGATCCACCTTTTCCAACTCTGCTCCCAAACCGCGCACGACCTCGGCAATCTCTTCCGCAACCATTTTATGGTCTTCAAGATCTGCCTGAAGAATCACAACCATTTCGTAAGATCGCACGTACTTCACCTCCTCCCTTTGGACTCTGGCCTCTTTTCAAGAAAGAGACAGGGACATACAATCAGAGACTATAGCACTTAATTCGGGCTATTGCAAGACATCGTTCGAGGTTATTTCGATCTTGTACATGACCTCGCCTGAAAGTACAAGGTTGAACTGCTCTCGTGCAAGTCTTGCTATTCCCTCGGGTGTGCTGTAGTATTCGATCTTCTGTTTCAACTCCTGGGATTTTCTCTCTTCCGCGACAAGTTCTTCCATCCTTTTATCCAGAGTATCCGAAAGCACGTCTATCTTTTCCAACTCTTTGAAAAAAGACGTCAGAAGGACCGCTATCAGAAAAGTGACCGCCGCGGCAAATATGACCCACCTCAATCTCGGAGCTTTCATCTTCTGCAGGCCAAACTATCCGCGGTGATCCTTTACATTTTTTCGGGAGCAGACACTCCAAGGATAACAAGAACGTTCTTGAGCGCTATCCTGGCTGCTTCCATCAGAAGTATCCTTGTTTTCATAAGAGGCTCATCAACACCGAGTATCCTCTGACTGTTGTAGAAGGAATGGAAAGCCTCGGCAAGTTCTGTCGCGTAATATGCGATCCTGTGCGGAGCAAACTCGTCAGCAGCTTTTTCCACCTCTTCGGGGAGCTTTGATATCGCCTTCGCAAGGTTTATCTCTGTCTGGTCAGTGATCAGGGATACATCGAACTCGTCGATCGACGGAAGAGCTATCCCTCTTTCCTCCAATTCACGGTATATGCTGCAGATCCTCGCGTGAGCATACTGCACGTAGAAGACCGGATTCTCCGATGTAGCCTTCTTGGCCAGTTCAAGGTCAAAATCAAGGGTGCTGTCGCAGCGGCGCATTACGAAGAAGAATCTTGTGGCATCAACGCCGACCTCATCCATTATCTCTCTCAGGGTGATTATGGTCCCGGCACGTTTGGACATCTGGACCGGTTTTCCGTCCCTGAGAAGGTTCACCATCTGGATCAGCAGTACATCTACAGCGTCGTCCGGATGGCCGAAGGCCTTATTCACAGATTTGAGTCTGGGGACATATCCATGATGGTCGGCCCCCCAGACATAGATGAGCTTTTCGAAGTTCCTGTCATATTTGTTTTTCAGATAGGCCACATCAGACGTGAAGTATGTCGGCACTCCGTTCGTCCTTATGAGGACCCTGTCCTTGTCATCCCCGAAAAGGGTTGACCTGAACCACAGTGCTCCGTCTTCCTCATAGGCAAAATCTCTCTTCTTGAGTTCTTCCATGGCAGGTTCGACCTGCCCGTTGTCATAGAGTGACTTTTCCGAGAACCAGACGTCAAAGGTCACACCGAACTCTTCAAGGTCCTTACGGATCATCTCAATGATGATCCTGCCCGTCTCGACCGAAAAGAATTCGACTGTCTCCTCGAGGGGCTTTTGCGCAAGGGAATCTCCGTACTTATCAACGAACGATGCCGCTATCTCGGTCATGTAGTCTCCGTGGTATCCGTCTTCGGGCATCGGAGCTTCTTCGCCTCTTCCGAGAGCGTCAAAATAACGTGACTGGGCCGATCTGCCGAGAAGTTCCATCTGGAGGCCGGCGTCGTTTATGTAGTACTCCCTTTCAACATCCCAGCCCGCAAAGTCGAGTATAGAGGCTGTGATATCGCCCACGGCTGCGCCTCGGCCGTGTCCCATGTGCAGCGGACCGGTAGGATTGGCGCTTACAAACTCGACCTGGACCCTCCGACCTTTGCCGGAATCGACTCTGCCATAGTCCTTATCCTTTGATATTGCATTCCTGACGGTTTCCGTTATCCAGTCTGAGGCGAGCGTAAAGTTGATGAAACCGGGCCCTGCGGCTTCGGCCTTCTCTACTGTCTGCCCGAAAGGGATCTCTGCGATTATCCTGTCCGCAAGTTCCCTGGGCTTCAGACCGAAAGGTTTTGCAAGCTGCATCGCAATATTGGTCGCCCAGTCGCCATGTCCGGTTTGTCTCGGACGTTCAAGGCGGACAATGAAACCGTCCGGTATTTCCTTGCCTAGATCCCCGGCTATCTTTCCGACAGCATTTTCCAGTATCTTCTTCAGTTCCTCTGTCATGTTCTGCAAGTTCAAGCACTCCTTAATGGTTTAAGACTTTTATTTTCTGAAAGGAAGGTCGAGGACAGGCCATCTCATACAAGCCGCAAGCTCTTCTTTTAAAATTGCCCCAAGGCTGTCGTCCACTGTCACGCTTTTGACTGTCCATGCGCTGTCGGCTATCAGTTCCGCCTTTTTGGGCCAATGTATTATTGATTCCCTGAGCACTGCCTTTGTCCCCTCTCCCAGTTTTTTGAGCGGAGGCGTCTGTATCATTTTATATCCAGAAGGCATGTTCATCCTTACCTTCTGACTGATTATGAAGGGGAAACGCAGAGTATAATTTCTCTCTTTTCCTATCATCTCGCCTGCCCTTACGGGGATCCCTCCCGGAAGGCGAAGCAGCAGATTGTTCCTCAGAACTATCCCCGGTACGCATTTTACTTTGAAATCAATGATGTATCCTGTTTTTGTAGGTTCGACAGAGAGCGGGTCCAGAGACATTCCGGGGATTGCGAAGTTGATCCGTTTTCTTACAAAATCACTCAGTCCGCTCTGTGAGGGAAGATATCCGTCAGACATTAGCTGAGTCCAGCCGCCGCTGACAGTTATGGTCAGTGTACCTTCTGCGGAACCTGTCTCGTTGAGATCAAGTTTCCACAGGAACTCCAGCTTATGATCCGTCGGACTTCCCGAAGTGATCCTCTTTTTTTCCGCATTGCCGTCTTTGAGCCTGTAAAGAAGCGATCCTGCGATGGAGGGAGCCGTCACCCCGTATGCCGATGTCTGGCCTGCCTGATAAAATTCAGACTTTCCTCCCGTCGGAGGAGAGAGTTCAAGGACCGGAGCGGTCCATAAGCTATTGGAGCATGGGCTCTCCTCGTCAAGTTCAACCGAAGACTGCCACCATACCTTTACATCCCAGCCAAGGCTGCCGAGCCATTTGCCGAGAAGTATGGTCTGCTCCCAGGGGGTCCATGGGCCGTTTTCAGGGATGTTTTCCGGGGATCTTACCCAATTGTGCGGATAGCCTGACAGTTTCCTGGACGGATCACCGATCCACTCCATGACCCTAAGTCCGGCCTTGGTCCTGTCCGATGCTGTCTGTACTGTTTTGGGGATGCTTATATGGGGGAACGTTTTAACCAAGTCATCCATTGCCGAAAGACTCTGGCTTATTCCCTTTTTTGAGCTGAAGGAGAGACTGGGCCTCTTGTAGACAACAAAGCCTTCTCCCTCCCATTTTTCCTGATTCATTACCGTCCATTTGAATTTCTGCTGTCCGGACGACTTCGTGACCTGGGGGTCCTTGATATCCCTTCCGCTCCAGTAGAGCTCCCTTCCTTCGGGAAGCTCCGCCGTCACATTCTGCTCCCAGATCGGAAGGGGGCCTGCCATATCTATGGTCTCATCGATACCGTAGCGCTTTTCATGTCTGGTCCTTGTGATGAGCACTATGACTCTTCCCACTGCTTCGTCCGGTGTGATGACCTTTTTTACCGTCGATCCTCCGTCAAGTTTTTCCTCAGAGACGGACAGATCACCCTCCTTCATGGAAGTCATCGGGTTGTACCATGAGGCTTCAAGTATCTCGACGGAGCCCTCATGGGGAACAGGCAGCCGGATCTCCTTTACCTGTTCGGGTATATATTCTCCCGCAAGCACCACATAATAGTGTGTACTCTCCATCGTCCCGTCGTTAAGCATCCTGAAATCGTTGTTCTTGAGCCAAACTACCGATGAAGCTCCTCCGAAGCCCTCTATTGCAGGAACTTCCTTGTTCAGCCTCCGGATCTCTTCGCCGGTGTTCCAAGCCTCTGTCGCTGCGGGAATGGCCAGCAGCAGGACGAATATTGACAAAAATACAGAAGTCAGACCAATGACTCGTCTCATAAGATACCTCCCTGTCATCTGCCGCAGCACTGCTTGTACTTCTTGCCGCTCCCGCATGGGCAGGGATCGTTTCGTCCCACTTTTCCCACGTTCACTATAGGCTGCGTCTTTAGCGCTGTGGCCAATGCCCCAGGATTTTCCATCTCTTCGCCGTACCCCGGCATCTCAGGGATATCAAAGGCATCCCGGCTCTCTGTCCACCTTGCGCGGCTTCTTTCCTTCTCCTTGTTAACGACGGATACCCTCAGTGCGAACTCAGTGATGCCTTCTCTGATCTGAACAAGCATCGTCTGGAAGAGGTTGAAGGACTCGAACTGATATTCAAGGAGAGGATCTTTCTGTCCTATCGCTCTCAGGCCGATCCCCCTTCTCAGTTCATCCATGGCAAGCAGATGCTCTTTCCATTTGGCATCAAGGACCTCCAGGAAAATATAGCGGAAGATCTGCTCCGACAATTCGGGGCCGAGCTCGTTTATCTTCTGGCTGAACCTAGACCTTATCTCTTCGAGGATAACAAGTTTGGACTCCTCAAGATCCTCTTTTGTCTGTACGTTTTCAATGTGCTTTGAGAGTCCGGGCCAGAAAAGCGCATTGAGTCTGATCCCTACGGACTGTATATCGGGCTCTCCGGAATCATTGTCGAATACCCTTTCAAGGAGTGAGAGTGCCGTATCCTCAAGTACGCCAAGGGTCCTTGAAACGATATCCGGATCGTCAAGTATCTCGCTTCTCTCCCTGTACAGTGCCTCGCGCTGCTGGTTCATTACATTGTCATAAGCCAGAAGCTGCTTTCTTATGTCAAAATGCATCTCTTCGACTTTTTTCTGCGCATTCTCAATGGCCTTGGAGAGGAGGTTATGTTCGATGCACTCGCCCTCTTCCATCCCAAGTTTTTCCATTATGCTCTGTATTTTCTCACCGCCAAAAAGACGGATAAGATCATCTTCCAGCGCAATGTAGAAGCGGCTCTCTCCGGGATCGCCCTGCCTTCCTGAACGTCCGCGGAGCTGGTTGTCGATGCGTCTTGATTCATGCCGCTCGGTGCCTATGATCCGAAGGCCTCCTGCCTTTATCACCAGATCATGCTCCTCAGAACAGATCTTTTTATATTTCTCAAGTATCTCTTTGTATTCCTGTTCATTCTCCTTGGGATCTAGCCCCAGTTTCTGCATCTCTTCCCTGGCAAGGAATTCGGCATTGCCGCCAAGCACTATGTCCGTTCCGCGGCCTGCCATGTTCGTAGCCACTGTGACTGCCTTCAGGCGCCCCGCCTGGGCGACTATCGAAGCTTCCTTGTCGTGTACTTTTGCGTTAAGGACATTGTGGGGTATTTTTCTTGCCCTGAGAAGCCTGCTGACCTTTTCGGAATTTTCTATCGAGGTGGTGCCTACAAGTACAGGCTGCCCCTTTTCATATGCCTCGGCGACCTCGTTTGCCGCAGCGTTGTATTTTTCTGCTGCGGTCCTGTATATCGCATCGTGATGATCGTGTCTTATCATGGGCATATGGGTCGGTACGACTATTACGTCAAGCCCGTATATTTCCTTGAATTCCTCGGCCTCAGTCAGCGCTGTCCCCGTCATGCCAGCAAGTTTTTCGTACATCCTGAAATAATTCTGGAGCGTTATTGTTGCAAGCGTCTGGTTTTCCCTTCCGATCTTCACCCGTTCCTTGGCTTCGATAGCCTGGTGAAGTCCGTCCGAGTACCTGCGGCCGAACATGAGCCTGCCCGTAAACTCGTCGACAATGACAATTTCTCCGTCTTTTACCACATAATGCACGTCCCTCTGGAACAGATGATGTGCTTTGAGGGACTGGACTATTTTGTGGGCAAGAGACGAATTTGCGAAATCTGTGAAGAGGTTTGGGAGATTCATCAATCTTTCGGCTTTTGCGATGCCTGCCTCTGTAAGTGCAAGGTTGCGTTCCTTTTCTTCGACCTCGAAATCGACGCCCTTGATAAGATCCCTTGCCACTCTGTCTGCGATGCGGTAGGGTTCGGTATCGTCTTCCGATGGTCCGGAAATGATCAGAGGAGTTCTAGCTTCGTCTATCAGTATCGAGTCAACTTCATCGACTATGCAGTAATGATGCCCTCTCTGGACCTGCTGTTCTTTCTGTATAGCCATGTTGTCCCTGAGATAGTCGAATCCAAACTCGCTGTTGGTACCGTATGTTATATCCTTTCTATATGCATCGAACCTGTCTTTCTGATCCATAAACGGAGATATGACGCCCACCGAAAGTCCCATGCCCCTGTAAACAGGTCCCATCCACTCGGCATCGCGTGCAGCGAGATAGTCGTTTACCGTCACCACATGGACGCCGCGTCCGGCTATGGCATTCAACGCCACCGCCAGCGTCGCGACAAGTGTCTTTCCTTCTCCGGTCTTCATCTCGGCTATCTTGCCCTCATGGAGAGCGATGCCGCCCATCAGCTGCTCCTTGAAATGACGCAGACCCAGAGTCCTTGATGAGACCTCTCTCACCCTCGCGAAGACTTCAGGAAGTATGTCATCAAGGGGCTCGCCCTTTTCCAGCCTGGCTCTGAACAACGATGCCGACATTGCAAGTTCCTCATCTGTCAGCTTTTTCATCTGCGGTTCGAAAGAATCTATTATTGAAGCCTTTTCTTCATAACGAGCTATCGCTCTGTCGTTTGGATCCAATCCGAGTGCCTTTATGACACCGCTAAACAATCCCATTTATAATCCACCTCTCAGAAACATAAGACGCACCTTTTGTCTGACATGTTTACCATCGGATGATTATATCCTCATATATATCTGACAGTCAAAGCAATATGACCTATATATGATACACAGCCGACAGGCAAAAAACAGGGCCGGCTGCAGCTGGCAGACCGGCCCCATACCTGTTTGCACCGATGTCATGTACGGTCAGTTTTTGTTAAGCATCATGAGGGCGAAGACCTTCGCTTCGTTTATCATGTGGTCTATCTCTGCATACTCGTTCGGCATGTGGGCAACGTCGGATTCCTGACACCAGACGACGGCAGGGATCCCTTCATCACGGAAATATTTTGCGCATGTGCCTCCGCCGACCCCGCCAACGTGGGGTTCAAAAGCATAGACGTCCTTTATCGCGTCCCGGAGGATATTTACGACCTGTGAATCGGCTGGTGTAGGAGCAGGAGCCTGTTCCTTCTGGAGGAATTCGTATGTCACTCTGACGTTCCTTTTCTCCTGGATCTTTCTGATCTCAGCATCAACGACCTTCATCACATCTTCAAGAGGTATGTTCGGCAGGACTCTGCAGTCAAAACAGAAAACCTCACGTCCGGGAACGGTGTTCACATTCGGCACGTTGGCATTGCGTCTCGTTGGCTCGAAAGTTGAAGCTGCCGGATCGAATATTTTGTCTTCATCCGGGAATGCCTTGTGCAGCGCTGAATCAAGCGCGCATGAAAGCTCGTTGGCAGCCCTGCAGGCGTTGCTGCCGAGCCCCGGTCTGCTCGCATGTACCTGTTTCCCCTCTACGGTGAACTCTATCCAGCAGATGCTTTTCTCCGCTATCTCGATAAAATCGCCTTTTTCGTTGCCTCCGTCGGGGACTATCACTAGATCATCTGGGCCGAAAAGCCCCTCTTTGATCAGATGTCTTATACCGTGAACACTTCCTACCTCTTCATCCGCTACGAAACAGAGGCAGACTTCAAATTCAGGGGTCAGATCCAGTTCCTTCAATGCAGCAGCGGCATAGACCGACGAGACAAGCTCCTGGCAGTTGTCATTTGATCCCCTGCCGTATATCCTCCTGCCCCTGACGACCGCTTTGAAGGGATCTGTGTCCCATAACCCCCTGTCACCTTCCGGGACAACATCCATATGCGAAACGATCCAAAGCCGTCTTGATGTTTTGCCCGGTATCCTGAAGACAAGGTTTGGTCTTACCCCTTCTTCGGCCGTCGGATCCTCGGAGTTGTATATCTCGGGCTTTCCAAAACCCATCTTTTCCATGCTCTCTGCGATATAAGCCGCTTTCCTGTATTCTCCGGTACCGCCGCCAAGCGGGCTTATCGCCGGTATCCCGATCAGTCCTGAGAGCAGTGATACCATCTGCGGTTCGAATTTCTCAATGGTCTTAAAAAGGTCGTCCTTCATTTTATGATTTCCTCCCCGTGTTCCGGATCAGAAATTCGGTCCATAAATAATTTCTGCCGGAAGCTGTTTATTGCAAAAGAACGGTTCATTCGAGCAGGTCGATGCATTTGACCAGATAGTCCCCTCCGGACCATATAGTGAGGGCCATTGCTATCCACATCACTGTAAGGCCTCCTGGCAGATTGAAAATAAGCAGTATTATCCCTATTATCTGGCTCACTGTTTTCAGTTTGCCGCCTTTTGACGCCGCTATCACGACCCCCTCTGAGGCCGCTATCATCCTTAGCCCGGTAACTATAAACTCCCTTGATATTATCACGACCACCATCCAGGCAGGGACTCTGTGGAGGTCTACAAGCGCCACCAGGACAGCAACGACCATGATCTTGTCGGCAAGCGGATCGATAAATTTGCCCAGGTTCGTCACTATGCCCCGTTTTCTTGCGATATATCCGTCCGCCGCGTCAGTCAGGGAAGCGATTATAAAGATAACACCGGCCAGGAGGTCTCCTATGCTTACCCCCTCGATAAATCCGAACTGGGTCCTCAGTGTGAGGAACACCATCACGACGGGAACGAGAAAAACTCTCGATATGCTGAGCAGGTTTGGCAGGTTAAGTGCAGAAGGTATTTTCATG
>DBRW01000043.1 GCA_002306075.1 Synergistaceae bacterium UBA1358
CTGGAGAAGTGAAAGGGATGAATATCCCGCCCCGAAGTCGTCGATCGCGAGTCTGAATCCATAGTCTGACAATTCTTTGCCGCGCGACCTTGCCAGGTCGATATGCTGCGCCGCGATCGACTCGGTCAGTTCAAGCTCCAGCATATCGGGCGGGACGTCATGCCGCTGAGACATGATCTTCAGGTATTTTGTGAAGTCATTTCCCGCTATATCCAGATACGAGAAGTTGCACGAAAGAGGCATCAGCCTCCTGCCCTCGTCCTTCCATTTCCTCAGGATCCTGCATACCTCCCCGAAGATGTACATGTCCATCTTGGTAATGAAGCCGCTCTTTTCAAAGTAGGGTATGAAAAGGCTGGGAAGTATGACCTCTCCGTCCGTTTTTGTCCACCTCACAAGAGCCTCCGCTCCGACAGCCATGCCGGTGTAGCAGTCGACCTTAGGCTGGAAATAGGGCACGAACTCCCCGTTTCTCAGCGCCTCTCTCATCGATGTTTCTATCTCTTTTTCTTTGTTGATCCTGCTCAGTATTTTCCTGTCGTAGTAGGCATAAGCTGTCTTGTGTTTCTGTTGGATGGTGTTCTTGGCGAACGTTGCGTTGTCGACCGCAGCTTCCACAGATATCCCGCGGTCCTCGATAAGATAAGCCCCTCCATTGAATATCAGGCTGTAGCCGTTTTCTCCCTTTGAAGTGCGATGCTCCAGTTCGCTGAACAGGAGCCTGATCCTTGTGTCTATCGATTTGAACTTTTCATAGCTGAGGAGCAGGACGAAATGGTCTGCAGTGATCCTCGCAAAAGTCTCCCTTGGACCCTCAAGCAGCCCCTCCAGTGCAGAAGAGACCTTCTTAAGGACCCTGTCTCCCTCTTCGTAGCCGAACGAACTGTTTATGAACTTGAATTCCACTATGTCGATAAAGAGCATCGCGAAATTGATATCCGGGTTGCTCTTTATAATGCCCGGAACTTCCTCTTTGAAACTGTTGTAGTTTTTGGATCCGGTCAGGGAATCATAGTAGAGCAGCTTTTTGAGGCGCTTCTTGTCGATGGATTTCGAAATTGCGACCATCGTTATTCCAATGACCAGTATGATGAGCACGAGGGTGATCCCCTTTGCCAGCTCTACATGATGTTCATATATCATGTCAATGAAGGATGCCTCGTCTCTGCTGTAGCTGTGTTTGATAATTATCCCGTTTTTCGTCTCTTCCGGGATGGAGTTGATAGCCTTGTTTATTATCGATACTAGTATCGGGTCGCATCTTTTTGAGATGCCGAAAGAGACCTCTTCGTTAAGTTCTCCGTAGTTGATCGTGTAAAGGTTTCTGTAGCGGGGAAGGCTGATCAGGTAATTTGCGACATATGAATTCGCGAAGGTAGCCGTTACTTTGTTGCTTACAAGTGCGTCAAAGCACTCTTCCTGGGACCCTAGATATACGACATTGTCAAATTTGTGGAATGATTCTACCACCTCAGAAAGGAAGTAGTCTCTCGGGAGGGCGATCGTCTCCTCCATGTTGCCGCTCTTTCTGTTCATGACCATCACTATCGGTGCATTCAGGATCGCCTTTGTCAGCCTGAAGTTGTTCTTTGCCCCCCAGATGAAGCTTCTGTTAACGCCTGTGAGAATGTCGAGCTCCCCGTCGCGCATCCTTCTGAGCGCTTCGTTCCAGGAGGTGTGATGGATGATCTTCATTTTCAGCCCCGTAAACTCTTCGACAAGTTTCAATATTTCCGAGTTTATCCCTGCCATCTGCTTGTTTGACTTATCGTAATACTCAAAAGGCTTCCATTCGGGATCATAGGAGACGATAAGTATGGGAGACTGTTCTATGAACTTCTTTTCTTCCAATGTGAGGATGGATTCCCATGCCAGGTTCTTTCCGTAATGTTTCTTAAAAAGGTCGTTTCTGAAGGAGGGGTCCATGAGAAGGATGTTCTGCATCGCGCTGTCGATCTTCAGAAGCAGCTCCCTGTTGCCCTTCGCTACGGCAAAATAGAACGGTTCTTCCGGAAAGGACTTGATCAGCTTAAGATCCTCGGGGAGGTTGTTTTCAGAGATCAGGGCCCCGTCGACCGAACCATTTCTCAATGCCTCTGTGAGATTTTCCGCTGTATCGAATTTAACGAGATGGGGCTTTGCTCCGAAGTCGGATATGCTTTTTTCCAGGATCTGGACTTGTCTTGCTGGTGCAAATATACCGATGCGTTTTCCGTTGAAGGAACTCAAGTCGTCCGGTGATATGCTTTCGTTGCTCTTGAGAACATATAGACCGACCCGGCATGATCCCGATTCCCTTGTAGAATAATCTACAAGATCTTTCAGCTCGTCGCCGTAGTGGACATGGCTGAGAATGTCGACCCGGCCGTCCGAGAGTCCGTCGAGGGATTCCTTTCCCGTTTCGGGGACGAACTCGAGCTCCCAGTTGTAGTATTGAGAGATCTCCTGGAGGAATTCATAGCTGTAGCCGTATTCGTTGTTTTCCGGCGATATGTGGACAGAGCTCTCGTTAGTGAAGGATCCCACCCGGATCTTCTTCTCTGCAGCTGCGGGCGCGTTGGCAAAAAGAGCCTGGAAGATAAAAATTCCAAGCACTATCAGGAAAAAGCTTTTGGCTGCTTCTTTGGTCCTTCCTGACATTGCCACCACACCTTTGACCCATATGGACGGGAAGGTCTTTGTTCTGGTCCTATGTCAATTAGTTAATACTGTTTAATTATAATGGTTTTGTCTGTATGACGATAGCTTTCAAATAATGCATATTGCGATCTGTAGTCCAAACTTATGATCATGACTAAGCAAGTACGATCACCAGATCGTTTACATTAGTGCCGGTCGGACCGGGCCTGAATAACGCCCCAGCCGCCTCCAGAGCGGAATATGAATCGTTGTCCCCGAGCATTTTCAGGGGATCGCGGCCCGCAGCACGTATCTTTTCCCATGTCGAGCCGTCGACTATCCCCCCTGCGGAGTCTGTGGGACCGTCCGTACCGTCTGAGCCTGCAGAGAGGATCACTATGTCTTTTTTCCCTGAGATCATCTCTGCCGCCGCAAGCGCAAGCTCCTGGCTCCTTCCGCCCTTTCCGCCGCCGGTCACCCTTACGGTGGTCTCTCCGCCCCAGATCAGACACCTTTTTAAGCCTGGGCCGTAGCTGGAGAACTCACCGAGCGCATATTTGGCGATATCCCGTCCTGCCTGCGCAGCTTCTCCCTCAAGTCTGTCCGTGACTATGTCGGTCAGGTAACCGCGGCTTTCCGCATGCCTCTTCGCGGTACGGCAGAGACCGGCTATGTTGCCTGCCATCCGAAATGTGACATTGTCCAGAGATTTTGGGGTCTCGGATCCCGGTGCGGAAAGGATCTCCTCATGGACCTTCATCCCGTACTTTTCAAGTACATACAGCGCATCTTCCGATGTCGAGGGATCAGATGACGCAGGCCCGGCAGCTATCATGTCAAGCCTGTCGCCCAATACGTCCGAAAGAGTTATCTGGTATATTTTTGCCGGCGCGCAGTGAAGGGCGAACCTTCCACCCTTTACTGACGACAGGTGTTTCCTTACGGTATTGAGTTCGTCGATACTCGCTCCTCCAAGGAGCAGTGCCGAAGTTATATCTGTCAACGACTGAAGCGAGAGCCCGGGAAGAGGTTTTTCGAAGAGTGAGGATCCTCCTCCCGAGACCAGGAAAAGAACTGTTTGTCCAGCTTCAAGGTTTCCGGTGATCTCCAGTATCCTCTCTGTCGCCCTGAGCGTTTCTATGTCCGGAAGCGGGTGCCCGGCCTCATAAATCTCTATTCCCGGGATGGGTCCGCGGGAGTGTCCGTATTTTGTGATTATTGCGCCGCCTCTGATCCGTGCCCCGAGTTCTTCCGCCGCGGCCTTTGCCATGGTCCACGAGGCTTTCCCGATGCCGATGAGGATCATATCGCTGCCGGGCAGACCTGTGGAGAGGGCTTTTTTTACCGCTGAGTCCGGCAGCATGTCATTGACTGCCCGCAGGAATATGTCAGCTGCGTCTTTTCGCTTCCCGGTTTCCGTCATGTCCGGGCCCCGCTCTGCTTTTTGCCGTCTAGAGCTTTATGTCGATTATCGCCGTCACTCCGACTCCCTGTACGCGTTTGAACTGCTGGAGCGGATTTTCGGAGTCGATCGGGATCAATGCCTGCGCCCGGATCCTGTTGAACTCGCCCTCAAGCTGGCCGACTGCCTTCACTCGGTCAACTGCGGCCTTTGTGACTCCACCGACCTGTGCGGCTCCTATCCTTGTCCCGTTGCCTATCGATACTATAGGGACGACTTTGGTGTAGCCGTCAAACTTTACTCCCTTGTTGAATGTCAGGGTGTTGATAAAATCGTTCAGCTGCGGACCTATCGATTTCACAAGCGCTCCTCCGCCGTATATCAGGATCCCGTCCTTAAGTATGTCGCCGATACTTGCGTAGGCGAAGGGAGCGGCCAGGAACATGGAACATGCTATAAGCGCAGCAGCTATGGTTTTTCTGGTTTTCATCCAAAGCACCGTCCTTTCTGTTATGAATATGCTAAAGCTTTGAAAGGATCTTCGCATCGGCATTTTTATGGGAACATACGTTTATCAGTAACAGCAGGGTATGCCGTTTTCCTTCGCACTCTCGATCCATCTCGGCACCGGCGGGACAAGCTCGGTCTCATCTGGAACTGGGACCTCTATAAGTGCCGGCCCGATGTGCTCCGCAGCCTCTTTCAATACCGGCGTTATGTCCTTCGGATCTTCGATCCTGTACGACTTCACGCCGAAGGCTTGGGCCACCCCGGCGTAATCGACCTTTCCGAAGTTTGTGGCGAAGAAGTCTGAATGGTATGTATGCTGAGTCTCTCCCTTTATCCAGCCGAAAACATCGTTTCGGAATACGATCATTTTTATGTTCAGCCCGAGCCTTGTGTATGTCTCCAACTCGCCGCAGCTGAAATGGAAACTGCCGTCACCGCCCATCGCGAAGACTGTGCTGTCGGGGTGTGCGACCGCAACTCCCACTGCTGCCGGCAATGAATAGCCGAGCGCGCCGTTTGTGTAGTTTGATACGAACATCCGTCCCTGTTTTTTCTGTACAAGGAATGCCGCGGAGAATATGCTTGCCATCGAAGGTTCAACGACGATGAAGCTTTTTTCGGGAAGGAGGGCTTCCAGTTCTTTTACAAAACGGACCGGATGGATCGGTGTACTCGGACATCCGCATGGATCGACAGTCGATCTGTCCAGCTCTGCCATGGCAGGAGCTACCTCTGCCGCGTTTGTAGCGCTGCCCTTGATGCCGGAGTTTTTGATCATCTGCAGCATATATCCGAGTGTGGCCTTGGCGTCACCGACCAGGACCGCCTCCGTCCTGTATGTGTTAGATGCGTCAACACCGTCGATGTTGAGGCTTATGATCTTTGGTCCGTCTGCGGAAGATGGCAGCTTCCAGCCGTCCGTCCCGGCTGAATCGGTATTGGAACCTATGAAAAATACGAGATCCGCTGTGCTGAGAAATCTGTTGGAATGGCTGGTCCCGCCTCTGGCTCCGACGAGCCGGATCGAGAGGGGATGCCTTTCCGAAATAGTCCCCTTCCCGGTCATGGTACAGCCGACAGGGATGCTCAGCATCTCCGCAAGAGCTGTCACTTCATCTCCGGCGTCTGATACGAGCGCGCCCTGTCCGCATACGATGACGGGTCTTTTTGCCGCCGCAATCAGTTCGATCGCCTTTGCCGCCTGTTCGGGATCCGCTATAGGGCGCTGGTAGGGCCATCTGGCCATGCAGGGGTCGGGATAGAGGTCGTTGACTTCGGCCTCTTCTTCATAGACGTCCATCGGTATCCTCATGTGGACGGCACCGGGCCTTCCGCTCACTGCCACCCTGAACGCCCTTCTGATAAGGAAAGGCAGATCCTTAGCCCTCGTGACGAGGATGCTTTCCTTTGTTATCGTGCTGTAGAGGCTGTTCTGATCGAATCCGGACAGCATGTTTCTCTTGTCGCTGTTGAAAGGGACGTCCGATGTCAGACAGAGCGTCGGCACTGATCCTGTGAAGGACTCGATCACCCCGGGGACGGGATGTCCGGCGCCGGGGCTGGGTGCTTCACTTACACCGACCTTGCCGGTCACCTTGGCGTAAGCTTCCGCCATAAAGGCTGCCGAACGCTCATCATGTGTCAGTATGTGAGTAATATCGGAGCAATTGAGCCATTCTCTGTAAAAACCGAGCGTAGTCTCTCCGGGCAGGCCGAAGACATGTTTGATCTCGTGAAGCTTCAGCATATGGAGGACGATCTGTGCGCCTTTCATTCTCAATTCATATCCCCTCTTTCAGTTTCATCTGCAAGGCCGTAAAATTGCCCACATTTTCTATGACATCCGTAAGATGTTCTTCCATCAGATCCGCTGCTTTTCTGGGGTCTCTCTCCTTTATCGCCTTCAGTATATTTTCATGGGATACATTGAGCGGCGTATCATATACCTTGAAGGTCTCGATGAAGAAGATCTGCCATTCGACCGAAAGCCCTATGAATTCATACATTATTTTGAGGAGGGGTATGCCCGCTATCCTTATGATCTCCCGGTGAAAATCGGCGGAGATGTCGGCATAGTAACTCTTCCTCTCCATTTCCCTGTACTGCTGTTCGATTACCTTCTCAAGCTTGGCGATATCTTCAGGAGTGGCCTTCAGAGCTGTCTGCATGGCCGCCTCGCGTTCGATCGCCTTTCTTGCCGTAAGGATGTCTGTCATCGAATGGCCCTTAAGGTTTCCTGAATTTTTCATCAGGATATCCAACGTCAGGGCTGCTTCCCTGGCACTTCGGAGGGAGGAGATCTTTTTGATGCCCTCGTTGGTCGCGACATGGCCCCTGAAGCCGACCTTTTTCAGGAAGCCTCTTTCCCTGAGTGATCTCAGTATCCTTCCGGCTCCCGCCTCGCTGATCTTTATTCCCTTCTCCCGGAGCATCGCCGAGACAGAACCTGCTCCGAGCGGGACGCTCGAGGCCTCCGCAGCCTCAAGTACCATCAGGTTGATCCGGTCCTCCTGGTATGAACGCAATTTATGACACCCCCGTGAATGATCTGTTCTGCAACAGCAACTACTCATCATTTCTGAGCAGCCATTGCTGTCATTATATATAGGAGATCCCTCATGTGCAATCAAAAGCTGAAAAAAAATATAAAGATCTGGAAGCCGCCGGAGGGAATACAAAAAGCGGGAGCGGCTTTGCCGCCCCCACGGATGTTTGTTTTTTGGGTTGAATGAAAAGGCGGTCCTCTTTAAGGACTTACCAGTTTTTGGCCTGGATCTCGAAGTACGCCTGCGGGTGTTGGCAGACAGGACATTTCTTGGGAGCTTCCGTACACTCGAAGATCGCTCCGCAGTTGCGGCATTTCCAGAAGACTTTTCCGTCTTTCAGGAAGACATGACCTTCCTCGAGGTTTTTGGCGAATTCCTTGTAACGCTTTTCGTGCTCTGCCTCTACCCTGGCAATGTTCCTGAACATTTCGGCAAGTTCCGTGAAACCCTCTTCCTCCGCCTCTTTCGCCATCCTCGGGTACATGTCGCTCCACTCGTAATTTTCACCTCCAGCAGCCGCTACCAGGTTCTCCGCTGTTGAACCGATGCCTGAAAGTGCCTTGAAGTGGAGCTTGGCATGCTCCTTTTCGTTTTCGGCCGTCTCGAGGAAAATTGCGGCTATCTGCTCATATCCTTCTTTCTTTGCAACAGATGCAAAATACGTGTATTTGTTGCGGGCCATTGACTCTCCTGCAAAAGCTTCCCACAGGTTCTTCTCCGTCTTGCTTCCTTTGAGTTCCATACTGATGCCTCCATATCCAAATGATATTTGCTATAGTTAATATTTTATAACTATTTTACTTTATGTCAAAATATGTCAGTGATCATCCCCTGAGATCACTTGAAGGGGCCAGCCAGTGAATGTATACTCTTGAAAACGTTCAAAAAATTGTCTAATTTTGATTTACAGCATAAGGAAACCAAGGAGGGAACGATATGGAAAAGGTCCATGCACCCGGATCTGAGGTCACCATTTCTTTTTGCGCGGCGGCGGGACTGGGGCTTCAGACGGCCGAAGACCTCGCCAGACAGATGCTCACAAAGGCCGGATATTATGTATTCTCCACCAGGGAATACATGTCGAGGGTCAGAGGAGGGAACAATTCCACCCAGATAAGGGTATCCCGCAAACCTGTAAGAGCATACGTTGACCGGATAGACTGGCTCTTTGCCCTTTCTCCGCAGCTTCGTCCGAACATAACCGAAAATATCACCGATGATACGAAGATATTGGGGGATGCCTCGGCAATGGGGCAGGAAATTGCCTCATTGGGAAGGACAATGATAGATCTGGATCTTGCCAAAAGGGCGTCAGACCTCGGAAGCCCGAAATTCTCATCGATGATAGTCGCAGGCTTCATAGCGGGCATCTTCATGCTGGGAGAAGATTCAGCAGACACTTTGATAGAGAAGCGCTTTAAGGATCCCGACCTTTCGGACAAAAACAAGAAGGCTTTCAGAGTCGGATACGGACTTGGAGTGGATCACGTCGGAGGGACGCCGGTCCTTCAGGTACCGGACAAACCCGATAATGACGAGGTCTTTCTGGACGGCAACAGCGCTGTTGCACTCGGAGCCGCCTCCGCGGGATGTAATTATATTACCGCTTATCCCATGTCGCCCGGTACCGGTGTATTCACATTTTTTGCAAAGAACGCCAAGCTTTTCTCTGCGGTAGTCGAGCAGGTGGAAGATGAGATCTCCGCGATAAACATGGTCGTAGGGGCCGCTTATGCGGGGGCAAGAGCCATGACCACCACTTCGGGAGGCGGATTCGTGCTGATGTGCGAAGGCCTCAGCCTCGCAGGGATAACCGAGACCCCGGTAGTCGTCCATCTCGCGCAGCGGCCCGGGCCTGCGACCGGACTTGCGACGAGGACGGAGCAGGCTGACCTTGAGCTTGCCCTCTACGCTGGACACGGAGAATTCCCGCGCGCCCTCTATGCTCCGGTAAACGTTGAGAGTGCATTCAGGATCGCCGGACAGGCATTCCATACGGCTCATAAATACCAGGTACAGAGCGTCATACTGACTGATCAGTACCTTCTTGATACAGGCTATGATGTAAGGAGACCCGACCCCTCATCTGTGCCCGCACCCATACCGCCTGTCAGGACTGACATCGACTACAAAAGATACGCATTCCCCGCAGAAGGCGAGTATGTATCGCCCTTCGGAGTGCCAGGTTACGGGGAAGGGTTCGTATCCTTTGACAGCCATGAACATACGGAGGATGCTCATATAACCGAGGACAGGACTCTTAGGAAGAATATGGTCGACAAAAGGCTGAAAAAAAAGGAGGCCTTAAAGTCCGAAGCATTGCCTCCGATAGTCATTGGTCCCGAAAATTACGACACAGTTGTCGTATGCTGGGGGTCGGTATTCGAACCTTTAAAAGAGGCGATGGAGATACTTGGCAGCAGGAACACAGTCCTCGTTGCCTGTGAGCAGGTCTATCCAATATCTGAGGAACTGTGTCGGATAATGAAGTCTCCCTTCAGGAAGATATTCGTCGAAGGCAATGCCACAGGACAATTCTCCCGTGTCGTACGTTCACAGACCGGCATAGGTGCAGACGAACTTATTCTTAAATACAACGGGTTCCAGTTCACAGTCGAAGAGCTTGTCGCGAAGCTTGGCAGCCTCCTCGGCGTGAAGTCATAGGAAAGGGGAGTGGCAGGAATGATCAGGACAGTATTTGATTACACAGGCGAGATATCATGGTGTCCGGGCTGCGGCGATTATAAGATACTGGAGTCCCTCAAGATGGCCCTGGATGAACTCGGACTGGATCCGCATGAAGTGGTGGTCGCCTCGGGGATTGGCCAGGCAGCAAAGATGCCGCACTATCTCAAGTGCCACTGCGTAAACGGCCTTCACGGACGTTCCCTTCCCCTTGCCACGGGCATAAAGGCCTCCAACAGGTCGCTCACCGTCATTGCCGTGGGCGGAGACGGCGACATGTACGGAGAGGGCGGGAACCACTTCATGCATGCTATAAGAAGGAATCCGGACATCACCAATATAGTGTGCAACAACATGATTTACGGTCTCACGAAAGGGCAGGGGTCTCCCACGACAGCTGTAGGCATGAAGACCTCCACGCAGCCTTTCGGGGTCACGAGCAGACCGCTGAATCCGCTGCTGCTTGCCCTCTCCTGCGGAGCGACATTCGTGGCCCGCGCATCTGCGGCCGATGCCGAAAAGACCAAAAATATAATCGTACAGGCGATAAAGCACAAAGGCTACGCTCTGGTGGACATATTCCAGCCATGTGTCTCATTCAACAAGGTGAACACCTGGCAGTGGCTCTCAAAGAGCACCAAATGGCTCGACGAGGGCAGAGATGCGTCAGACAAGCTCGAGGCGATGAGGCTTTCTATGGAGACGGACCCCTATCCGCTCGGGATAATATACAGAAGCGAACAGGAGAAGACCTTCGAGGAGAGCCAGGCTCCGTACGAGACAGGTGATGATACTCCCCTGTACTCGAGGATGCCCGCTCTTGAGAACATCAGAAAGCTCCTTGACTGATTTCGGATTTAAAGCTGTAAAAGAGGGGACCGGGCTGCATCCGGCCTCCTCTTTTTAATGACCCTGCGATATCATGGAAAGAAAATAGGAATGGACTGTAGGGTCCTCGGTGACCTCCGGGTGGAAAGATGTGACTAGCATGTTTGCCTCTCTTGCCGCCGTTATCTTTCCATCCCATCGTGAAAGCACGTTGACATCCTTTCCTGCCGAGGATATGTACGGAGCCCTTATGAAATACATCGGGACGTCTCCGATCCCGGCAAAATCCCCTGTCGTCATGAAGCTCCCCAGCTGTCTTCCGTACGCATTGCGCCTTACGGTTATATCCATTGCCGCAAAGTGCTTCCTGTCGTCATTCTCTATCCTTCCGGCAAGGAGCACCATCCCCGCACATGTTCCGTATACAGGAAGTCCGCCCTTTATCAGCGGCAGGATCATATCGAAGAGCCCGGATTCACGGAGCAGCTTGCCCTGAGCGGTGCTCTCTCCCCCGGGGAAAATGAGCCCGTCGGGCGTTGGTGAAAGATCAGAAACTGAACGTATCTCCTTTGCGGATGCCCCAAGTTTGCCGAGCGTCCTGCAGTGCTCCGCAAAGGCGCCCTGGACGGCGACGACGCCGACGGTTATGGTCCTGTTCATGTTTATTTCCCACGCTCTGCCATAAGCACCGTTATCTCTTTCTCGTTGATGCCGACCATAGCCTCGCCAAGATCCTCCGACACCTCGGCAAGGACCTTCGGGTCAAGGTAGTTCGTCACGGCTCTGACTATCGCGGATGCGCGCTTCTTAGGATCGCCGGACTTGAAGATGCCGCTCCCTACGAATACCCCTTCGGCGCCCAGCTGCATCATGAGGGATGCATCCGCCGGAGTGGCTATGCCCCCTGCGGCAAAGTTGACTACAGGAAGTCTTCCATCCTCGTGTACGGAGAGGAGAAGTTCGTATGGGACCTGAAGCTCTTTGGCTGCCTCAAAAATCTCATCTCTCCGCATCGATCTTATCCTTGCTATCTCTGCGTTCATGGCCCTTAGATGGCGGACGGCCTGTATGATGTCGCCTGTGCCGGGTTCACCCTTTGTCCTTATCATGGAGGCACCTTCGGCTATGCGGCGAAGGGCTTCTCCGAGATTTCTCGCTCCGCAGACAAAGGGCACCCTGAACATCGTTTTGTCGATGTGGCAGACGTCGTCGGCAGGACTCAGCACTTCGCTCTCGTCTATGTAGTCGATCTCGATGGCCTCAAGTATCTGCGCTTCCGCGAAGTGACCTATCCGGCACTTCGCCATTACCGGGATGGAAACAGCTGCCTGGATATCCTTTATCATTTTGGGATCGCTCATCCGTGAGATGCCGCCTGCCTGTCTGATATCAGCGGGTATCCTTTCAAGTGCCATCACCGCACACGCTCCCGCGTCCTCTGCGATCCGGGCCTGCTCGGGCATCGTGACGTCCATTATTACCCCGCCCTTGAGCATTTTTGCGAGGTCCCTGTTAAGTTTTGCCTGTTCGCTTATGATCATGTTTATCTTTCCTCCTTGCCTGTGTCCCAATGGTGTTCTATTATTTATATGTTTCAATTGTCATTTAAACAATGTACAGATTTTACTATTTTTAACATGACAGATTGGGGGCTTTTTATTTGATATGCGATTTCATTTCCATCGAGAGAAATTCTGATATCCCGGTATGGAGGCAGATATACGAGGGGATGGCCGAAGCGATCGAAAGAGGTGTCATAAGTGCTTCCGATAGATTGCCCTCTGTCCGCGAACTTTCCGGGTCGCTCGGGGTAAGCCGTGCTCCGGTCGAAAATGCCTACATACACCTCCAGCTTGACGGCCGCATCGAAAGCAGGCCCAAAAGCGGGTATTTTGCGCTTAGAAGATCCGCTGAGGCGGTGCAGGAGGATGTCCGTGAGCCGGCAGCGAGGCAGAGTGTGCGATATGACCTCTGCGGCAACGGGATAGATCCCGATACTGCGGATATCCCGGTATGGAGAAAGCACCTTCGCGCGGCTCTGAATATGCATGAGAAGATAATTTCGGCCGGAGATCCTCAGGGAGAGCGCGAACTCAGAGATGCTCTGGTCAGATATTGTTTTGATGCGCGTAAAGTCAAGGCGTCGTCGGACCGTATCGTTATAGCCTCGGGGACCCAGCATCTGCTGACGGAACTTTGCCGGATGGCCGGAAATGCGGGGACCGTCGCTGCGGAATGGCCGGGATATGCCCAAGGAGAACGTATATTCCGTGACTTCGGCTGGAGGGTGGAGTACATAGGAAATGCGGGGGGAATGCCCGGTGCTCGCCTAAGGGAGGGGAATTACGACCTCTTTGCGGATATTACATCCAATAGGCCCCGGATGTCCCTTTCACAGATCTCCAGAAGGCGGAAGGAACTCCTTGGCTGGGCTGGATATTGCGATTCATACATATTGGAGGATGACTACAACGGCGAGCTGCGCTATTTTTCCAGATCGGTCCCCTCACTGCAGGGCGCATCTCCCGAAAGGGTAATTTATATCGGAAGCTTTTCAAGGATACTCCTTCCGTCAGTACGTATCGCCTACATGGTGATACCCAGCAGCCTTGCCGAGAGGGCAGGCATAAAGGCTTCGCTTTACGACCAGACCTCCAGCAAGATAGAACAGCTTGCGCTTGCCGGCTACATTAACGGCGGACATCTTGAAAGGCATATAAGGAGAAGCAGAAAGACATATCAGATCAAGAGCGGAGAAATGCTGAGAGCTGTAGGTGAAGTTTTTGGAAAGAAGGTCAGTTACGAGCTTCTTGAGACCTCACTCTGCGTAGCTGTGACTTTCAAATCGGGATCTGCTCCTGAAGAGCTTTCTGCTGCGGCGCTTTCAGCAGGTGTGGCCTTAGATCAGATATTCCGTTCCGATGAAGATGGGCTTATTACCGCCAACCTATCTTTCTCATCGATACCGTGCGGATCTATCAGACCGGCCGTTCAAATGCTCTGCTCGGCCTGGAAGGAGCACCTCAGCTGAGCTGACCGTCCGTTGCGCCATTCTCCCGGTACTTTTTCCTGAGGGCCGGGAGGGCTTCTACGATCATTACGCCCGCCAGGATCATAGCCGAAGCGATGAATATCCTGAACGTCATCGGCTCGCCGATGAACATCACCCCCGCCACAGAGCCGAAGACCCCGGAGGTCGACAGCAATATGGCCACATGCGTGGCATTCGTGTATTTCTGCGCGACAGTCTGTATCACAAGCGTGAGGGCGAAACCTACGGTGCCGGTGTGTATGAGGGCAAGCCACGCACGTAAGGGGATATTTTCAGGAAAAGGCTCAAATATAGCTGCGGCAGACACAGCCAGCAGCATTCCCCCGAGAGCCTGCCAGCACGTCAGCGCGTAGGGGTCGACTCCCCTTACGTACTTCTGGACGAGCAGTATGTATATCGTGACAAAAACGCATGCGGAAAAGCTCAGCAGGTCTCCGAGGTTGACAGAAAGATCTACGTCAAGCATAAGGCCTACCATTCCGGCAGTGCAGAGCAAAACGGCTATCACAACATGCCAGCCCGGGAATTTGTGGGTGATGATCCAGACGGAGAGCGGCACGAGCACGACCGACATGGAGATTATGAAGGACTGGTTGCCTGCGGTGGTGTAAAGCAGGCCGATCGCCCCGGTCAGGTAGGCGCAGATGAAGACCATTCCGACAAGCGTGCTCTTCAGCCTTGCTTTCCGCGGAATAAGGAATGCTTTTCTGCCGAAAAAAATCATAACTGTCGCCCAGGCTATCGCAAAACGCAGCCCGCAGAACCAGAGCGGGGTGATCCCTTCAAGTGCGTCCCTTATGACAACGTTCGTTGTTCCCCATATCAGAGCGACAAAAAGTATCCCAAGATCCCCCAGAAGCATATTAAGCCGGTTTTTCTCCACGATAAGCCTCCTAACAGGTAAGCACGGCCCCTATTCTAACCCTAAAAAGCCAAAAGATAACAGCCCGATCCGAAGAAATCATTGTCTGCTTTTCAGAGAGAGGGTCCCGTCTTCGAAAGAACAGAGCAGCTCGCCCGAATCGATAAGGGGCGAGATGATCGCCGCGACGGTGCTGTGTATGAGGACATACTGGGGCAGATCCATATTGAGTCCGTGTCTTTTGGCCAGCTTTCCCAGTATCCCGTCCCTTGTCGAAGGTTCTGAACATATCTCAAGTATTTCATCTTTGAGCGCGGTCAGACAGTTTCTGTTGGCGGCTGTGACAGGGGTGATGTCTTTGCATATGTCTCCGTGCGAAGGTACGAAATAGTCCGCGCTGAAGGCATCAAGCATGTCAAAGGTCTCCATTGCGCTGCCGTAGTCTGCGGTGAAGGGGATGCCGTACTTGTTCAGTATGCGCTCGGATATCACGGAATCGGCCATAAAGAAGACACCGTCAGGCGTGAGCACGCCGATCTGTCCGTGGGCGTGTCCCGGAAGCGCGATGATCCTGAGCCCCCATCCTTCTATAACGGTACCCGGTGTTGCTGTAATGGTCACGTTTGAAGGTTCCGCCTGGAGAAACTTACTGCAGATCGCCTTCGGAGCCCTTCCCGACCAAAGTATCTCCGGCTCCATCTCAGGCATGTCGATGAAGGGCGTCTCCTTGGCCGAGGCTGCGATCCCGCACCCGGTCCTCTTCTGTATGAATGCGTTGCCTCCGACATGATCGGCATGGAAATGGGTGTTTATTATCAGCCGTATATTCCAGCCCGTTTCTTCGGCAAGGCGCAGTATTTTCCTTCCCGAGGAGGAGTCATTGCCGCTGTCGATAAGGACAGCCTCTCCTTCTATTACATAGGCACCGATGTTTACAGGTCCGCAGGCAGCCCAGGTGTTTCCTTTGATATTGTTGAATTCCATTGGTCCTCACCTCAGGCTGATTATAGATGATTTATAAAAAGTTGCTATATGCATAAGCAAAAGGGCGGGTCTTTCGACCCGCCCCGTAAGGTGCTCCTTTGTTATTCTCTAAACTACGTTCGGCTCAACTATGCGTTCTCCGCGCTCGAACCGGCGGTAATCCATTATCGTCGGGTCGATCGGAGGCTTCTCGCCGTTGAGAAGGGCCGACATTATCTGTCCTGCCACAGGTCCGAGCATGAAGCCGTGGCCGGAGAAGCCCGTTGCGTGCCAGAACTCCTTGACGTCGGTCTCACCAAGGATGGGTGCCGCGTCCGGGGTCATGTCGTAGTGTCCTGCCCACTGGCGTACCACGCGGATGTTCTTCGCTCTCGGAAGCAGCTTGATAATGGTCTTTGCGATGCTTTCGATAGAGTGGGCCGTTGATGTGTATCCGAGCAGCGGTTCATGCGAGGGGCTTTCGCCTGCGATGATCGAGCCGTGAGGACGCTGCTGGATGTAGTAGTTGCCGCTGAAGCTCATAAGCATCGGAGGACATACACCCGGATCTACGGGTTCGGTGATGAGGATCTCATGGCGTTCTGCCCAGTTGGGAAGATGTATACCTGCCATCTTGGCAACGTCCTGTGCCCATGATCCGGCGCAGTTGACGACCTGTCCGCATTCGATGGTCCCGCGGTTAGTCTCGACTGCTCGGATCTGGCCGCCTTCGACCTTGAGTCCCGTAACTTCGGTGAACTTGTAGAATTTTGCTCCGTAGCGCTTCGCCGCTTCCTGGAAGGCGAAGGTCGTAAGGAATGGGTCAGCGTGTCCGTCTCTCTGGTAGAAGGTGAAGCCCAGTGCGTCGTCTACCGCCACTCCGGGGCATATCTCCTGTGCTCTTTTGACGTCTGTGAAGATCTCTGTCTTGATCCCCAGGCTGTGCTGAAGCTCTACGTTCTTTTTGAACTGTTCCCACTCTTTTTCCTTGTATGCTACGAGAAGATACCCGCCCTGATTGAGGCCTGTGGGAAGTCCGAGTTCTTCGTCGAGCTGTTCGAAGGTATCGAGGCAGGCCAGAGCCATACGGCAGTTGAGTTCAAGTCCCCACTGTGCGCGTATGCCTGCTCCGCAGCGGCCTGTCGAACCTGAGCATACAGTGTTTTTCTCAACAAGTACGACGTTCTTTCTTCCTGATTTTGCAAGATAGTAAGCGGTGGCTGTTCCTACCACACCGCCGCCGATTATTACAACATCAGCTGTTTTCGGGAAATCCATCATACGCACCTCCTACTTATCCTCGGCAAGAAGTCCGAGCTTTATCGGTTTCACCGGAGGCCTGATGGTTCCGGGATTAAGTTCCGATATGGGCTTGCCTGTTGCCTTTGAGAGCTCACGAAGGATTATGTCGCGGCAGCCTCTGCCCTGGCAGGGGCCCATACCTACACGAAGTTCCCTCTTGAGTTCGTCGAAGGTGTCATACCCGCGTGCGATCCATTCGCGGATCTCGTCTATTTCTATCTCTTCGCAACGGCAGATGACGTTTCTTTTCTCTGTCATGGCTAGCACACCACCTTGATGGCACGGATCTCTCCGACCAGTTTTTTAGGAATGACCACGCTCACTACCGTAGTCTGATCCTTCAGGGGTTCCGCTACGGCATATACCTCTCCGTCTGCTACCTCTTCCCCTACCCTGTTGAGGCACTTTACCTTCTGACCCTTTACAGGCTTCGGCTCAAGTTCGTACGGAAGCTTGATGACAGCTTCGTCTGCCCCATAAGTAAGGTCGACAACGAAGCAGGCAAGTCCCGGACATTTGGCTACGCAGAGACCGCAGCCGGTGCATTTCTCGTAGTCTATCTCCGGAACGTCGTTGATGTCCGCGAAGGGCTTGACCGCTCCCGTCGGGCAGCTGGTCGCGCAGGGGTTGCAGGGGATGCGCTGCGGGCATTCTATTATTACATAGCCGCCCTTTTTGTTCTCCCATGCTTCCTGCGGGGGTAGGATCGCACCGGGCCTGTTCTCAACAAGGACTCCGCTGCAGAATAGCTTCTCTTTGTCGTTGCTGTTGCATGTGCAGCCCATCTTTATGCCTCCCATCCGTCAACAAGTACCTGACAGATCCCGCCGCGGATCTTCTCGCCGACTTCGCCCGCGCGGAGATGGTCGAGTCTTGTCCAGTATTCTTTGAAGGATTCTTCTTTCACTTTGCAGCCAAGCGCCTTTGCCGCGCTGAATCCGGCTATCCTGCCTTCTACCATGGCCGCTGATGCCTCTTCTATTCCGGATGCGTCTCCCGCTACCCAGATGTCCGGGTGGCTGGTGCGCATTGTATTGTCTCTGAAGGGTACGTGGCCGCAGAGCTGCGGGCAGTACTGCATCTTGGCTCCCGCCTGCCAGAAGAGTTCCGTGGTGGGCGTAAGGCCTACTGCCATGCAGATAACGTCGCAGTCGATCTTCCTGGGCTCGCCGATAAGCTGGAATTTGTCG
>DBRW01000019.1 GCA_002306075.1 Synergistaceae bacterium UBA1358
CCGAATGCTCTAGCCAACTGAGCTACAGCGCCAAATTGGGTTGCGGGGGCAGGATTTGAACCTGCGACCTTCGGGTTATGAGCCCGACGAGCTTCCGTACTGCTCCACCCCGCGATTTTCAGCTGTTCCGTAGATGCGGTGGTGCCGAGAGCGGGATTCGAACCCGCACGAACTTGCGTTCGCAGGATTTTAAGTCCCGTGCGTCTACCATTCCGCCATCCCGGCAAACAGGAAGTATTATACCAACAAATGCCTATCCGTCAAGACTTTTTGCAAACTGACACCATTTTTTTGCGTAACATTTTCCGCATTCCGGCTTTCTGGCCGAACAGATGCCCCTGCCGTGCTCTATCATGTTGAGATGGGCCCCCCTAAAGCGTTCACCGGGAAGGGTGCTCTCAAGATATTCCTGTATCTTGTCCGGGGGCATTTTTTCAGGTGCCCATCCCAGCCTTCGGCTTAACCTGGCAATATGGGTATCTACCGGAAAGGCAGGTACTTCGAGATCGAATACCAGGACACATGCAGCTGTCTTGACGCCGACTCCGGGCAACGAAACAAGGAATTCCCTCGCTTCGGCCATATCCCAGTTTTTCAGCTCGTCTATCGAGTAACTTCCGAATTTATCCTTGAGTATTTCAAGGATCTGTTTCATCCTTGCCGCTTTGGTTTCCCCCAGACCGGCCACCCTGATGAGATCGACTATGTTTTCGACGGGAGCCTCCGCTGCCATATCCCACCGCGGATATTCGGCTTTCAGTTTTTCAAAGGCCTTGTCCCGGTTCCTGTCGTTCGTATTCTGTGAAAGCAACGTCAGCATCAGCCCGTCAAGCGGGTCATCATGCTTCAGCTCGGGAGAGGGCCTTCCTTCATTGCCCCAGTGTCTTTCAAAGGCATCGAGGATCTCTTTTGCATGGCGGGGCCTGTTCACTTGCCGGACTCCTCAAATATCGCGCTCTTCTTTTTATTCTTTTTACCTTTTGATTTCTTCTTGTCTTCAGGGGGATCGACCTTGTCCTGCATCTTCTTCTTGTGCCTGTAGGAACGCTCGATCCATGCCTCCAGGCAGGCCCTGACCTTTCCGTGTATGCTTTCCGCCGGGTATTCGCCGTTTTCGTCGGCAGTTCCGGCACTGACGTCCGTCAGTATTTCTATGCCCTCATCTATGGTCTTGACGCTCCATATATGGAACTTGCCCTTCTTTACAGCTTCAATGACCTCGTGGCTGAGCATCAGATGCTGTTCGTTCTGATGCGGGATCATGACTCCCTGTTCGCCTGTCAGCCCTGAAACTTTGCAATTGCTGAAGAATCCCTCTATCTTTTCGTTTACGCCGCCTATCGGCTGTATGTTGCCGAACTGATCTACAGATCCTGTCACTGCTATGCCCTGCTTCAGAGGTACCCCGGAAAGCGCGGAGAGCAGGCAGTAGAGCTCTGTAGAGGATGCGCTATCACCTTCCACTCCGCCGTAAGTCTGCTCGAAAGTGATCCGTGCCGACATCGAGATCGGGAAATGCTGCGCGTATTTGCGGCCAAGATAGCTTGAGAGGATAAGAAGGCCCTTGTTGTGTATGGGGCCGGTCATGTTTACCTCTCGTTCTATGTTGACTATTCCCTCCTGTCCCATGTATACGTTCGCGGTTATCCTGACGGGGGAACCGAAGCTGTGGTCAACGAGCTGGGCAACTGTAAGGCCGTTTATCTGTCCGACGGCGGATCCGGCAGTATCTATCCTGATGACACCGTCGCTGAAGCTTTCGCGGATCTTCTCTTCAAGAAGGTTAGAGCGGAATGTCTTTTCTTCTATGGCTTTTATCACATGGTCCAGACCGACCTGTTTTTTGCCTTCCATCTTTGCCCATGCCGTAGCTTCGACAAGTATTTCCGCGATCTTGTTGAACTGCGTGCAGAGCTTGTTTTGGTTTTCTACCAGGCGGGACGCCCACTCTATGACCTCTCCGACCGCATTGACGGTAAAATTCAGCTTGCCTTCGTGTTCAACAAACCCTGCAATGAAACGGGCGACCTGCATTTCGGATTCCTTCGTCCTCGGCATATCTGTATCGAAGTCAGCCTTTATCTTGAATATTTTCTGGAACTCCGGATCGTAAATATTCAACAGGTAGTAGAGGTAGGGCGTGCCCACGACGACTACCTTCATGTCGATCGGTATGGCTTCCGGCTTGAGCGAAGAAACAGGTATGTAGCCCAGCTGTTCTCCGAGGTTTTCGATCAGAAGCTCTCTGCAGCGAAGCACCCTTTTCAAAGCGTCCCAGGACATGAACTGTCTCAGGAGCTCCTCGGCCTCCAATACGAGGAAGCCTCCGTTTGCCTTGTGCATCGCTCCGGGGGTGATCCTCCTGAAATCGGTGTACAGGTTCCCCTGGCGGCTTTCGTACTCTACCTTGCCCACCAGATTGTAATAGACGGGATTTGTCTCCCTTATCACAGGGGCACCTTCGTTCGGGTTGTTTGAGACGAATGAGTTTACCTCATAACGGGTGAAGTCCACCTCCGCTGCTTCGTCGCGTGCCGCAGCCAGGAAGGCGTTGAAGTTTGCAACGATGTCTTCCGTGAAGTCGTCGAACCAATCTTCAAGCTTTTTGTTCGGCGCATATTTTGCCCTGAGTTCGGAGAGTATAGGTCCTATCGCATTTCTGCATATCTGGCCCTCAAGTTCTTTGATCTTCTCCTTGAGGTCCTTCTCCCTCTCTCTGATGGCCCTGAGAGTCTCAAGTGTCTTCTGGGATATCTCCTCCGAGGTCTTCTGAAGTTTTTCCTGTTCTTCTTCCGACAGGTTTTCAAATTCCTCCTGCTGCATCTCCCTAAGGACCGGTTCGTTATTTTTCGTCTCAGTCTCTTCTGTCTGCTCTGCTCCGTTTTCCGGATCGGCTGGCTTTTCGTCGGCATCATTCAAAGGAGGGGCATATATCATGGGCAGGTTGACGAACCCCTGGGGGGTGCGTTTTATCGCGAAGTGCTTCTCTTCCGCCCATTTGCGGAGCTCTTCCATATACTTGTTGACCTCTTCCTGGAATGATTTGACCAGTTGGGCTTTGTTGTCTTCAAATTCATTGTTGTCAAATGCCTTTGCCAGGACGGACTTAAGATCCTCTACAACATTCTCGGCATCCTTTGCAAGTTCCTTGCCTTTGCCGGCAGGAAGCCTTATCGCAAGCGGAGTTCCCGGCTCGTCAAAGTTATATACATAGACCCAGTCGTCGGGTGCCGGCATCGTTGCCGCACAGCGGGTGAGCTCCTGCATAGCGTATGTGGTCCTTCCGCTTCCGGGCTCCCCCACCATGAAAATGTTGTAGCCCTTGCTCTGTACTGACAGGCCAAAGCTTACAGCGTTTACAGCCCTTTCCTGTCCCACCAGCGCATCAAGCTTCGGAAGGGATTTGGTCGTCCTGAACCCCAGTGACTTGATATCGGCGGTCCGTCTTAATTTTGCAACCGGAAGTTTTTTATCTTCAATAAGGGACATGCTGCAGCCTCCTCGAAAACTACAAAATATGCATATTTGAGTTCAAAATACCTGTCAACAATAGACGAAATCATGCGTTTTAGGCAAGGGGCAATTTACATAAATTACGGTGGAAATATTAAACATTGAAGGGGCGGACCCGATATCCTAAGAAGCAGATAGGCGCCGGATCTCAAGTAAGTGGCTCTGTTTTTGATCCCTTACAGCAACCTGCAATGTCTTTTAACTCAAAGGCAAATAAAAAGGAAGACAACGAGTCTCCTCGCTGTCTTCCTTCAATAGTCTATTTCCTTAATTATTAAAGAAATACGCTCGCTAGCCTAGGCTAGATCTTCTCGACGTCAGAAGCCTGGGGGCCTTTGCTGCCCTGTGTGATCTCGAAGGATACCTTCTGACCTTCATCAAGGGTTTTGAATCCGTCGCCCTGGATGGCGCTGAAATGTACAAAGACATCATTGCCTTCATCTGTGGTGATAAAACCATAACCCTTAGTTGCGTTGAACCACTTTACTGTACCGTTGCTTTTCAATGTGTTGCCTCCCAACAGGAAATATTGTAATCGGAAATCTTATCCGACGGTGCAACTTTAATCTTATCTGAGCTACTTGTCAAGCACATTTGACTAAATATTTTCCATATTTTGCTAATTTTGCTGAAATATCAGAGATCTTTTTGAACTCTGAGTACATTATTAAATCAAAAGATATTAATAAATTTTTAGACCAACATGCCTATTATCGACAATATTTACATGTAAATGGCCGCGAGCTCACCCGAGACAGATTGTTTGATTTTATTTGACCTATATAATATTAGATATTGGTCAGCATTAGTTAATCGGCTTGACAACGAACTATGGAGGAATTGCCATGAATATGAATAAACTTACACAAAAATCACAGGAAGCATTTTACGGGGCTCAGAACATCGCCATAAAGCACGGCCATCAGGAGGTCGATGTCGAGCATCTGGCGCTTGCTCTGTTAAGTCAGGAAAACGGCCTTATACCAAAGCTTATCACCAGAATGGGGCTGCCGGCAGAGAATATCATAAACGCCATCGAGATAGAGCTCCGCAAAAGACCTCGTGTCTCGGGGGCAGGCCAGGAGGCCGGAAAGATATTCGTTTCCCAGAGACTCTCACAGCTCATTGTGAAGGCAGGTGAAGAGGCTGACGCGCTGAAGGATGATTATATATCCGTCGAGCATATATTCCTTGCGATGCTGTCGGAAGGCCCCTCTGCCCCATCGGCAAAAGTTTTCTCTGCCTTCGGACTGAACAGGGACAATTTCCTCAAGACCCTGTCCGACGTCCGTGGCAACCAGAGGGTGACCACAGACAACCCGGAGGACACCTATGAAGTGCTTGAAAAATATGGCAGAGATCTGGTCAAGGCAGCCCGCGAGAACAAACTCGACCCTGTTATCGGCCGTGACGAAGAGATAAGACGTGTGATCAGGATACTGAGCCGTAAGACAAAGAACAACCCTGTGCTTATAGGAGAACCCGGAGTCGGTAAGACCGCCATAGTCGAAGGACTGGCGATGAGGATCAACAGGGGCGACGTCCCGGAAGGGCTGAAGGACAGATCCATCTTTGCGCTTGATATGGGATCGCTTCTTGCGGGAGCCAAATACAGGGGCGAATTTGAAGAGAGGCTCAAGGCCGTGCTCAATGAAGTCAAGAAAAGCGAGGGACAGGTCATCCTTTTCATTGACGAACTGCATACCATTGTTGGAGCCGGGAAGGCAGAAGGTGCGATCGACGCAGGCAACATGCTGAAGCCCATGCTGGCAAGAGGAGAGCTGCACTGCATCGGAGCGACCACGCTCGAAGAGTACAGAAATTACATCGAGAAGGACGCAGCGCTTGAAAGAAGATTCCAGCCCGTGCTGGTAGAGGCTCCGGATGTTGAGGATACCATATCTATACTCAGGGGCCTTAAGGAACGCTTCCAGCTGCACCACGGGGTGAGGATACAGGACAACGCACTGGTAGCCGCGGCTGTGCTTTCCAACCGCTATATATCGGACAGGTTCCTTCCGGACAAGGCCATTGACCTCGTCGATGAAGCATGTGCCATGATCAGGACGGACATCGACTCCATGCCCGCCGAGCTGGACGATGTCTCACGCAGGGTCATGCAGCTCGAGATAGAGGAAGCGGCACTTAAAAACGAGAAGGACAAGGCGAGCAAGGAGAGGCTTGAAGCCCTTCAGAAAGAGCTTGCCGACCTCAAGGAAAAGGCGAATGCCCTAAGGGCACAGTACGAAACAGAAAAAGAAAATATTTCTAAGGTCAGGAGCTTGCGTGAAGAGATCGAAAAGGTCAGACACGAGATCGAGAGGGCCGAGAGAGAATATGATCTCAACAAGGCTGCACAGCTGCGCCACGGCACCCTTCCCGAACTTGAGAAAAAGCTGGAGGAAGAGGAAAAGGCCATTGCTTCAGTCGGAACACGTCTGCTCAGGGAAGAGGTAACGGACGGCGAGATAGCGGAAATAATCGCCAAATGGACCGGAATACCCGTGACCAAGCTGATGGAGGGTGAGATCGAAAAGCTTCTGCACCTCGACGATGAGCTTCATAAAAGGGTCGTCGGTCAGAACGATGCCGTTGAACTTGTTGCGGACGCTGTAATACGCGCGCGTTCCGGCATCAAGGACCCCAAGAGGCCGATCGGCTCATTCATATTCCTTGGCCCTACCGGCGTCGGAAAGACAGAACTTGCAAGGGCGCTCGCAGAGTCGCTCTTTGATTCGGAAGATAATATGGTAAGGATCGACATGTCGGAATACATGGAGAAACACTCTGTCTCAAGGCTGGTCGGAGCGCCTCCGGGATATGTCGGATATGATGAGGGAGGCCAGCTGACCGAAGCCGTAAGGAGACATCCGTATTCGGTCGTGCTTTTCGACGAGATCGAAAAAGCCCACTCTGACGTCTTCAACATACTCCTTCAGATACTCGACGACGGACGCGCTACGGACAGCCACGGCAGGACTGTGAATTTCAAAAACTGCGTGATCATAATGACAAGCAACATAGGCGCGCAGGACCTGATAAACGGTATGGACACTTCGACCGGTGATATATCCGAAGCAGCAAAGGCGGATGTTATGTCCGCGCTGAGGAGCAAGTTCAGACCAGAATTCCTGAACAGGGTCGACGAAATAATATTTTTCAAACCGCTTCGGATGGAAGAGATAACTGAGATCGTGAAACTGCTGCTGAAACAGCTCGAGGAACGACTAAAGGAAAGGAACATCACTCTCGAAGTGACTCCCGAAGCCCTTAATGTCGCGGCAAAAAACGGGTACGACCCTGTGTACGGTGCAAGGCCATTGAAGAGATATCTGCAAAAAAGGCTTGAGACTCGGATCGCCCGCCTTATAATAAGTGGTGAAGCTGCGGAAGGCTCGGTCATAAGAGTCGAGAAACAGGGAAACGACCTCGTGATACATGTAGAGTGATCAGATCGTCGATAAGTTGATCTCCGGGGCTGCGATCGACAGATGGTCGCCGCCCCGTGATCAGTTTTTAAACCAAAGACAAAAGCAGGAGGATTTCGAATGTCACAAAATATCGAGAAGCATGAATTCCAAAGCGAAGCCAGACAGGTCCTGGAACTGATGATCAACTCCGTCTACTCCAACCCGGATATATTTCTGCGGGAACTCATATCAAACGCCTCCGACGCGCTCGACAAACTGCGGATAGAGCGTCTGAGCAACGCAGAGCTCCCGGATCCGGCAAAAGAGGGCGAGATAAGGGTAATTACAGATCGGAGTGCCAAGACGCTCACCGTCAGCGACAACGGCATCGGAATGGACAGGGACGAACTTGTATCATACCTCGGCACTATCGCAAGGAGCGGTACAAAGGAATTCGTTAAGGCAATGCAGGAAGCGGCCTCCTCAAACAACGGCTCTCTCATCGGCCAGTTCGGCGTCGGTTTTTATTCCAGTTTCATAGCGGCGGACAAAGTCACAGTAGAAACAAAGAAAGCCGGTTCAGATAAAAGCTGGATATGGGAATCGGAAGGCAGGGGCACATATACCATAAGCGAAGCCGACCGTGATGCAAACGGCACATCCGTTACACTCCACATAAAGGAGAAAGATAAGGACGACGGATCCTCAAAAGATTACCTCTCCGAGTGGACCCTAAGAAGCATAATAAAGCAGTATTCAGACTTCGTTACCTATCCGATATACATTGAAGACAGATCAAAGAAGAAGGAAGAGAAAGAAGAACCCGCCAACTCTATGAAGGCTCTCTGGACAAGGCCTGAGAGCGAGGTAAGCGAAGACGAGTACAAAGAATTCTACCGCCACCTCACACACGACTGGGAAGACCCGATCGAACGCATCAGCTACAAGGCAGAAGGGTCAAGTGAATTTCGCGCTCTGCTCTATATACCGTCCCGTCCCCCGTTCGACCTGTTCTTCCAGAACGGCAAGCATGGGGTACAGCTCTACATACGCCGCGTATTCATACTGAACGACTGCCGCGATCTGATCCCCGAATATCTACGGTTCATCAAAGGAGTCGTCGATTCGGAGGACCTGCCGCTCAACATTTCGCGCGAGATACTCCAGCAGGACAGGCAGACCGCCATGATAAAAAACAACATTACACGTAAAGTACTTGACGTGCTGAAAAAAATGAAGACCGACCGCCCGGATGACTACAGCAAGTTCTGGCAGATCTTCGGAATGGTCTTAAAGGAAGGCATAATTTCGGACACAAAGAACCGGGAACAGATAATGAAATTGTGCCTCCTTGACAGTTCCAAAGGCGACAAGACCACTCTGGAGGAATATGTTTCAAGGATGGCGGAAGGGCAGAAGAACATATACTACATCACAGGAGGACCTGTCAAAAATCTTAAGGCATCACCAAAGATCGAAGGATTTAAAAAGAAAAACATCGAGGTCCTGCTGCTGGGCGATGCCATTGACGAAATATGGGTAAACCACGCAGGGAAGTTCGGGGACTATGAGTTCGTATCCGTCTCTCAGGAAGATATCGACCTTCCGGAAGGGAACGGATTCGACAGCACAGATGACAGCAAAGAACTTGAAAAGACGGGATTCGTCTCAAAACTGAAAGAATCGCTGGCCGACATGGTCGAGGATGTCAAGATATCGACAAGGCTCGTAGACTCCCCCGCATGTTTCGTCCAGAAGGGCGACCCCATCTCTCCCCAGATGCGGAGCTTCTTCCGGAGCATGGGACAGGAAGTACCGGAGGAAAAGAAGGTGCTTGAGGTGAACCCGGCGCATCCTCTTATCAAAAAGATCGCTAAGGAGACGGAAAAGGGAGAGGCCGATGCAGCGGAATGGGCAAATGTCCTCATGGGCCTTGCGTCGATCTGCGAAGGCGAACCCGTCGAGGACGGCAGGAAATTCACGAGGCTTTTGACGAAATTGCTTGAAAAGTGATTTTACAAAAATCAGTCATGGCGCCCGGTACATCCAGGGCGCCTTTTTTCATGGACATCGAAACGTCATGGGAAGATCCAAATGCTGATCTGACATATCAAATAAGCAGTTTTTCCTCGAACCTCGCATTTTGATATGATAAACTTAGGGCATGAAGAATTTTCTCTTACTCCTTACAGCAATAATGATATTCGCGGCTTCCCCGTTGTATGCGTTTGAAAAAGCAGTCCCCATGGATTTTATATTTAAGGGCGGTGACTATAAGGAACGCATTACTATGGTCATCGACGCTCCGCTTTCTGCAAGGGTGGCAGGACCTGACGGATCTCATTTTTACATTGATTTTGCAGGCAGATCCGAACTTCAGAATACCGAGACTGACGACAACGGGATAGAGACTTATTCAGCAGATCCAAACACCGTGACGATAAGGTCATCTGCTGCTGAAGCCACGGTAGGCAATTTAACAGCAGGCCTTATATACGAACCTGTCACCTCCTCGCTCGCGTGGTTCATTCGCCCGGCCGGAGCCGAAGGGACGGAACAAATGTGGACGGAAGAACTTAGCGAGAGTGAATATCAGTTCATAGGATTCCAGACCACCATTACGGCTGATGTCGGGACAAACGCAGTCCTTGTGCAGTATACCGGCTATCTTCCCGAATCAAATGAAATAGTTCTGGAGGTCACCGATGCAGATGGCGCTGAAATACTGACACGGAAGCTGATCAGGGTCGATGATATCCCGGGATACTTCCAGATCCCCGGAGGAGGCATCCTTGCCATTGAAAGTGCGGAGGACTCTGACGGCATCAGGGTCATCAGCTATGAGTGGGTGAAGGGACCTCCTCTTTGGTGACCGTATTGCTCAGTACGGCATTTGCGGCCGTTCAAACCGCGTAAAATATCGGCTGGATCCCACGGAAATCCTCAGAAACGGCCTCTTGGCCTTTTCAATGACTTACGGTCAGGCAAGACGGCCGGTCATTTTTTTCATTCCCTTCAACATTGACTAAGACGCCCTCCTAAAGAAAAGATCTTTTTTGTAATATCTTTGCACCATACTTCTTCGTTTATGGCGAATGTTTGCCTGTATCTTGCCGACACCTTGCGGTCGCTTGACCGCAATTACGTAGTATAATACTCACTTATACTATACTGTGCTAAATCAACATCACTGCAAAGGAGAAATCCATATGAAGCCTTGTTTTATGCCTGCAGACATATTGCTGCCCAATGAAAACATCGAGATGGAAAAGTGGGCTGTTATAGCTTGTGATCAGTACACGAGCCAGCCCGAATACTGGGATAAGGTCACAGAGACAGTCGGCACTTCCGCATCCGCCCTTAACATCGTATTCCCCGAGGTCTTCCTTGGAAAAGATGACGGCAGCAGGATCGAGAATATATGCGCAGCGATGAAGGAATACCTGGAAAACGGAACATTGAGCCAGGCGGTATCCAACGGTTTTATCCTCGTTGAGCGAGAAGTCGGACACGGAACGAGGACCGGGCTTCTCGGTGTGATAGACCTTGAAGAGTACGACTACTCCCCCGGCTCGAAAAAACAGATCAGGGCCACTGAGGGGACTGTGCTCTCCAGGATACCCCCCAGAGTCAGGATAAGGGAGAACGCTGAGCTCGAATGTCCCCACGTAATGCTCCTGATCGACGACCCGGAGAAAAAGCTTATCGAACCTCTGGCCGCGCAAAAAGCTGACCTGAGGAAGTTATATGACTTTGACCTCATGCTCGGTAGCGGCAGCATAAAAGGTTATGCTATAGAAGGAGAGAGGGCAAAGTCACTGGCGGCGCTTATTTCGCAAATGCAGTCCGAATGCAGCACGTTCTTCCTCGCTGCCGGTGACGGGAACCATTCTCTTGCTACGGCAAAGACATGCTGGGAGAAGATAAAAGCCGGGCTGAGCAAAGACGAGAAAAAATCGCATCCGGCAAGGTTCTCCCTCGTCGAGGTCATCAACCTCCATGATGACTCACTCAACTTCGAACCTATACACAGGGTGATCGAAGACTTTGACTGCCCGGCGGTCATTGAAGCATTCCACAGATACCTTAAGGAAAATGCTCTGACAGCCGAAACGGGTGACGACGTGACATTTGTCGGTCCCAAAGGTGAAAGCATGTCCTTCTCTCTCGGCGGACTTGACGGAAGGCTTCCTATCGATGCGGTCCAGAGATTTCTTGACGAACTTACCAAAAACGCCCCGGAAAAACTCGACTACATCCACGGCGACAACCATGTGACTGAGCTGGTAAAGAAGAAAAAAGCGACGGGCATCCTTCTGAGATCTATAGACAAATCGACCCTGTTCCCCGGCATAGCCGCAGGCGGAGTCCTGCCCAGAAAGACCTTCTCGATCGGACACGCGGATGAAAAGAGATTTTACATCGAATGCAGAAGGATAAAGAAAGGGTAATGCCTGAACGCGGAATACGACGGTTTGCCCACCGATTACCAATTGGTTGTCCGCTTAAATACATATAGTTTTTCGTCCCGACAGGAATTAAGGTAGATTGGAGATGATAGCGACGCAACGCACAGTGGAGACTTCCGAAGGCGTATTGGACATACGCCAAGGGAAGGCTCCGCAAACGCTGCTAAGCTAGCGCTTCAAGATGCCTTAATTCCCAATCAATACGTTGAGGTGAGGGAGCATTGCATGGTGCTAAGTCAGTGCCGCTCTAAATCCCAATTACCGGCAGCAATGCTGCTAAAATTCCGATACGTCACATTAGCCTCTCCGCCCCTGATCGGGCTCACGAATTTCCTGAGAGTATAATCTACCCTTTGCCCGGGGCTGCCGCCGTTCCTGCTGTATTTAGCGGCCAAAGATGCACAGAATCTGATCGCCTTGTCTCTCTCTTCTTCTGTGGGAGTTGACGTGAATCTTAATATCACATGAGAACCCGGTACCCCCCGGGCATGGAACCATATGTCGCCAGGGGAGGCCAGCTTGAATGTCACGTACCTGTTCCCCCTGGAAGACAGCCCGGCAAAGACCAGCGCGTATCCGAGATCGAATCTCTTGTGCGGAGGGAGCGGAGCTGCAGTTTTTTTTCTGCCGTTCTTAGGATTTTTGACAACTTTTATCCCGAGCTCCTCTTCGACAAGGGCGAGGGACTCCGGATCATCCATGGACATAACTATGGCATACTGCTCTCTAAGATCGTCGAGCTCTTCCTTTACCTTGGCTAAGATCTTCACTGCACGCTCCCGGGCAGAGATGATCTTTTTATACTTCGCATAATAGGAAGCGGCATTTTTTGCTGCGGAGAGCCTTGGATCGAGGGGGACAGTATCCCTTATCTCATTGCCATCTCCGTCCCAGTATGTCACAGAGGCCTCCCGGGCTCCCGGAGTTATCTGCCATGAATTTGCGACAAGAGCATCTCCGTATTTTTTATACTTATCTGCATCCTCTTCGTAAAGAAGCTTTTCGATGTCTTTTATCTGCCTTTCCCGTCTCACTATTTCACGCCGGATCTGATCTGTCACGGCCTTTCGCCTTCTTTGTATCGAAACATCTGCGATCGGACTCATAACGGTCAGGTGCCCCGTATCAGAGACTGCGGCATCAGGCAGGGGAGATGCTCCTTCCAGCAGTTCCGGCAGCACGGTAAGATAGTTTTTGATCTTCTGCGGAGTATAGAGGGATGTATCCGTTTCGTTTTTGTAAAAACCATCCAGCAGTCGGGCAGCCCTTTCAACTTCTACCTCCGAGAGTTTTTCCAGAAGCTTTTTCCCAAAACCGGCGACAGATCTTAACGTATCAGATGTTGGATCTCTCAGCCAGTCCTCCAGCGGAATGCCGTTGAACTCCGGCGGCATCGAATAATGATGCCCCGGCAGAACAGAGCGGAACCTGTTATCTGCCGGATGTATATGCTTTGCGGTCTCCAGTATCGTCTCGTTTTCATCAGTGAAGATCAGGTTGCTGTAACGCTCCATCATCTCAAGAGTCAGATGCCTCGTATTCGAAAATCCAGCGCCTATTATTTTTGTAAACGTCAGCCTTATGATCCTGTCCCTGTTCAGTTGGCACACACCGGTAAGCTCAGCCCCGGAAATACTGCTTTTTAGCGCGTTGACTATCGGCGGAGTCTGCTTGGAACCTGCGAGGAGTTCCTTTTTCTCTTTCTCGGAGATAACTGCTATCCCGCAGTTCTGCGATCCCCATGAAAGCAAAAGGACAGTTCCCCCAAAGACAGAGACAGCCACCCAGCTGTCCCCGCCCTCAAGCTTCTGGACTCTTTTCCCCATATGTTTTTCCAGATCTCTGCTCCAGATCCAGACAAGCTCAGGCCCGAAAGAGATGGGTAAGACCCCCTTGATGCTTACAGATTTATCAAAGCATTAATATAACATAATTGGGATAAGGGCGTTGGTGAAACTGCCGGAAAACCGCCGGCGGCAGGTGGAGAATTGCCTGACTAAGTCAGGCGGTAAATAAAAGTTTTTTTATCGTCTCCCCCTAGTGTTTCTATAGGGGGTCCGGTGGCTCCAGATGCTTGCCATCACTAAATCTGTGGATCATAAAAACAAAGCCGCTCGATTCCCGATTGAAGCATTCGGGAACGACGAAATAAGATCCGCCCTTAAAAGATTTTTCAACCGCTCAGCTATTGCTCAGCAATGCTCAGCGACGGCTCAGCCGCCTTTTCACAATTGCTTCCCCACTGCTTCACGGCGATGTGATCGTCGCTTCACGCGGTATTTTCATGCCGCACTTCGCCATGGTACTTGTACTAAATTAGCACCGGCAGATCCCAATTTACTTATTGAAGATGTCTTTTAGAACATCAGCCAGTTCACGCGGTAGTGGTGCGCGGAAGGCCATCTTCTCTTTCGAACGGGGATGCTCAAAACATAACTTCCATGAATGGAGAAAGACCCTGTCCTCCGCAAAGGGAGAAGGTCTGGACGGGGCGTAGGTCCTGTCGCCTACAAGGGGACATTTTATCGCGGCCATGTGGACCCTTATCTGGTGGGTGCGGCCTGTGTGGAGGCGGCATCTTAAAAGGGTACGGCCATTGCTGCTCCAGATTGACTCATAGTCTGTCCGCGCATCCCTGCCTTCTTCGGTTACCGCCATTTTCAGCTTGTTGTAAGGATCCCTGCCTACAGGGTAGCGGATCTCACCCTTCGGAGAGGGAGGCGTACCCCAACACAGTGCGAGATACTCCTTTTCGACACGTCTGGCTTTGAAATCCCGGAAGAGACCTTCCTGTGCCAGTCCGTTCCTTGCAACTACCATAAGACCTGACGTTGTGGCGTCAAGCCTGTGGACGATACCGGGACGCTTGACGCCGTTAAGGCTGCCGATGTCCGGGTATCTGTAGAGGAGACCGTGGACGAGGGTCCCGGTCCAGTGGCCGGGGGCGGGGTGCACTACAAGGCCGGCCGGTTTGTTTATCACTATTATATCGGTGTCTGAATAGAGCTCTTCGAATGGGATATCCTCGGGTTCGAGATCCAGGGTCTCTTCGGGAGGGACCGAGACAGTTATCACGTCTCCTGTTCCGACTTTTATCGAGGGTTTGATCCTCCTCTCGGGCAGAAGAGATGTCCTGCCTTCCTTTATTAATTTCTGTGAGAAGCCCCTGCTAAGCCCAAGCTGCCTTGAGATGACAAAGTCAAGCCTATGGCCGGACATTTCCTCAGTTACAGAGAACGTCTCTTTTACGGAAACATTTTCCAGAGGGCTTTCCTCCTCATAGAAAAAGAGGGAAGAGGTCTCCCTCTCCCCCGATTTGTTGGTCATTTCTTTCCCGTTATTCTCCGATAACATCTTTGCAGCGGCTGCAGAGGCCTTTCTCTGCGACCTCGGGCCTTCTCTTCCAGCAGCGCGGGCACTTCTCATCCTTTGACTTGTCAACTCCGATGACGAGCCCTGTCGTTTCGTCCTCGTAGACTACTTCCGCGCCCTTGACCTCGTCGACAGTTTCGCATGAGGAGACGATGAGGGCCATCTCCCATGTTTCATCGCTGACCTTGCCCGCGAGCTCTTTGTAATAATCGCTTAGCTTGATCTGGACATGGGCGTCGAGAGGGTGACCGATGACGCCTTTGCTCCTTGCCGCTTCAAGCCCGCGGAGGACTCCCTGTCTGGCGTTCATAATGCTGTCCCAGAGCGACTCGACAGAGGGATCAAGACCTTCGCCAAGCGCTTCCGGCCAGTCTGTCAGGAAAACGCTCTTCGGAAGAGAGGGATCCATCTCGCGCATTTTCTGCCAGATCTCTTCCGCAGTGTAGGAAAGCACAGGAGACATCATCTGAGTGATGGTCTTCAGCGTCTTCCACATCACAGTCCTGATCGAACGGCGGCTGTCCGCATGCTCTCCATCGGCGTAGAGCTTGTCCTTGCTTACGTCGATGTAGAACGAGCTGAGGTCGTTGTCACAGAACTGGTGGATCAGCGTCATCGGCTGATGGAATTCATAGTCGTCAAGTCCGTTGGTACACCTTGAACGCAGCTTCTCAAGCTTGATCAGTACGTACTGATCTATCTGTGAGAGCTTGTCGTTGGGCATGCTGTCCTTTTCGGGGTCGAATCCCTTGAGGTTAGCCAGGAGGAAGCGTGCCGTGTTCCTGATCCGCCTGTATGATTCGATGAGGTTGTCGAATATCTCCTGCGATATGCGCACGTCGCCGCGGTAATCGGAAGAGGCTACCCAGAGGCGCAGTATGTCCGCGCCGTTCTTGTCTATTATGTTCTCGGGAGTCATGGCGTTTCCGAGAGATTTCGACATTTTGCGTCCGTCTCCGGCCATGATGAATCCGTGAGTAAGCACTATCTTGTACGGAGCTGTCCCACGGGTCGCTACGCTGTTCAGCAGGGAGGTCTGGAACCAGCCGCGATGCTGGTCGCTTCCCTCAAGGTACATATCAGCGGGCCAGTGGAGGTCTTCCCAGTTGTCCAGGACTGCAGAGTGGCTTGAGCCTGAGTCGAACCATACGTCCATGATGTCCTCGTCCTTGCGCAGGTGTTTGCTGCCGCACTTCGGGCATACGGCCAGGTCGCCTATCAGCTCTTCCGGGCTGAGGCTCCACCAGCAGTTGCTTCCGAGTTCACGGACCTTGTCGGCCACCCTGCGGACACGGTCTCCCGTAAGGATGACCTCTCCGCAGTCTTTGCAGTAGAACGCCGGGATCGGTACTCCCCATGTCCTCTGACGGCTGATGCACCAGTCGGAGCGGTCTCTGACCATGTTGGAGATGCGCTCCTTGCCCCAGTCCGGTATCCACCTGACTTCATCGATGGACTTCAATGCCTCTTCCCTGAATTCGGAAACTGCCACGAACCACTGCTCCGTAGCGCGGAATATTACGGGTTTCTTGCAGCGCCAGCAGTGCGGGTAAGAGTGCGAAAGCTTTTCTTTACCAAGGAGTTTTCCCGACTCCGTCAGTATCTCAAATATCTTTTTCTCCGCTTCGGAGAGTGACATACCGGCAAAGAGCGGCGTGTCCGGATAATAATGCCCGGTCTCGTCAACTGGGTTGTATATCTCTATGCCGTAGCGGACGCCGGTCTCATAGTCCTCGGTCCCATGTCCGGGGGCGGTGTGTACACAGCCAGTTCCTGTTTCAAGATCGACATATTCGGCAAGCACCACGATGACTTCCTTGTCGTAGAAGGGGTGCATGGCCTTAGACAGTTCAAGTTCGGCACCCTTGCATGAGATGATCGGCTCTTTGAGGTCCAGTCCGGTGGCCTTTATGACCTTGTCCTTCAGTCCCTGGGCGATCAGATAGACCTTGTCGCCCACTTCGTAGAAACCGTAGTCGAAGCGCGGATGGACCGCCACAGCCATTGAAGCGGGGAGGGTCCAGGGTGTGGTCGTCCAGATTATGATATCTACGTCCCTGCCCTCAAGCTGTGGGAAGACCTTTGCAGCATCCTTGTATGTGTATGCAACGAATATTGATGGTGACACTTCGTCCGAATACTCGATCTCTGCAGCAGCCAGGGCCGTTTCACAGTCAATGCACCAGTGGATCGCCTTGCGGCCTTTGTAGACGATACCTTTATCGACCATCTCAGCGAAACCTTCAAGCTGGGTCGCCTCGTAGGCAGGGACCAAAGTCATGTATGGGTGGTCCCAGTCTCCGATGACTCCAAGGCGTTTGAACTGCTCCGTCTGTACTCCGGCAAACTTCTTGGCATATTCCGTGCATCTTTCCCTGAGTTCTATCGGGCTTATCTTGTCACGGTCTATCCCCATCTCCTTGAGGACCTTTAGTTCGATGGGAAGACCGTGGGTATCGTATCCCGGCACATAGGGCGCAAAATATCCGCGCAGCCATTTGTACTTAACAATGAAATCTTTAAGGATCTTGTTGGTGGCCGTTCCGATGTGTATGCTCGCATTGGCGTATGGAGGACCGTCGTGAAGTATGAACGAGGGCTTATCCTTGTTCTTTTTTTTCAGTTCCTCATAGAGGTCGATGTCATACCAGAATTTCAGGTATTCAGGCTCCCTCTGTGATAGGTTGGCCCGCATCGGAAAATCCGTCTGCGGGAGAAACAGCGTATCTTTATAATCATTTGCCATCTAAGTAACCTCCTGTAAGCTCGGTCCGCCATGACGTCCGGCATAGGCAGAATTATGCCATATAGTACAACCTGTACATTATAAATGTGATGAGTGTATGAGACAAGTGGAAGGGGAAAACATGGATCGGCTGCTGTGAAGCATGATGAGAAAGATAAAGGCAATAGATAAGGTGACTATTGAGGCCGTTCAAGCAAGCACATTCAGACAATAAAAGACAGCGCTTCTGTTGCGATGCGCTGTCTTTTACCAGAAAAACCTATGCTTGATCTAGAATAGACCTGTTATGCGTCCCTGGCTGTCTACGTCGATCTTTTCCGCTGCCGGGACTTTGGGAAGCCCTGGCATGGTCATTATCGCTCCGCAGATGGCAACTATGAACCCTGCTCCGGCAGAGAGGCGGACCTCACGTACAGTTATCTTGAAGTTGGTCGGTCTGCCCTTTACCGATGCGTCGTCTGAGAGAGACATCTGGGTCTTAGCCATACATACGGGTAGTTTGCCGTATCCCATATCCTCAAGCTCCTTGAGTGTCTTTGAAGCCTTGTCCTCATATACCACGTCATCCGCACCGTAGACCTTCGTTGCTATAGTACGGATCTTCTCCTTGAGCGGCATTTCAAGTTCATAGAGAGGGTGATATTCATTTTTCTCTTTGTCGATCATGTGGAGCACCTGGTCGGCAAGGTCAAGTGCGCCTTCTCCGCCCTTTGCCCACACTTCGGCAAGCGAGATCCTTGCACCAAGGTTTACGGCAGCTTCCCGGACCAGCCTGAGCTCCTCGTCCGTGTCGTCTACGAAACGGTTGAGAGCTACTACGACCGGAACACCGAACTGCTTCATATTCTTGATGTGAGCTTCCAGGTTCGGGATGCCTTTTTTAAGTGCTTCGATGTTCTCTGATTTAAGCTGATCCTTTGCAGCGCCTCCGTGAAGCTTGAGCGCGCGGACAGTTGTGACTATCACCACCGCATGGGGGTTGAATCCCGCATAGCGGGAGACGATATCCATGAACTTCTCAGCTCCAAGGTCTGAGGCAAATCCGGCTTCCGTAACGACATAATCGGAAAGTTTGAGGGCCAGCCTCGTAGCTGTGACGGTGTTTGTACCGTGGGCTATGTTGGCGAACGGACCGCCGTGCACAAAAGCCGGTACGCCCTCGATCGTCTGGACAAGGTTGGGGTTGATGGCATCACGGAGAAGTGCCGTCATGGCTCCCTCTGCCTTTATGTCGTGTGCCGTTACGGGTTTGCCGTCATACGTGTATGCCACGACTATTTTGCCAAGGCGTGCCTTGAGGTCCTCGAGGCTGTCCGCGAGACAGAAGATCGCCATGACCTCGGATGCCACAGTAATGTCAAAGCCTGTTTCACGCGGAACGCCGTGTGCAGTCCCGCCAAGCCCTATAACTATGTTGCGGAGGGCACGGTCATTCATGTCCATTACCCTGCGCCACACTATCCTGCGCGGGTCTATGTTGAGCTGATTGCCCTGCTGAAGGTGATTGTCTATCATTGCGGAGAGGAGGTTATGTGCTGTTCCTATCGCATGTATGTCGCCTGTAAAGTGCAGGTTGATCGATTCCATCGGAAGGACCTGTGAATATCCGCCGCCGGCTGCCCCGCCCTTTACTCCGAAACATGGGCCGAGCGAAGGTTCTCTGAGGCATGTCATGGCTTTTTTGCCGCGTTTCACAAGCCCCTGAGCAAGGCCGATCGTAACTGTGGTCTTACCTTCTCCTGCAGCGGTCGGTGTGGTTGCCGTTACAAGGATGAGCTTCCCGTCTTTTTTATCCTTGAGTGTGTTGAAGAAATCCAGGGAGATCTTTGCCTTGTCTCTTCCGTACGGGATGACATATTCATCCGGTATCCCTGCCTTTTCGGCTATTTCCTGGATCGGTCTGAGTTTTGCCTGCTGTGCTATTTCGATATCTGAGAACATAATATCCTCCTCCTGATATATAATTACCCTTAGGCCTAAAGCAAATATATATACCATAAGTTGCTCGAATTGTTAACGTATAATACCGATTTTTATTTTCGCGATGTATGGTGATAAAGCATGAAACAGTGGAAGAACGGAAATCTCATAAGCAAGACCGGATATTCGCTCAACGGCATTTGGTCGGCATTCAAGTCTGAAAAAGCGATCAGACGCGAGTTTGGCGCACTGGCGTTCGCAGTGGTCCTGGCACTTTGGAAGAGCAAAGATGCAAAAACGGTTCTGGCTGTTTTTCTGGCAGCCCTCTTTCCCATAGTGATCGAACTCATCAACACATCCTGCGAGAATATGATCGACATGCTCCTGGGCCCCATCTACAGGGAGGATGTAAAGCACGCTAAGGATATGCTGTCCGGTGCGGTAATGATCAGCCTGTTCTGCGGCTACACCGCCGCATTGATCTTGATATTCGGATAGGTTCCTAAATAAGCTGAGCAATGGCTGAGCAGTTGCAGAGCAGTGTCGCAGCTTCACGCCGACGGTTTTCCGGCAATCCTACCACGGTCTAACGACCATCTCACGGTTATTGAATCTGCGCTTCACGGAAGTCGATCCTTCCGTTTCAGGCGGCACATCTTCGTCTTCGCCGGCCTCTGCTTCCAGCGCTTCAGCCTGGGCCCTCATTGCGGCTTCTTCCTCTTCGGCAGGTCCCTCATCTGATGCTTTGGTACCGGGGCCGGATCTTTTGATCTTTATCATTTTTCTGAGAAGGCCTTCCACATAGTAGTTGGTATCTACTATCACCATCTCACCTTTTCTGATCCTCTCGGCGCGGATCTCGCTCTGGAGACGGTCGTCCAAAAGGTCTTCAATGCTGGGCTGCTTATCCTTGCCCTTTTTATCAGGAGTCTGAGGTCCGTCGATCTCAGCGACTATCTGGTTGTTGGTCTCCTTTATGCTGAGTTCCTTGAGCAGGTCGTCCAGGTTCGAGATGGCCCTGAGTCCAGTTGCAAGCGATTCCTGCTCGGGTTCCATTATCCCTCCGCCCCTGACGAGGATTTCGCAGAAACCTACAGCATTCTGCGGTACTATGACCGGTATCCTCTTTACCATCGATCTTTTCCGCCAGGGCCTGAGCGTTATGTCCAGTTCGATCTTATCGCCCGGTGCATACGCATCCTTCTTGTCGGCTATCTCAAGCTTTTCGATGAATACCACACGGGCATCTCGTGTCACTTCGACATCAAGTTCCACTCCCAGAGGCCTTATCTCCTGGAACTGGTTCAGGGCAAATATTTCGGAAAGATTATCGAACTCTGTCAGCAACGAACCTATAAGGTCCTTATCCGAGAAAAAAATATTACGCCTCTCCCATCCGTTGGGAAGGTTGCCGCCGTAGAACCTGTATTTTAATATCGCTGTGCCCTCTCCGCTTCGAGCCCAAAGATCATCTATTATCCCGAGCATCCCCATGCTCCCTATCACAGGGCCTGAAAATGAGTCCGCAACAGTCTGGAACCTCTTGACAGTCTCCTTCTTGCTGTCAACGTCGTTGAACTTTACCTTGTAACTTATCGCGGGGGCAAGCCGCCCTATATGACCGGCTATCGCTTCCGGTCTGTCCTGGGTGATTATCCCGACTATCGGCCCCTGGTATCCGAGTTTGAAGGAACTCTCCATACCCGGGATGACCCTGAGTATCGTAGCCTCCGTAAGCGGGTATGATACGGCCCCCTGCCCGGCCATGGGATGTCCGAAGCCAATGAAGCGCCCGTCCTCTGAAACGGCTGTCAGTGTTCCAATGCCTCCGATCTCTATATCGCCCCAGGCCAGTGAAGCGCCTATGGCTGAACCGGGTTCCGGTTTCGCTTTGAGCTTAACGGTGTTTCCGCCCGACGATGATCCGCCCAGCGGGACCAGAGGCAGTCCGAGCTTCTTTTTCATGACTTCTGTGACCCTTTCGCTGACCCCGTCTACCAGTATCGGCATCGCAAGAGGAACAAGCTCAGCGTCATATAGCTTTGCGATCTCCGCTGGGGTCAGTGTCGTCTTTATGTCGTCCGACACTGCATTTTCAGTGATCTCTTCGGCCTCATCAGATCCTTCTTTTTTTTCGTCATTTTCTTCAGGACATTTATCATCCGATGTCACATCCGCCGACGTGACCCCTTCTATCACAAAATCACAGGCATCCTCTTCTTTTTTTGTCTCTTCCGACACAGGCTCTCCGTCTTTCTGATCATCCTTTTTCTTTTCTGCCGCCTGCGGTTTTATATCGGCGCTGACCGGCTCCTTCGGGATCTTAACAGACACTCCGAACGGAGGTATCCTGTCAGGCCAGTTGAACGCCTTGACCATCTCTTCTATCGGCGTTACCAGTCCGAGGTTGTTGTCGCTGAAGTGCCATCCGTAACCTATCGCACCGACAAGTTTTCCTTTGACATATACCGGCGAGCCGCTCATCCCTGCGGCGATCCCTCCGTTCGCCCTTACGTAAGGATCGTCTACCCTGATCAAAATGAGATTTTTGGGGCTGGTCTTTCTTGGAAGGACTCCCAGCAATGTCGCGGAAAATCTGGATATCCTGGTGCCGTGAAGCACCGTTCTTATTTCCGCCTTCGTTCCCTCTTTGACTTCCGATAAGGGCAGTATCGGGTCGATAGGCACAAATGGTTTTACCTCGGCGGCATACAAAGATACCGGACAGGCAAGAATGATGACTGCCGCTATGAACGCTAGGACCGTTTCGGCAAAGAGCTGTGAAGAGATCTTATTGATCATCAGTTATCGCTCCCGTTTTGGCTTTTTCCCGTTTTCATGTACCTGAGATAACTCATAATAAGCTCGTCAAGGTCACCGTCCAATACCCCCTGGACGTTGCCGATCTCACAGCCCGAACGGTGATCTTTTACAAGCTGGAAGGGCTGGAGCGTATAGGAACGTATCTGGCTTCCCCACGCCACAGTCCTCTTTTCTCCCTGGATGGTTTCAAGCTGTTCCTGCCTCTCGCGCAGAGTCTTTTCAAAAAGTTTTGAACGGAGCACCTGCATCGCGGTAGCCCTGTTCATATGCTGCGAGCGTTCGGTCTGGCAGCTTACGACTATTCCCGAAGGAATGTGTGTTATCCTTATAGCTGAGTCGGTCATGTTGACGTACTGACCGCCCGCCCCGCTGGAACGGAATGTATCGACTTTGAGATCTTCCGGCCTTATCTCCACCTCGACGCTGTCGGGAAGGACCGGTATCACCTCGACTGATGCGAAACTCGTGTGACGCCGCTTAGCCGAGTCGAAGGGGGATATCCTGACAAGCCTGTGGACGCCCTGTTCGCCCTTCAGGTAACCATAGGCGTAGTCGCCGTTTATGGAGATCGTTACGCTCTTTATTCCCGCTTCCTGATCGGGAAGCTCGTCGATCAGCTTGACAGTGTAATCGTTGGCTTCAGCCCAGCGCATGTACATGCGGTAGAGCATTTCAGCCCAGTCCTGCGAGTCAAGGCCGCCGGCTCCGGCGTGTATAGTCATGATGGCGTCTCCCGAATCATACTCGCCGTCAAGCAAGACCAACGTCTGATATGCCTCTATGCTCTTTGCAAGAGCCGAAGAACGCTCGTAGAACTCCTTGCTGAGTTCTTCGTCGTCTGATTCACTCAGCAGTTCTGATATCGCCTCAAGTTCCGAAAGTTCGTTCTGGGAAATTTCGATCTTGTTGAGTCTCGACTGGAGCAGGGAGATCTCCCTGTTTACCTCATGAGCATTGTCCGAGGACCAGAAGTCGGGTTCTGCGGTGAGTTTCTGGAGTTCGTCTATTCTTGTTTTGAGTGAGACCGGGTCAAAGACTATCACGCAGTTCGTCGAATGACGAACGCAGACCGGCCATTACAGTAGATATTGGCAATACTACCATTGGTACCTCTCCCTTTTATTGCGAGTCGGATCATCTTCTTATTATAACAAAGCGCTCCGAGATGCCCCAATTATGTTAGATCAATTTGATGTTGTTTGCCCCCGGTACGATCCTGCCGATCCTTGCCGACTTATCGAATCCGCCTGCGATGAGCTGCTTCAGCAGCTCATCCTCATGTTCCTGTGGTATGGCTATCAGGAGGCCCCCTGAGGTCTGCGGGTCAAAGACGAGGTCTTCCGCAAAGATGCCCGCATTGGAACAGTTTATGACTTTGGATCCCGAGTGTTCCTTGTTCCGGTACGCTCCCGCAGGAATGAGGCCCATTTCGGACATTTCCTTTATACCGGGAAGCAGGGGCAGTTTTTCGACCTCGATCTCCAATGCCGTCCCATCGGAGAGAAGATCAAGTGCATGGCCGGCGAGACCGAATCCGGTAACATCGGTGCAGGCTGTTACTGACATGCGTATATCCTCGGACAGGATGGGGGGTATCGAATTCAACTTTGCCATGCTTTGAACGGCCGGATCGATGTACTCATCGGCAAACAGCCCCGCCTTTATCGCCGTCACGGCTATTCCTGTACCGATGGGTTTAGTGAGTATCAGTGTGTCTCCGGGAGCTGCGGTCCCCACTGTCCACATCATGTCCCTTTTGACCTCGCCGAATGCCACGAGTCCATATTTGGGTTCTTCGTCCTGCACGCTGTGACCGCCGGCCAGCATGGCTCCGGCCTCGAGGACCTTTTCTGCTCCGCCGTTCAGTATCTCCTTAAGCACTTCGAGGGGTTCGCAGTCAGTCGGAAAACATACCACATTAAGCGCAATAAGCGGCCTGCCGCCCATTGCATAAACGTCACTCAGGGAATTTGCCGCTGCAATTTTGCCGAAGTACTCTGGGGAGTCTACCACCGGGGTAATGAAATCAACGGTAAGTATACCGGTCCTCTCTTCGTCGATCTTCCAAAGCGCGGCATCCTCACCCCTGTTCCATGAGGCAATAAGGCTTTCATCCCTGAAAACCGGCAGATCCCTGAGCAGACGGTCCAGCTCCGCCGGACCTATCTTGGCCGCTCAGCCGCTTGTACGGGCACGTTCTGTAAGCCTCATGAAGATCCCTACCTTCCTATTTCATCCGCAGATGGTGCACATCAGCTGCGGCAAATATTTTTTCTTCGTTATCCGACTTGACTACAAGGGCACCCTGCTCGGTTATTCCGACAGCGGTCCCTCTGAAATCGTTATCGTCCTGGAGGACACTGACCTCTCTGCCGATAGTATCGCACTCATTCCTGTAAACGGAAAGCAGTTTTGCTATGCCTTCCGGCCTGTTAAGATCGATGATCAGAGAGGAAAGGGTTTTAAGTATCCGCGCAAGCAAAAGGGGCCTCGGAGCCGTCACTCCCCTCTCGATCATTATGGAGGTGGCGATCTCTCTGTATTCCTCTTCCAGATCCTCTTCGGTGAAATTGACATTGAGGCCTATACCTGTTACCGCATAATATATCCTGTCAGGTTCTCCGGCTGCCTCACTCAGGATGCCGCATATCTTGCGCCCGTTCACAAGGATGTCGTTGGGCCACTTAAGTTTTGCGCCGATCCCGTATCCACCGGCAAGGACAGATCTTACCGCAAGTCCTGCAGCAAGGTTGAGCAGCTGGACATCGCCAGGCTTAAGTTCGGGTCTTATCAAAACTGAAAAGAGAAGATTTTTTGAGACGGGAGCATACCATGAACGTCCCCTCCGCCCTCTTCCCTCCGTCTGTTCGTCCGTGACGGCCACTATTCCTTCAGGGGCATCCTGGCGGGCAAGATCTTTGATCACGTGCTGAGTCGAGGTTATCCTTGGAAAGTAAATGCATTTTCTGAATATGGGGTCATCCCTCAGCAGGAAATCCACCAATGTCGGACTTATCCTGTCCGTTTCCATGATATTTTTTATCATGTAGCCCTTCTGCGGCACTGAAATTATATCGAGCCCCTCTTCCTTGAGGGCAGAGACAACTTTCGAAAGGGCCTGCCTTGAAAAGCCAAGTCTGTCCGTGAGGGCCGAACCGGGAACGAACTCCCCTTCATTTTCCGCAAGGTATTCCAGAAGCCTGTAACGGCTGTTTGTCAGGTTATTGCCTGTGAGCAAATGATCACCCCAAGGATCCGAAACTGCGTCAGCCAAGTCTGTTTGCTCTCAGCGTCAGACCGGCCCCTATTATCAAGAATACGATATTGGCGATCCATGCCGCAAATACCGGATGGAGGTAACCGGCATCCCCAAGCGACTGGGTAAACGAGAGGATTATATAGTAGACGAAGACGATGATGACACTCAGTCCGAGCCCCATTCCTGAGCTTGACCTCTGAGGTCTGCTCCCCACAGCAGCTCCCACTATCGCCAGGACAAGACAGGCCCATGGGACTGAGAAGCGGAGGTTCATGATCATTACTATCTTGGATACGTCCATGCCTTTCTGCTTCATCATTTCTATCTCCCTGAAAAGCTCGTTCAGCGTCATCTCGTCCGGAGTTCTCGAGGATCTTGCCGCCTCTTCGGGGTTGAGGTTCAGCTGAAGGGCCTGTTTGTCAAAGGTGAAGAGCAGGGACACGTCGTTTTCCTTAGTGATCTCAAAAACCTTTCCGTCTTCCAGCCACCAGCTCCCGTTTACCCATTCGCCTTTTTCGGCAGAGATCAGCCTGCTTAGAAGTCCGCTTTCAAACTCCTGGACCACTACATCCGACATCTTTCCGTCCTTGATGTCCATCCTGTTGACATATATCACTCTTTTGAGGGAACCACCCGATTCTTCCCTGAGGAAGACCTTTTCCTTGAATACAGGGGGGGACTGTTTGTAGACCTCATATGCCATGACATTTGCGGCAGCCCTTTCGCTGACAGGTACCAGCGTTTCATTTATGAAAAAGGCGCCTATGGAGACAAAAAAAGCAAGGATAACGACCGGCCTGATGATCCTGTTGAACGATATTCCGGATGACTTGAGCGCCACGAGCTCTGAATTTGCGGAAAGCTTATTGAAACCGAGCAAAGCGGCAAGCAGGCAGCTCATGGGGATGGCCGCGGCAGCCATTTTGGGAAGATAGTAGAGGAAAAGCCTGATGACTATCCCAAGGGAGACCCCGTTTTTTATAATAAGGTCTGCTATCCTGAAAAGAAGACCGCCTGCCACCATAATTATCGTAAAGGCCATCAAACCAAAGAAAAAGGGACCGACCAGCTCCGCAAAAATGAACCTGTCGAGTGCCTTGAATTTCAGATACCTGTCGAAAAAGTTATTGTTCACTTTTACCCTCATTCATTTCGATTATTTTTTCAGCACACTCACGTATGGCCCCGTTGCCGCCGGCCCGCTCCGTCTGCCAGTCAGATGCCTTTAGGACCTCAGGGACGGCATTCGCTACCGCTATTCCAAGACCTGCCCATTCGATGCACTCCAGATCCGGGATGTCGTCGCCGGCAAAAGCTACCTCTTCCGGCAGTATCCCGTGGTTTTCCGCAAGTGTCTTAAGATCCGCCAGCTTGTCCCTTGTCCCGTTTATACAACCGGTGATCCTGAGGTCCTCTGCTCTCTGCTGTGTGGCGGCAGAGTA
>DBRW01000015.1 GCA_002306075.1 Synergistaceae bacterium UBA1358
TTCTGCCATTTCCTTGGATGATATTTCCATTTTCTTAAATTCGACCTCATATCCGGCACACGAAAGAGCCGGGTTGATTTCTTTCAGTACCCCTTCAAGCACGGCATCTGTTCCTATGCACCTGTCACAGGTCTTTAGGTCAAGGTAAAGATATTCGACCAGGACCTTTTTACTGTTGCATGAACAGCAGCCTTCATCCTTTACAGCATTACATCCGGCCATTTTGTTTACCCCTGTCTTGTTGGCGAAGCTAGTATAAATTCAACATATCCGATAATCAAATATAAAGTACATATTGACATATGTCAATCTAAATACCCCTGTCTATCGTAAAAACTACGTATTTGACAAAGAGTGACCAATTATATCTTGACAAAGAAAAATGCTCGTGATAGATTATATTGGCACTCAGCAAGAGAGAGTGCTAACAATAGAAAATATTACAACAAAGGAGTTGTTGATCATGGTTGGACTGGTACCTTTCAACAGAAAAAACAGGGATCTGGCGACAAGGAGCGGCCTGGAGGACTTTTACAACGTGCTTGACGACTTTTTTTCAAGCGACTGGCCTCTGAGACGCAGCCTGGCATATGACACATTCAAGGTGGATGTGCAGGATAAGGGGAACGAGTACCTTATCGAAGCTGAAATGCCGGGCCTCAGCAAAGAAGACATAAAACTGGCGATGGTCGACGGAAGACTCACCATCTCAGTCACAAAGAACGAGAGCACGGAAGAAAAGGACAAGAATTATATCCACAGGGAGAGACGCTGCGTATCCATGAGCAGGACGATACGCCTTGAAGACGCCGACTCTTCGGGCATCAAGGCAAAGCTGAGCAACGGACTCCTGAGGATAAACGTCCCGAAGGAAGAGAGATCGAGAACAACTATCGATATAGACGTCGAATAAAATGACCGTATCTGCCAAGTAAGCCTGAAAAGCGATACAGTCAGAAACTGATAAGGCAACAGCGAGGAAACTGCAACAAAAAGGGTCTGTGGAAAGTTCCACAGGCCCTTGTTATTTCTGGAGCCGGCGAGAGGATTCGGACCTCCGACCTGCTGATTACAAGTCAGCNNTACCAGCTGAGCTACACCGGCAAAAAGAACACTGCGTTCCCGTTATGGAGCGCCGAAAAGCATTTTACATTATTTTGGATTTTCGTCAAGTATCATACTTTTATTGATACCTGTTATTCCCTCACTATATGTTTTGATTTTCCTTCGAACCTCGGAAGGGTCCCGGGCTCTGCGACCGTCAGCGGAACATGGATGCCGAGTGCGCTGTGTATGGATTTTTTGCCCTTTTCAAGGAGAGCTTCGGCCATCTCCGGGGTACTGTCAGCGGACCTTTCGCATGCAACGCTCATCTGCTGGAAACCCTCGACCTCCCAGACCCTGATCTGATAGTTGGCCGTCAATCCGGGGACCCGGCAGAGCGCCTTTTCTATCAATGACGGGAAGACATTCACACCGTGGAAGATTATCATGTCGTCAGAGCGTCCCTTGATCCTTTCTATCCTGGTGCTCCTGTCGCCGCATTTACAGACGCCGGGTATTATCCTCGTAAGGTCACGGGTCCTGTAGCGCACTATCGGAAAGGCTTCTTTTTTAAGTGAGGTAATGACAAGTTCTCCCTCTTCGCCCGGCCCGAGGGGGTTCAGTGTCTCAGGATCGATTATCTCAAATATGAAACCCTCGTCAAAAAGATGGATCCCGTTCCTCTCAAGACATTCCATTCCCACACCCGGCCCCATAGCCTCTGAGAGGCCGTAGCTGTCGATCGCAGGTATGCCGAGGGTATCCTGGATCTTCGCCCTCAGGCCTTCCGACCATGCTTCAGCTCCGAAGATGCCAAGGCGGAGACAGTATTTTGCCTTTTCCTCCTCTGAGAATGTTTCCCAGACTTCACAGAGTTTTACCGCATAGGACGGGGTACATGTGAAGACTGTCGTGCCAAGATCGCGCATGAGTTTGAACTGACGTTCGGTAAAACCTCCGCTTGCGGGGATGACCGTGATGCCCATATCTTCCGCCGCATCGTGGAATCCCTGGCTTCCGGTAAAGAGACCGTAACCTGTCGATATCTGCAGTATATCCTTCGATGTGAGCGTAGCCCGTTTGAATGCGGTCTTCATGGCCTTCTTCCACCAGAATATGTCGTTTGCCGTGTATCCGACCACAGTAGGATTGCCCGTCGTTCCTGATGTGGCATGGAAGCGCACCAGGTCATCCTTGTCGCAGCCAAGCCACCCAAGCGGATAATGGGCCTGAAGGTCCTGTTTGGTCGTGAAGGGCAGTTTTTCAATATCTTTTGGCGTACGGATATCCGAGGGCTTGACCCTGACATCCTTCATCTTGTCCGCATAGGGATGGTTGCGGTCCCAAAGCCTGCTCAAGACTGCCTGAAGTTCTGTTGTTTTACCTGACGCTGTTTCACTGTGTACCATTATGATTCCTCCCGCTTCATACTGAAAAATGCAAAATAAAAGGACGGGGCCCGACAATCACGGACCCCGTCCTCACTTACGGATCAGATGTTCAGCGCACAGCACCTAAACACTGATCCCGCGAGCCGGGATCCGTGCCTGGATAAGAGTACACTGCGACAGAAAGGTTTCTGGCTGAAGTTTTTATTACAAGACCCATTTTCATGTCCGGTGCCTCCTTCGTTCGTGCGACATTGCGCGTAAGTTTAGATAATATTTCAGAGATTGTCAAGCCCAAAAAGAGTTACTATTTTACCGCTTTTCTTTACTAAATTTTGGCGCCGTGCTCTTCCTTATGTCTCCTGATGCGTACCGCCTTTCCTTCAGAGCGCGGCACGGTATCCGGTTCGGCGACATTTACCTCGATATTGACCCCGAGGCTGTCCTTCAGCCGCTTCTTGGTCTCATTCCTTATATGTTCGATCTCCGAAGCGTTGCTTTCGGGGGCACGTTCACATGTTATTTCGATATCATCCATTCCGTCCTTTTTCCATACATCGATCACAAAATTGGGTGTCAGCTCCTTTACTCTGCAGAGGGCTGCCTCCACCTGGGACGGGAATACGTTGACCCCTCTGACGATCAGCATATCGTCAGTCCTTCCCCCTATCCTGTCTATGCGTACACTGGGGTCTCCGCACGGGCAGGGACCGGGCAGGATGCGTGTACGGTCTCTCGTTCGGTAGCGGATTATCGGGTATGCCTCCTTCTTGATCGAAGTGAGGACAAGTTCTCCCTCTTCTCCGTCTTCCACATTCTTCAGCGTCTCCGGGTGGATTATTTCAGGAAGGAACGCCTCGTCGTTGACATGGAGGCCGCTCTGATGGATGCACTCCATTGCGACTCCGGGGCCCATGGCCTCGCTCAGCCCATATATATCGAGTGCCTTTATCCCTAGTTTTTCCTCAAGACGCTTCCTGAGCCCCTCCGACCAAGGTTCGGCGCCCAATATGCCTATCTTGAGCATTGTGCCTCCGTTTGAAAAACGGTCAGGGTCAATGTCATCCCATACCTCCGATATTCGGAGGGCGTAGGAAGGAGTGCATGCAATCGCAGTGACGCCCATCTCCTTTATCATCCTGACCTGCTTTTCCGTAGCTCCCCCCGACGCCGGTATCACAGCAAGTCCGCGATGTTCACCTGCGTAGTGCATTCCCAGTCCTCCGGTGAAGAGTCCATATCCGTAGGAGACCTGGAGGGTGTCCCACTCGTCGAGCCCGGCGAGCCCAAGGCACCAGGCTCCGCACTCGCTCCACATCTTTATGTCATTCTGTGTGTAGCATACAACTGTAGGATTCCCTGTAGTACCGGAAGTAGCATGAAAACGAACAACGTGTTTCCTGTCAACGTTGAGCCAGCCGAGAGGATAGTGCTCCTGCAGATCTTGCTTCGTCGTGTAGGGAAGGAGCTGCATATCGCGGGCCGTCTTTATGTGTTCAGGCTTGACACCGTACTCCTTCATCTTATGTGCGTAAGGATGATCCCTTTCCACCATTTTTTCCAGTGTGTAGCGTATCCTTGAAATCTTTGTCTCGACATTTCTTATTACAAGTTTCATCATCTTTTCCTCCCTGAGGTAAATTTTTTAATCCTTATGTGCCGTGACGCAGGCACAAAAAAGCAGGGTCCGCATTTGAGCGGGCCCTGCTTCAACGGCGATTTACGCAACGATACTGTTATTCGGTCAATCTGTCCGAATCATGCAGCCCGAGCGCAGATCCCGTGAAGGGGACCCGCGCCGATAAAGGAGAACTGCGTAACATTGCCACAAGATGTGATGCTGTATTTGATATGTGTCATGTCCCAGTGCCTCCTCTCGACTTCAGTTCGTTGTTTTTAAGATGTTGGAGGTAATTCTATTCACCTTTTGTATAATTGTCAACCCTGTTTTGCTGTTTATGCAACGCGGCACGCTGCATCGTATACCTTCATGAATTTTTCCATCAGGAGGGTATTCTCCTCAGGCAGTCCGACCGTTATCCTTATGATCCCACTGCCCCGGAAACGGAGAAGACGTACTATGATCCCCTCTTTAAGCAGGCCGTCCCTGAGCGGTGCGGAGATATCCCCCAGCGGAAGAAGGATGAAGTTGGTCTGGGAGGAGATGAATTTTATGCCGTTTGAGCGGAAGAAATCATAAAATCTTTTTTTCTCGTTCCTTGCGGTATCAACACTTCTGGTCAAAAACCCGGTGTCGTCGATAGCGGCTTCCGCTCCTGCCGCGGCCGGTACAGAGACGACATAGGGCTCCCTGACCTTGTAAAGATATCTCATGAGTTCCGCGTCGCCTGCGATCCATCCGACACGGAGACCGGCCAGGCCGTATACCTTTGAGAATGTTCTGCAGACCATAAGATTGGGGTATTCATCAAGCAGGGTCATTCCGTCGGCAACACTTTCGTCAGCGAATTCAATGTATGCCTCGTCAAGGACGAAGAGGACCCCTTCAGGAACGGCATCGAGCATCTTCCTGATCTCCCCGGCGCCTACAGCGGTCCCTGTCGGATTGTTGGGATTGCAGAAGACGACCATTCTTGTCTTGTCTGTGACCGCACGTATAAACCCATCGACATCCAACCCCATATCCTCGGTCATCGGGACTCTTACGGCTTTGCCCCCCATGATCTCGGCCATTTCAGCATAAACGGAGAATGTGAGCTCACCGCATACGACTTCGTCATCCGGCCTGATGAAGGCCCGTCCGAGCATCGTAAACACACCGTCCAGGCCGTTGCCGATCACGAACCGGTCCGGAGACGTTCCGTATTTGCGGGCAAGCTTCTCTCTCAGGCCGTCGCACCTGCTGTCGCCGTACCTGTTGCATTCAGAAACGGCGTTTATTATTGCCTCCATGGCCTTTTCCGAAACTCCCAGATTGTTTTCGTTTGACGAGATACGGACGAGTTCGGGAGATACAGGCCCCGGATCATACTCTTCAAGGTCTCTTATATTGGGACGCGCGATACTGTAGAAAAGTTCTTTTTTATCCATTGCTCACTCCTCCTCAATGAGGGAAATTATATCCCTCACAGCGCTTTCTGTGTCATCATAGATATAATCCGCTTCAGTAAGAAGCGTCCCTATGGCCACGAAACGGCCCTTTCCGAAGGCCGCATGCGCCTTCATATCGCTTCCCGTATCCCCGAAAAAGACGGGATAGGCGCACCCTAGTCTTTTCGAAAGCAACTCCAGTCCCTCCGGCGACGGCTTGTAGATCCCTGTGTCGCTGTGTATTATTTTGTCCTCCGGGAAATCCTGCCATCCCAGGTTTTTTTTCGCAAAATCCCATTCGGGCAGGTTCCTTCCGGTGTAGACACCCACAGGAACCGGCAGATCTCGCCAGTGAAAACTCAGCATCGGGATCTCAAGGCTGTAAAGGCCCGATTTCTCATCTGTGCCAAAATATAGTTCGGCACAGAGTTTTCTGACCGGATCCCTCGGCACGGGGGTACCGTACCTGAAATTTATCCATGATAAGACAGTTCCGCTGAACGTAGCAAGCTCCTCGCTGAGTTCGTCCGGTGAGGGCAGTGCGTCAGAAAGGTTTTTGCCGCCGTTTGATGCAGCCAGAGTAAGCATGGTCCATGCAATGTCATAGTCGTCATTGAAGGCTCCGTGCCGTTTGAAGATCTTCTCATGCTCCGGCGTGTATCCGGGAGAATCTGCCGTTCCTCCGTATATGGATCCCCATGCCGTTTCCACGGCAAGCCGGATGACCTCGGGAAAAGACCTCTCGACATTCAGAAGCACTCCGTCCACGTCGAATATCATCGCGTCAGGGATAAAGTCAATTTTCATGAATTATTCCTCCAATATTTGCAAAAGAGACAAACGCGTGTTATTATAAAGCCCGTTTGCAAAACTAGCAAGCTATCTGTTTAGCTAAGTAAAATGATATCAAACATATAATATCGAGGAAACGGAGAATGTCGTTATGAACAAAAACCCCAAAGGCTGCAGCAACATAGGAGGACCGGCAGCGGCAAAGCTTGAATACTGCCGGAACAAGGCTCTCAAAATTTTCTCTGCGTATGGTTACAGGCCCTTCAGTCCCTCAGAGTTCCAGCTCATAGAGGACGTGTGGGACAAGCTCTCAAAGTCAAGGGCAAGGCGCCTTATCGCACTGAACTCCCCGTTCGGGGAACCGTGCGTCCTGAGAGGCGACCTTACCCTCTCGGCAGTTGCCTACCTAAGCAGCCATTATGATGACAACGAAAGGCCGCTGAGACTCTGCTATGCCGACAGGGTCTTTTCTGCACCTGTGCCCCCCAGGAACAACCTTGAGGAAAATCAGGTCGGGATCGAACTGATCGGCTGGGAAGGCTCGGGCACCGATGCAGAGGTCATATCCCTCCTGCTGAGGACGCTCGATGAACTGTCAATCGAAAGATCGACGGTCGTCATAGGAGACATGTCTGTGGTCACGAAGCTTTTCGAAGGCATACCGGAAGATCGTGCCGAACAGCTCATCGGTGCCCTTCAGGAAGGAACATACACGACATATTCAAGGATCCTTGACGATACCGAGACAGATGAAAGACAGCGGAAGCTCCTTAAAGCCCTTCCTTCTCTCAAAGGCGACTGCTCGGTAATAAGCGAGGCGATGCTTATGATGGACGACCCTTCGGTCCTCATGCCTTTGAAAAAATTGTGCGACTCGCTCTGCAAACTGGGATATTCAAACAGGATACGGATCGACCTGGGTTTTATCCGGGACCTCGGTTACTACAGCGGGCCGATATTCAACGCCTACTCCTCGGTCACGGCCTCTCTTCTCGGCGGCGGGGGCAGATATGACGGACTGCTGACAAAGGTCGGAATGGACGGGGAGGCTTCCGGTTTCGCACTGAACATCAAAGAGCTTGCCGAGCACTGCACAGACGGTTCGCCTTCGCCCAAAATAATGCTATGGTGCGGCTGCAGCGATCCCGCAGAAGGTCTGCGCTATGCTGACGGCCTTTATAAAAAAGGGATATCCTTCGAACTTAGCTGGACCGCAGACAGGGAAGGATCCATGAAAACCGCCGGCCTGCGAAAATACAGATTCTGGGCCGATCTTTCATCAAAGAAAGCAACGGATCTGATGACGGGCCAGGTCTTCGATCTTGCCGAACTTGACAGGGGGGTTTTGTCATGCTGACTTTCGCTCTGCCCACGGGGCGTTCGCTTCAGGATTGCATAGAAATATTGGAGGGTGCGGGACTTCCGGTCAATAATCTCAAAAATCACGGGAGGAACCTGATCGTAGACGAAGGAAGCTTCCGTTATCTGCTTTCAAAGCCTTCCGATGTTCCGGCTATGGTCCACTACGGGGCCGCGGACCTTGCGATAGCAGGAAATGACGTTGTCGAGGAATCGGGGATATCTTTGGTCGAACTTCTTGATACAGGACACGGAAAGTGCGTCATGGCAGTCGCCGGAACAAGGGCGATCGCTGAAAAGTTCAACGGCAACACCTGCAGCCTCATGGGACTCAAGGTGGCCACAAAGTACGCGAGGATCGCGGAAAACACTTTCGGCTCATGGGGAGTCCAGATAAAGATACTCAGACTCAACGGGTCTGTCGAACTCGCACCGGCTCTTGGGCTCAGCGACTGCATCTTTGACATAGTCCAGACCGGAAACACGATAAAGGCCAACGGACTGATGGTCATCAAGGAGACGGCTCCGGTATCGCTGCGCCTGCTGGCGGGTCAAGGATCTGTCCGGCTCAGATGGCGTTCCATGTTCGGAGTGGTGAACGCGATCGAAAACTATGTAAAAGGGGCGGCATGCGCATGAAGAAGGATGCCCGAAGAAAGACCAATGAGACAGAGATAGAAGTCTCCCTCGAATTTCCGGGGATAAAGAGAAGGATCGGGATCGGCTGCGGATTCCTCGCCCATATGATCGACCTTATGTTCAGCAGGGCCGGGATCGGCATATGTCTTGAGGCAAAAGGAGACACAGAGGTCGACTTCCACCACCTTACGGAGGATATTGGGATCGTCCTCGGACAGATGCTCAGGGAAATCGCAAAAGAGGGGGGCATCGCGCGTTACGGCTGGTGCATCCTGCCAATGGACGGTTCTTTGGCAAGAGTAGCCCTTGATTTCAGCGGGAGAGGAGCTTCTTACTTCTCCGGATCATTCCCCTCGGAAAAATGCGGCGATTTCGACATGGAACTCGTGGCTGAATTTTTCAGGGGCTTTGCAAGAGAGGGCGGCATCACGCTCCATGTCGCGCTGCTTGAGGCCGACAATTCGCACCACGCAGCGGAGGCCGTCTTCAAGGCTGTCGGCATGGCTCTCGGTCAGGCTCTTTCCCCTTCTGACAGGGCACCGAGCACGAAGGGGCTCTGGCTGTGATATTCTTTCCTGCGATCGATCTTTTTGGTGGAAAAGTCGTGCGCCTTACCGGCGGAGATTTTTCCAAAATCACGGACTACGGACATTCGCCGTCTGAAATGGCAAAAAGTTTTATGGACGCAGGATGCACTCACATACACATTGTCGACCTCGAAGGGGCGAAGGCGGGACATCCGTGCCATCTGCAGATACTTGAAGAGATATCGTCACTTGGCATGTTCGTCCAGTACGGAGGAGGGCTCCGCTCGGAGAGCAACATAAGAGACGCGCTATCTGCCGGGGCAGGCAGGGTCATGATAGGGAGCATGCTTTTCACGGATGACGACATTCCGCTTCAGATAGCAAGCGAGTTTGGTCCCGCAGCAATGCCTGCGGTAGACATAAAGGCGGGAAGGATCGTACATTCGGGTTGGCTGAGCAATGCCGATATGGGTCCGAAAGAGGCCCTTGAATGGTTCAGGAAAATTGGTTTTTCGATATTTCTGGTGACGAATACCGACCTGGATGGCCTGATGTCAGGCACCGACCCCGAACTTTACAGGCAGTTGGGTGAAAAGAGGAATGACATAGTTGCGGCAGGTGGGATAACCTCCGCGAACGACATCATATCACTGAACTCCCTCGGACTGGCGGGGGTCATCGTCGGCAAAAGTCTTTACGAGGGCGGGATAACGATCTCAGATGCACTGAAAGCGGCATCGGGAAAGGAAAGATAGATCATGGCGGAGATCGACATCGGCCTTGTCAAATTTGACGAAAAGGGACTGGTCCCTGTCATCGTTCAGGACCGGACCAGCGCTGAAATACTCATGGCCGCATGGGCAAATGAGGAGGCACTCAGGCTCACAGCCGATTCGGGAGAATTGACCCTTTGGAGCAGATCCAGAAAAGAGCTGTGGAGAAAAGGCGGGACCAGCGGAAATGTCATGAAGGTCTTCGAGCTTCGCACAGACTGCGACGGGGACACGCTGCTCGCTGTCGTGGAGCCTTCCGGGCCTGCGTGCCATACGGGAAAGCGCAGCTGTTTTTACCGTTCGATATGGGGAAAAGAAAACTCGACAGAAGCCACTTTCCTTGGACGGCTCTGGCGTTATCTCGTCATAAGGAAGTCAGAAGATCCAAAAGAGAGTTACACCGCGAGACTCCTCGCAGAAGGACCTTCACGGGTAGCCCAGAAGGTCGGAGAGGAAGGGGTCGAAACTGCGATCGCGGCGGCCACAGGAGACAGGGAGGGCTTCCGGTATGAGGCCGCCGACCTGCTCTATCACCTTCTCGTAGCCTGCATCTCTTCGGGCGTCACGCTGAACGAAGTGCTCCATGAACTTATGTGCCGCCACAGAAGGAACGAAGACAAATGATAGCGATAATAGATTACGGGGCAGGTAATCTGCAGAGTGTCTGCAATACCCTGAACTTTATAGGATGTCCGTGGACCGTAACGTCAGACCCGGCAGAAATACTTTCCGCAGACGGGGCGATCCTTCCCGGTGTAGGGGCGTTCGGAAGCGCGATGTCGGAGATGGAACGCAAGGGACTCGTTGAAACGGTGAGGGCTGCGGCAATAAGCGGAAGACCCTTTGTCGGCATATGCGCCGGAATGCAGCTGCTGTTTGAAGAGAGCGAAGAGAGTCCGGGAGTCCCCGGCCTGGGGATCCTTAGGGGGAAAGTCATTCGCTTCCCTTCGGAGAAAGGGCTGAAAATACCACACATGGGATGGAACTCTATCAGGGTCAAAAAGGCGAGCAGGCTTCTCGGAAAGCTCCCCGATCAGCCATACATGTATTTCGTACACTCATATTATGTAAAGGCGGATGATGAAGAGGCGGTCTCTGCCGTATCGGAATACGGAACGACTTTTGACGCCGCGGTGGAACAGGATAACCTTTTCGGCTTCCAGTTCCACCCTGAAAAGAGCGGGACTGGTGGCATTTCCATATTGAGACGTTTTGCCGAACTTGCCGGAGGATGCCGATAATGTACGCGCAGAGGATAATTCCATGTCTTGACATCAAAGACGGAAGAGTCGTCAAGGGAGTAAATTTCATCGACCTGAGGGACGCCGGCGATCCTGCGGAATGCGCCGCTGCATATGAAGCGGCAGGAGCCGACGAGATAGTCTTCCTCGACATCACTGCGACTGCCGATGCAAGAGATACAGTGGCTGATCTCGTCAGGGCCGTGGCATCCGGGGTATTCATACCGATAACGGTAGGGGGAGGGATCCGCACCATCGAAGACATCCGCACTATCCTCAGGGCAGGTGCCGATAAAGTCTCACTAAATTCCTCAGCCGTAAAGAGACCGGAGCTCATAACCGAGGCCGCGGAGACTTTCGGCAGTCAGTGCATCGTTGCAGCCATCGACGCAAAAAGAAAAGGTGACGGCACCTGGGAGGTCTACACCGCAGGCGGACGTACGGCGACCGGCATCGACGCGGTCAAATGGGCCATGGAAGCAGAGCGGCTCGGTGCTGGAGAGATACTGCTTACAAGCATGGACAGGGACGGAACAAAGTCAGGTTACGACATCGAACTGACAGCGGCAGTGAGTTCGAGGGTCAATATACCGGTCATCGCATCCGGAGGTGCCGGCGACTATCCCCACTTCTACGACGCCTTCGCCGTCGGAAGGGCTGATGCCGTGCTTGCGGCTTCGCTTTTCCATTACAATGAGATCCCTATACCGGAATTAAAAAAATACCTTTCACTCAAGGGGATCAGAGTGCGCCTTTAACTTTGTGATTGTTCCGTGTCCCGGCAGGTCCTATAATCATCTAAACACACATACGGGGGTGTTTTTATGAGAAGAAAAGATAAGGAAGTCACTTCCCGCGAATGGATGATGGAAGTGCTGGAAAAGGGTGTCTGGCTGGAGCTGGCGATGTCCGGAAAGGACGGATGGCCCTATGTAGTACCGCTCAATTACGGGATCGGGGATGATTTCATAATCGTCCACGGAGCGAGAGAGGGTAAAAAGATCGATCTCCTGAAGGAAAACGACAAGGTCGCTTTCAACGTGGCCATAGACACCGAGATAATACGGGACGAAAATGATCCGTCTGAATTCAGCATGAAGTACAGGAGCGTCTCGGGGCTCGGGACCGCAAAGCTTATCGAGGATATCGATGAAAAAAGAGAGGCCCTGAAAATTATCATGGAACATTACCATGGGCCGAAGGAACCCATGACAGAAGCTACTCTCAAGGCCACTGCCGTCATAAAGATATCGATAACGGAACTTACCGGAAAGATAAACTTCTACCCCAAACCGTAACAGCAACTTTTCGCGGTATGTCTGCTTCAGCGCGGGCTGACCCGTCTGCGCCGGCCATACAGTTGTCCCGCCTTACCTCATGTACTATACTCACCTGAGTATGTTTCAGGAGGTGTGCCGTATGAGAAGAATCGATAGGGAAGTGGTATCCCGCGAATGGATGACGGAGGTCCTTGAAAAGGGGGAATGGATGGAACTGGCGCTGGCAGGCAAAGACGGCTGGCCCTATATCGTACCGCTCAATTACGGCTTCGGCGACGATTTTATAGTGATCCATTGCGCAAAAGAGGGCAAAAAGATCGACCTTCTGAAAGAGAACAACAAGGTCGCGTTCAACGTTACGGTCGATGCTGAAATCGTCCGCAATGAAGAGGACCCGACTAAATTCAGCATGAAGTACAAAAGCGTATCGGGGCGCGGTATCGCGGAATTCATCGAAGACAACAACGAAAAACGAGCGGCTCTCGAGCTGATGATGGAACATTACAGGGGGCCCAAAGGACCTATCACGGAAGAAAAGCTGAGCGTTACGGCTGTGGTAAAGATCCGCATAACAGAGATAACAGGCAAGGTAAATCGCTACCCCAAACCGGAATGATAAAATAAGAGGGAGGACCGCCCCATTTAACGCGGTCCTCCCTCTTATCTTTTTTCAGTGCCGGGATCTAATCGGCGTCCGGACCCTCTGTCCGTTCCTTGATATATTTCATGCGCACCTGCATTATCCTGTGGTTCCTGACCTCAAGCACATGTATGTCCCATGCGCCGTAAGTTATAAGCTGACCCTGCTTCGGAAAATCTCCGGAAAGCTCGAGCACCATCCCTGCAAGGGTATCCACATCTTCAAAAGCCGTATCGAAAGGATATGCAAGCGCATCGGAAAGTTCTTCGAGGTTGACGAATCCCTGGACGATATAGGTATTCTCGTCCTCCGCCTGTATCTCCGGGACCTCCGTATCGTATTCGTCCTGTATGTCGCCGACTATCTCCTCTATAAGATCTTCAAGCGTCACAAGCCCGGCCATGCCCCCATACTCGTCGATCACGATAGCGATGTGGGTCCTTGATTTTTTCATCACGTCAAGGGCCTCGTCGGTCTTCATGGTCTCCGGCACAAAGAGGGGCTTTCTCATCAGTTTTACTATTGAGATGTTCTTTTCGTTATGGGCAAGCGGCCCCAGAAGGTCCTTCGCGTAAAGTATCCCGATCACCTGGTCAAGGTCTTCCCTGTACACCGGGATCCTTGAATGACCGCTTTCAAGGAATATTTTCACCGCCTCTTCCGCTGTCCCGTCCTGTTCGATCGCGAATACGTCGGTCCTGGGTTCCATGACCTCAGAAACCCTGGTCTCCTCAAAAGCTATGACCCCGTGGATCATCTTGCGCTCGTCCTCTTCAAGAGCGCCGACAGCGCTGCCTTCGGTGACGATATGATCTATTTCCTCGCGTGATATTAGAGAGCTGTACGAGATAAGGTCCATACCTATAATTTTTCCAAAAAGTCTGAGGACCATCCTCAAAGACCACGTAAGAGGCGTCATCAAGGTGCTTATGACCTGCAGAAATGGGAGAGAGAAAAGGAGAACAGCCTCTTTTTTTGCTATTGCAAAATTCTTGGGCAGGATCTCGCAGAATATCACGATAAGTATCGTCATTACAGCGACCGCCAGGGCAGGCCCCAGAGCACCGAAGAAATTCAGCGCCAGTGTAGTGGCGACTGCGCTTGCTGCAATATTTACGACATTATTTCCTATCAGGGTAACGTTTATCGCCTTGGCTGTGTTGTCAGCAAGCCAGAAGAAGCCTTTTCGGCGATGTGGATATTCATCGGACAGAGCGAGTAGTTTTCCTTTTCCTGCTGCCGTTATTGACGTCTCTGTGGCACTGAAATAGAACGAAAATATCAATAACACGACCAGCAGAATAATACTGCCGGATATGTCGGAACTCACCAACGATCGACCTCCTTGATTGGTCATGAACGCAGCCTTATGCGGCGATATGCGCTCATACGCGCATAGCATAGCACAAAGATCCTGAAAAATGCAGTCCCGTACAAATACTTAATTGGATCAACATCGGAATGTCCGGCTATATTCTTCCGATAAGACCTTATTGATATGACTTTATTGCCTCAATTGCCCTTTCCAGTTCAACATCGACTCCCTCAGAGATTTTAAGCGCATTGCTCAGTGTCATTGGCACCCGGATGGACGGCGAGATCCCGCCTTCTCCTTCACGGCTGTCTAACTGGACTTTCTTGTCCTTATCGAGTGACTGCCCATAGGGCCAGTGCACAACGATATCACCCGAGATCCTGGCCTCGTCGCCCGCCAATCCAAAAGAGCCGTTTGTTCCATAAAATCCCACGGTCATTCCACGGGGAAGGTCCCTTATCCCCTTTGCCAGTCCCTCTCCGGAACTTACGCATTTTGAATTGATAAGGGCCACGACTGGGCCGTCAAAGTAAGGAAGTGCGGGATCGATATAGAGACCGGGATCCGACTGAAGGGATCTTACGGAAGGATCAGGACGTATCTCCATTTTTCCCGTCAGTGTGTTGTAAGAATTCTGATATTCATAAATCACTTTTTCAGTGTAGAACGATGCCAGGATATCCGCGGCCATTGAATCCAGCCCCCCGACATTGTTTCTGATATCAAGTATAAGCCCCCTGACCTTGGCTTTTTTGAATTCGCTCAGGGCCTTCCTGAACAAACCCAGTGTTGAGGGGGCTTCCTCTCCCCCGTTAAAGTCAAAGTCAAATTCTCCCCATAACTTGATATAACCTATGTTACCCTTAATAAATCTTGTTTCGACCATGGACATAGGAGGCTCCTGCGGATCTTTCACTTCCAGGATCAGGTCTCTCAGTCCGTCCGAAACCACACAGGCAGGATAATTTTTACGCAGGGATGATCCATTGTCATCATAAGAGCATAAAGACATTTCTACGGTTATGCCGTCAATATTTGAGAATGTTATTGATGCCGATGTATTTATCGGAGCTCTGACAAGATATCGGACCTTCTGATTTACAAGGTCCTCATTTGTTGCAGGGTTAGAACCGAAAAGCACAGGAACTTCATTAAGTACATCCGCCACAGGACGGCCATTCCATTCAATGATCTCTGCCCCCGGGCGCATTCCCTTTGCATAAGCTTCTCCGGATACATCCACCCAGTTTACTGCCAGCTTGCCGTTCGACAATCTTACAGCCGAAAATCCGAAACCGCCTCCAATAAATTTATTATCGATCTCAGGGATGGAGGTCATGCGCACATGTCCATCGGGGATGCTGTAAAGGTATTCCTTCAGAGCCAGGTAATATGCCGTGAAATCATTTGACTCCTGTGCGCTTTCAATTTTGGGTTTGGTTTTTTTATATAGGTACTCCCAATCAATATTTTTCCAATCTGTAAAAGCATATTCCCGTGAAATTTTATTGTGAAGCTTTTCGAATGATCCGCTCCAGGTAAGGTCACTGAAATCCTCAGGGATCGGCGCTACATATTCCTCACTTTGATGCAGATCCAGGGCATATGCAGGCACACCGGGGAAACAGAAATAAATTGCAGTGAAGAGAAAAGCAACGGTAATTCCCCTGAAGCCGCACAAATATGATGACATTGTCCTCTTCAACGAATATTCTCCCTGTAATTTAAATTTTATAGGAACACAGGTAAATCGATTTTTGCATTATGCAATGCTCCGGGTTCCAGTTTAAATTTTAAACTTAAAATTGACAACATCCCTTCACTGAGGGGACCTGATCTGTCCGACATGAGGCTATTTGGTATTTCAGTTCACTGATTTTTTAATTCGGGGAAAACTTCAATTACCCTTTCCAGGATCCCGTTGATCGCGGCGATCGCAACGCCGTAATTTGTAATAGGGACATTCTCCGCATCCGCTTTGATTATCCTCGACATGAGCTGTTTTCTTGTGAACATGCATCCTCCGCAATGGAGGATGAGCGCGTATTCGTTCAGGTTGGAGGGGAAATCTAGGCCTGTCGAGATATCAACGGTCAGACCGCTGCCAACCCTTTCGCGCAGCCACCTCGGCAGCTTTTCCCTGCCAATATCCTCCTGCAGGGGCGCATGGGTACAGGCCTCCGCGATAAGTACCTTGTCACTCTCCTTAAGGCTGTTTATAACCCTCGCACCTCTCACAAAAGTCGAAAGGTCACCCTTGCTCCTGGCCATAACTATGGAAAAGGAGGTCAGAGGAACATCACGGGGCAGGATCGAATTGACCTGCGGGAAGACCTGCGAGTCGGTTATGACAAGAGCCGGGAGTTCTTTCAGGGAGTCAAGCAGCTTTGGGAAGCAGTCAAATGTCACGGTGAGGGCAAGCCCGCCGTTGTCCAGGATGTCCCTTATCACCTGGACCTGTGGAAGTATGAGCCTTCCCTTGGGTGCCTGGATGTCCTGAGGAGCTACGAGAACCACTGCGTCTCCCCTGCTGAAAATATCTCCGACAAGAGTAGGGCTTTCAAAATCAGTGGGAGCATGCTTTACGATCGCAGAAAGAAGTTCGGCCCTGTATTCCCTCCCGTTGGCCGATACGGCCGTAAACGGAATGCCCATATCTTCTTCAAGGCCTGATCTTATGTTTTCGACACAGTCCGATCCGACCCTGTCGATCTGGTTCAGCACACCTATGACAGGCATCTTCCTCTTTTTGAGTTCTTCGAGCCAGCCTCTTTCCAGCGAGGTGTCACCGGCATCGGGAGCAGAGACGATGAGCAGGGCAAGATCTGTCCTGTCCATCATCTCCATCGTTCTTGAGATCCGAAGCTTTCCAAGGTCGCCTTCATCATCAAGTCCGGCAGTGTCTATCACCGCAACAGGCCCCAGAGGCAACAGTTCCATGCTTTTTATGACGGGATCGGTCGTTGTCCCCGCATGATCAGACACAAGCGCCGTCTGCTGACCGGTGACAAGGTTTATCAGGCTTGATTTTCCGGCATTCCGCCTGCCGTAAAAACCTATGTGGAGCCGGTTGGCCCTCGGAGTTGACTGAAGGTCCATTGTCTCACCTCATTATCAGTGAATTCACATCTATCTTGTTTCGCTGAAGTCCGTTCTCTATCATAAATTCCTGGGTCTTCGCAAGTTCGGCGATATCGCTCTTCCTGATCTTGCTGTCAAAATCATACCACGGCATCATCATCCTGACCCCATCCATCGGAAGTCCCGTTTCCTTCTGTGTCATCTCGGCGGCCTTATCGGGGTTCTTTTTGATCCACGTGAGCGTATCATTATGGGCTTTAAGGAATCTTGAGACTGCCTCGGGATACTTTTGGGCGAACTTTTCTGTCGTAGCTATGACTATAGTCGCATCCACCAGGCCTTCTCCGTTTTTTAGCATGCGTGCCCCTGATGTGAGGGCATTGTAGGCTGCAGGACCGGCCAGAAGCGCGGCATCGACGCTTCCCGTGGACAGTGCGTTCGCGCCCGATGATAGGTCCATCTGGATGAACTCAATGTCCTTTACTGTCATACCCTCTTTATCAAGCGCGGCCGCGAGAAGCTGGTGAAGGATGGTCCCCTTGGGACCCGCCACCTTTTTGCCCTTGAGGTCCTTTACGCTCTTTATCGCAGGATCCCTGACTATTATCATGAAGGCTTTCGGGGCTCTTGAGTAGATCCCGATTATCTTTACATCAAGCCCTTCCGATGCGGCGAGGATCGCTGACGTCGAACCGAGGCAGCTGGCGATACCGATCTCTTCCGCGGCAAGAGCCGCAGTCTGCTTCGGTCCTTCCGTTATCTCGGGAAAGCTCAGACGCACACCGGGATACGCCTTTTCGAACACCTGATTGTACTTTGCGACGATCGACGGTACGTTCAGCGGGGCCTTTACATATGTGATACCCATAGCCTCGGGCATATCAGCCGCAAATGCAAAGCCTGCCGCTGCCGTTAAAACTATCAGTACTGCCAGTAATGCTTTTTTCACGGAAGATCTCTCCTTTTTGGTATTGGATCTCAATGGTATCAGCTTTCGCTGACCCGTATTACTTACTGAAAACAGGTTCTCAGGAAGCACGGCCCTTTGACATAACTGCTTTGACAGAGACCGCCCTTATCTTGCCAAGTTTCCCTGTCAGTGCGCTGATCTCATCGGGTGAGGCATCAAGTACCAGAGATATGACGCTTACATTTCTCTCCCGGTACGGTATCCCCATCCTCCCGATTATGATCCCGCTGTGTTCGTGCAGGACTTCGTTGACTTCTCTTACTGATCCGGGATCTTCAACGATTATCGCTGCGACTCCGATGCGGTTTCCTTCCATATAAAACACACCTGCCCCTTCGTCCGAATTAAAAGGGATCCTTCGCAAAGGCAAAGGATCCCTGAATAACCCATTTATTCAGCCCTTCCCTTTGTACGGACTATTTCCCCACAAACAGACAGCATTTTTTACAATTTCAGCGTCCCCTCTTACAGAGAAACCGGAATAGAGGACCTATCTGAAACAGTATAGTTATCTTGTTACAAAAGTGTCAACGTGTTTACTGCCGTATTAATAATTTTGTCCATTTTTGCTTATTTTTGCCAGGCAATGCCAGGCAACTAAATAATCTGAAACTTAAGATATCTGATCACAGGGACTTTACATGCTATAATTATAACCGTCTTAAATATTTGACAGTTTGCTTCTCCATTGAGGTAAAACCATGTCAGAATGCAACCGGCAAATATCACAACAAATATACGGGAGGTAGATATTATGTTGTTCAAATGTTCAGTCTGCGGTTACATCCATGAAGGTCCCGAAGCTCCTGAAAAATGCCCAAAATGCGCTGCCGAAAAGGATAAATTTACAGCCCTCACAGAAGAAGAAGCAAAGAAAGTCCTTATGTCTGTCCGCACCAATGACATCCATATGGAAATCGTAAGACTTGCAAACAAAATCAAGAAACTTGCAGACGAAGGCATAGAGATCAACCTCGATCCTCCGTGCGTGGCGCTGTTCAAGCAGGCATCCGAAGAAGCCACAGTGATCAAGCAGAGAAGCAAAGCAGAGATCGCGGGTCATGTAAGCAGAGGCAAGTGGTAATATTTAGCTGACACACGCAATGACACAGGGGGGACTCGCTCAGGCAAGTCCCCCCTTCATAAATGGACTTTTTGTTATATTTTCTGAAGCTTATCTTTCAGCTTCATTCCCTCATGCCAGGCCTTCCCTATCTCTTTTCCAAGAGACCAGTAACGGTTGTCCGGCATGCTGAGGCAGAACGGAGAGACCTTTGTGATGTCGGGGGCTCCGTTGGTAAGATACTTTTCCTCGGACCAGACATTCATGACCTCACCCATGAAAAGGGTATCCACTTCGAGCCGGACAGATTTTACCAAACGGCATTCCATCATGACGGGACATTCACATATCATCGGCGCGTTTTTTAACGCTCCGTAGAAAATGTCAAATTCCTTTGATTTGTCATAATCTCTGCCGCTGACAATGCCCATAAGGTCAGTCTGAGGCATAAGATCCACCGATGGTATATTTATGCTGAACTCTTTGTTTTCAAGGATCCCCTCCGCGGTAAACTTATTCCCTATGGCAACACACATAACGTTTGGCGATGCATTCACGCGGCTGACCCACGCCACCGCCATGAAATTCGGCCTGCCTTTGATGCGCGATCCGACAAGGACCATCGGCATGGGGAGCAAAAACACGTTGTTTCCGATATTGATCTTTTCCACCGTATACACCTCCAAAATCAAAAAAGAGTGTCATAGACTTTGTTCAGTATAAGCTCTTCTCCTGCAAAAAAACATCACCGGAAATAATCATCGATCCCATCTGCATCTTTACTGCTATGATATACGGAAAATCATGTCTGTCGGCAAATGGCCGGATCGGCCATTGATCGACTGAACTTTTCATTTGAAGGTGGTACGGATGATCGATTTTTTGATCGGCAGATTCGTCAAAGACAGCCGAAATATATCTGATCCGTCGGTAAGAAGGAGTTACGGGGCCTTTGCAGGGGCCGTAGGGATCATAGTGAACCTTGCTCTTAGCCTTGCTAAAATATCGGCCGGCACCCTATTCGGCAGCATCTCGGTCACTGCCGACGGCATCAACAACCTTTCGGACAGCGGATCGGCTGTCGTTACATTGATAGGCTTCAAGCTGTCCGGCAAACCCGCAGACAGGGACCATCCGTTCGGACATGAGCGCATAGAGTACCTTACCGGATTCATCCTCGGAATAGTCATCCTGTTGGTAGGGGTGGAACTGATCAAGATGTCCGTAAGCAGGATAATCGACCCCAGGCCGACACTGACCTCAGACCTGATGATAGCCATACTGATCATCTCCGTCGCGGTTAAGCTGTGGCTTGCAAAATTTTATTCAAGGGTAGCAGAACTCATATCGTCATCAGCCGTAAAGGCAGCCTCCGCGGATTCGATGAATGATGTCCTTACGACATCTGCGGTGCTTTGCGGACTGCTGGTCTCCAGATATTTCGGATATCAGATAGACGGATGGATGGGCATGGGAGTGGCTCTCTTCATTCTGCGCTCGGGTATCATGATCCTGAAATCTCTTTTGGGACCAATTCTGGGAGAGATGCCCGACCCTGAACTTGTCGAAAAGATCGAACGAAAGGTACGCTCTTACAAGGGGATAATAAATGTCCATGACCTTGTGGTACACAGATACGGGCCAAATGTTATCTTCGCGACAGTCCACGCCGAAGTAGATGCAAAGGGCAGCTTTATCAGCTCCCACGACCTGATCGACTGCATCGAGAGAGACTGTGCAAGGGAGATGAACATAAACCTTGTAATACATCTGGACCCTGTGATCACAGATGACAAAGAGATAAACGGATTAAAGAAAATGACAGAAGACATCGTCCGCTCAGTCGAACCGACCCTGAGCATCCATGATTTCAGAGTGGTCAAAGGAGATACTCACACAAATCTTATCTTTGACGTTCTTATCCCGGCGGATTATGACATATCGGACAGCAAGGCAATAGAGAAGATCGAGAGGGCGATAAAGGAAAAGGATCCTGCCTTTTTCCCCGTCATAACGATCGACAGGAACTATGCATCGACATACATAAACGAGGTCGGCTCTGAGTGAGTCATATCCCACGTTCGAAATAAGCTGTCGGCCGCAGGCTTTGAGCCCGCGGCCGACGATTTGTGCGATTAAAAGAGCAGACGGGCCTTCCCAAAATCTTTATCTGTTTCTGCCGGTCCTCTCCAGGGCTGCCGCGATCCTTTCAAGCCCTTCCTCAAGCTGCTTCCTTGTCGTGCCTACATTGAGACGCGCAAAACCGTCCCCCTCGGTACCAAAATCAAGCCCCTTGTTCAATGCGACCTTGGCCTCTTTAACAAGGAATTCGGGGAGGGTCTTTCCGTCAAAACCGTAACCTCTGAAATCTATCCAGAATATATAGGTGCCTTCGGGGTGGTCCATCTTTGCTTTGGGCATCCGTTCCTTCAAGAATTCCTCCGTGAAATCCCTGTTTCCTTCAAGGTACGCGACCATCTCGTCCGCCCATCCGGCACACCTGGTGTAGGCGGCTTCCATTGCGATAAGTCCGATAGCATTGAGCCTTGCCAGATGGAATCTCGCAAGCACTGATCTGTACTGCTCAATCAGCGAATGGTCCGGGATCACCACAACTGACGAAGTCAGCCCCGCGAGGTTGAAGGTCTTGCTTGGCGCGATATATGTCAGAGTGCGCTTATCCATTCCCGGAAGCGAGGCAAGGCATGTATGCTTCGCGTCGCTGAAGACGATATCCTGATGGATCTCATCAGAGAGGATAAGCATATCTTTTCGTTCGGCGATATCTGAAAGTTTCTCAAGCTCAGCCCTGGTCCACACACGTGCTACAGGGTTGTGAGGGCTGCAGAATATCATGGTGCGGCATGTGGGGGCTATAAGTTTTTCCAGCCCTTCCAGATCCATGACGAATCTGCCGTTCTCCCTTTTCAGCGGGTTTTTCACTACATGCCTGCCCGACATCTCGATTATTTCATAAAATGGCGGGTATACAGGGGTCTGGAGTATTATCCCGTCGCCGGGCTTCGTGTAAGCCTCGATCGCGAAAGCCAGTCCGCTTACAACTCCCGGGGCCCAGGTCACGGCGCTTTTGTCAAAGCTCCATCCATGACGGATCTTTTCCCAGTTTACTATCGATCCGATCAGGCTCTCCTCGGCAACAGGATAGCCCAGAACACCATGCTTCAGCTTTGCATCTATTGCTTCCAGCACCTCCGGAGGCGACTTGAAATCCATGTCCGCGACCCAGTAAGGCAGCAGATCAGGATCTCCGAAACGTTCTCCCATAAGGTCCCATTTCATCGAACTTGTGTTGCGGCGCTCGATATATTCATCAAAATTATACTTGCCCATTTGACAGCCCCCTCATCATTACATCGATAATAAAAATAATAACACTTATTTACACTATGGCCGATACAGCAAAATAAAGCACAGAGGGGCAGACAAGGCAGCCCAGACCGGTATAGAAAGTGGCTGTCATTGCCGCATAAGGTACGAGCGCGGGGTCGATCGCTGCCATAGCCGCCGAAGTCCCGCTGGTCGTACCGAGCAGTCCGCCGAAAATTATCGCCTCTCTGGGTTTATCGATCTTTATTATCTTCGAAACGAGCGGTGTTATCACCATGACCGCTATTGACTTGACCACGCCGATCCCGATGGAAAGAGCTATCACGGAAGAATCGGCACCGAGCGTCGCTCCCGTTATCGGTCCGACGACGAAGGTCACTGCCCCGGCTCCGATCGTTGTGATATCTTCCGCTGAGGTATAACCACCGAACCATGCGAAGACCGCTCCGATTGTAAAAGAAAACAGAACTCCGAGAATAAGCGAAACAAGGCCTGCAAGGCCTAATCTTTTTAGTTCATTGAAATCAGCGCCGAAAGCTGTGGCAACTATCGTAAAATCCCTCATCATCGAACCCCCGAGCAGACCTATCCCGGCAAAAACCGGGATATCAGAGATGCCCTTGCTGCCGCCGGTCACACGGCCACCTACATATGCCATCAGAAGGCCGAACAGGATGGCTATCGAAGATCCGTTGAGTTTTCCCTTTGTTAAATATTTTGAAAGGGCATATGAAACAAAGGTGACTGTCCCCACAACGGCAAAGGCCGTAACGAGCGGGTTCTTTACAAGGATATTTTCCGCTGCCCCGACAAAGACCATCATTCCCGGTACCCTTCCTCCGATCTCCCCTTCGATGAAGATATCCTGCTGACCAAAGGTATGAGACAAAGGCTCAGGATCGTCAGTGTGATCCCGCAGAGGATCGCGAGCCATCCGCTTTTAACAGCCTTCACAACATCCTGTGAAGCCGACATGGCTACGACCACCGGTATATACATGTTCTGCCAGAAAGTGAGCCCGGAGCAAAAACGCCCGTTCTTCAGCGCAATCTTGACAGTCTCCGAATAGCTGCACAGAAGGAGCAGGAAGAGCATAGCAAAGCCCACTCCGCCTACGTTGGCATCCAGACCGACAAGCCTTCCCATGACCTCTCCGACAAAGAGGCCGGCAAAGTAGCACAAGGAAAGAAGAAGGACACCGTAAATGACCAAATCAAAAACACCCCGGAAAACGCAGATTAGGGCGGCAAAAAATGATACTGCCGTCCGGCTAATTTAATCTATTTCTGTCCTTATGTCCAATAGGAAAACGGTAATGATACTGGCCCTAATTTGCTTTTAATGGCATTACGTTTATCCTCCCAAATATGCCAAAAGTACACCCCCGGCCAGAACTGATCCAATCTGGCCTGCAACGTTGGCTCCTATGGCATGCATCAGGAGGAAGTTTGACGGGTCGGCTTTCTGACCCATTTTCTGTATTGTCCTTGCGGACATTGGGAAGGCAGAGATTCCTGCTGCCCCAATCATTGGGTTTATTTTTTTGTCTTTTGGCAAGAAGAGATTCACTAATTTTGCGGTAAAAACTCCCCCGACTGTGTCAAGAACAAACGCGACGAGTCCCATACCTATAATTGCCAGCGTGCTGATATTGACAAACTTTTCAGCAGTCATCGTTGCCGAGATAGAGAAGCCAAGTAGTATTGTCACAATATTGGCCAACTCGTTCTGTGCTGCCTGAGACAATCTTTCAGTTACACCACTGACACGAAGAAGATTCCCAAACATCAAAAAACCAAGTAA